>NZ_CEYXRG010000029.1:0-41625 GCF_982940295.1 Leisingera sp.
ACCCTCGGTGGTGACCGTCAGCGCCTCAGCGCCGCCGGTGAGGGGTGTTCTATGGTGAGCGCCGAAGAGTCGCAACCCCTTTTTTGCAGTTTTGGTGACTTTTCACGCAACGGCCCGAAAGATGAATAAAAATCAATTACTTGCGCCTGTTCGATTTGTGCATTCCGGCAAAAAATCGCAGCGTCTCCCCAGCGCTGCCGCGAAGCCTAAATAGAGCGATGTGACCCTGTGTCCCGCAGCACCACTATATATTGGGGGCACATGTATTCAGGGCACAATTCTGGGAAGTCACGCGAGTCGGAGCCCAATCCCGCAAATGGCCCGGCAGCCGACCGATTCCGCAAAGGAACCTGCACGGGTCTCAAGTGCGCCAGAAACCGCCGCCTATTTCATTGCCTGCTGCCGCAATACGGCAAGCACGCCACCGCATGATACGCACGGACCTGGAATGCATCTCTGGCGCGGCGCACCGCAACCGAAAGCCAGACGCCGGGTGATCGAGGCCGATGATATCGCGTCTGACGGTGTACGGAGCGGCGGGCCATTTCAACTCTCCGCTCCGAAGGCGCTTAATAGCACAGGACCGTCCGGAACGGCCCCGCGAAGGCCTGGCAAGCAGCCGCCGCGGAGCGTTGCCCATATATCACCGGCGCCAGCCGGCTTTTGCCCAAAAACTCAGAAGTCGTCCCAGCCCTGCGCGGCCGGCAGCATCTCTACCGCTGCGGTCGGCCCCGCAGGCGCGGCCAGCTTCTGATGCCCTCCAGCATACACCTCCGGGGCGGGCGCAACGGCAAGGCTGGCGCCGCCGCGGAACTTGGAGACCTCCCGTGTCAGCTGGCTGGCGTCGGAGGACAACAGGCGGCTTGCAGCAGAGGCTTCCTCCACCATCGCTGCATTTTGCTGGGTCACCTGATCCAGCTGCGAAACACCCAGGTTAATTTCACTCAGCGATGTCGCCTGCTCCTTGGCCCCTGCTGCAATGCCGCTGATATGGGACGAGATGGTGCCCACGCTCTCGATGATTTGCTGCAGTTCCTCGCCGGTTCTTCCGACCAGGTCCACCCCGGTGGCCACTTGCTGCTTGCTCTGGCCGATCAGCTGCTTGATTTCTCCGGCCGCCCCCGCAGAGCGCTGCGCCAGTGCCCGCACCTCCGACGCGACAACCGCAAACCCGCGGCCCGCCTCGCCTGCTCTCGCCGCCTCAACCCCGGCATTGAGCGCCAGCAGGTTGGTCTGAAAGGCGATATCGTCGATCATTCCGATGATCTTGGCGATTTCCTCCGACGACGCCTCAATCTGCGACATTGCCGCCACCGCGTCCGTGACCACCCGGCCGCTGCGCTCAGCTGCGGTCTTGGCGTCGCTGACGATGACCTCCACCTTCTCTGCGCCTTCTGCGGAGGAGTGCACTGTGCCGGTCAGCTCCTCAATGGCAGCCGCAGTCTGCTCCAGGGTTGCTGCCTGGCTCTCGGTGCGCTGGGACAATTCACCGGCCGATTTTGTCATCTCACCGGCGGTGCGCTCCACGGCCTCAGACACCTGTTTCACCGCTCCCATGGCGGTTTCCAGCTGCCCTGCTGACTGGTTGAACGCCTCGCCCAGCGCCGCGATATCGGCCTGATCCGACAATTTGACCCGCACCGTCAGGTCCCCCTGGCTCATCGCCTCAAGACCGCGGGCGATTTCCTGCAGGCCAAGACGCCGCTCCGTCACATCCGAGGCAACGAGAACCACACGCTCAACAGCGCCCCCGGCTTCGGCAACCGGTGCGTAGCTGGCTTGGAACCAAACGGTGGAGCCATCCTTTGCTATCCGCGGAAACTGCCCAGTGAACACCTCGCCAGAGGCCAGTTTTTTCCAGAAGCTTTTGTATTCCGCTCCGGCAGCAATCTCCGGCGCTACGAACATCGAGTGCTGCTGCCCCGCGATCTCTTCCATCCTGTAGCCCATGGCGGCAAGAAAATTGCCGTTTGCTGTCAGAAGGTCACCATCCGGGTTGAACTGAGCAACGGCTTGGGTGGCATCAACAGCGTCTGCAATGATCCTGGCGCCGCTGTCCTGTTCTGCGGGCCGTGCTGCCTTGAATTTGAAAAACAAAAGTCTTCTCCGCGCATTCCTGATTCTCTGTGCTCCCGAAGGGAGTAGACCGATTCCAAAAGAAATCTCTTAACACCGGCCCGCACGTTCGGGCGCGGGTTTTACGATGACTTCACCCTGCCCGGCCCTGTCCTGACACACCGGCGGGACACCTGGATCTGCATAGCCCTGTGCACAATGGCGCCGCGTAGTCACACGCACCGCCCATCTTTACGAGTTAACAACCAAAGGTTGTGATGATAGTAGAGATGACGCCACAAGATGTTTTGTGCGCCGTGAGCTATTCACGCGGCAGTCTGGCTGCACTCCGCGCCAGGTACAGCATAAACCCGCGGATCGGTGATAAACCGCGCGGGCGGCGACAACTGAAAGCGACAGACATGACAATTGCCAAGCAAGCAGCCTCCCGTCAGTCCCGCTTCTCCGAAGCCTGGCTGCGCTTTCACGAGAAACGGATTGCAGCCGGGCTGGCGGCCGGGGGATTTCTGTTTGATTACCTGACACCCCTGGGCGTCGCTGCCGGACTTATCTATGCCTCTTTCATCATACTTGCCGTATGGGCAGCCAAACCGGAGGCTGCCTTCACTTACGCCAAGATTGCAACTGTGCTGACGGTGACCGGTTACTTCCTGTTCCAGCGGATCGGCATAGACGAAAGCGTTGTCCTGATGAACAGGGCGCTAACGCTGTTTGCGATCTGGATTATCGCCTCCGTTGTGCACGAGCTGAAGACCAACCAGCTGTTTTTGGAGCAGAAACAGAAGGAGCTGACTGCAATACAGGACAACACCGCCGAAGGCATGATCACAATTGACTGCAAGGGTATTATTCAAAGCTACAACCGTGCCTGCGAAAAGATTTTCGGTTATTCCGCCAGCGAAGCGGTTGGCCGCAATGTTAAGTTCCTGATGCCTGAACCCTATCGCTCCAGGCACGATGGCTACCTCGCCGCCCACCTGCGGACCGGTCAAAACAGGAATATCGGCACACGACGGGAATTTCAGGGGCAGCACAAGGACGGCGGCACGTTTCCCCTTGAACTGTCGGTGAGCGAGGTCAGGGTGGGCGGCCATCATCTGTTCAGCGGCATTGTCCGCGATATTTCCGACCGCAAACACGCCGAGGCGGAACGTGAAGAGATCATGAGCGAACTGGCCCGCTCGAACCGGGACCTGGACGATTTCGCCTATGTCGCCTCCCACGATTTGCGCGCGCCTCTGCGCGTGATCGGGAACGCCTCCCAGTGGCTGGAGGAAGATCTGGCGGACGGATTGGATGATGACAGCCGGGAAAACCTGGAATTGCTCCGCGCCCGGGTATCACGGATGGACCGGCTGCTCGATGATCTTCTCGAATACTCCCGGGCAGGCCGCCAGCAAGACAGCAGGTATCAGCAGACCATGCCTGGCGGCGAGCTGATGCGTGAGGTCCTGATGCTGGTCGAAAAGCCGGAGGGGTTCACCATCAGTATCGCACCCGGCATTGACGGTATCCAGCTGCCGAACATGCCGCTCAAGCAGATTTTCACCAATCTGGTTTCCAACGCGATCAAGCATAATGACCGCGCCACCGGCACGGTCTGGGTAAACGTAGAGGACGCAGGCGAAAACTACCTGTTTTCAGTCGCCGATGACGGTCCCGGCATCGCTCCCGAGTACCACGATCAGGTATTCAAAATGTTCCAGACCCTGAAATCGCGCGACGAGGTCGAGGGCAGCGGCATCGGCTTGTCAATCGTCAAGAAGCATCTGGAGCGCGCAGGCGGCACGATCTCCGTCCGTTCCGCCCCCGGAGAAGGCTGCGCATTCCGCTTCACCTGGCCAAAGCAGCAGGAGCTTCAGCAGAAAGGCGGATAAACTGGAAATCCGCCGCAGCGGACTCCGCCCTGGAGGAAACGTGAGGGTCCTCTGGGCCAAAGCCGCCACAGACGTCTCCCGTACCGCTCAAGCAGACCTTCCAGATTGCTGGATCGCCCCTGGGGACAGCCGGGCTGCCGACGAAGTCAGGAACCTGATCGCCCGGAAACGGACCTTGCGCCGGCGCAGTGCCTGCGCAGACAAAGCGCTAGGCTCAGAAGAGAAATAACGAGAATTGGCGATCCCTGAAGGACTCGAACCCTCAACCTGCTGATTAGAAGTCAGCTGCTCTATCCAGTTGAGCTAAGGGACCGCGTGGCGCCAGTTATGACAGGCTCCGGCCGGGGGTCAAGCCGCGGCGCGCAGGTCCAGGTGCATAAAGACCGACCAAGGGTCCTCGCCGTAGTCCGCAAATGGCCCGCATTGCACAAACCCCAGGGATTCATACAGACGGCGCGACGGCAGGAAATCATCCGTCGACCCGGTTTCCAGATAAATGCCAGAGGCGTTATCGCGCCGGGCCAGCGCCAGCAGGAAATCCAGCATCGCCCGCCCTGCCCCGCTGCCGCGGGCCTCTGCCAGCGTATGCATGGACTTCAGCTCGCGCGCGCCATCGTCCAAGGTTTTAAGCGCCCCCATGGCAATAGCCTTGCCGCTCTGGCGCAACAGGAAGAACCGCACATCCGGCCCTTCCAGCCCGCTGCCGTCCAAGGCATGGCAGCTTTCCTCAGGCGACTGCGCAGCCATTTGCGACAGATGCCGCCGGATCATCGCGGCGGCATCCGGTTCCGCCGGGCTTGCCGGGCTGATTTCAAATCCGGAAACAGGGGTGCCGGCGCCACCCGGGCTGCTGCGGTGCTCTACGTTCGCCATATTGCCTCACGATCTTACCATCGGTCACCGGTGCGGTCCGGCACATAACGCACCGGCCTGGCACGATCCCTACTCTGTGTTTACTGTCAGGGAAAGATAATTCCTTATCACTCAGCGGCCCGGAAAAGGACCGTTGCCAAGGGCAACGGTCCGGGGAAACGAACACATCAGAAACAGGACCGCCGCCGTCAAGTGCCCTGGCACCGTTCCGGTAAACAGATCTCCATTTCCTTCATCACGGCGCCGAAACCGCCCGCCATCAGGCCAGTGATCCGGCCCGCCTCCAGATCCAGCTCGACGGTGATTTCGCTGGGCGACGCCGGCACCATGTAGTGGCCCTGCTCGATCAGAAGCTTGGGCTTGCGGATGCCAAGATGGTCATAGAGCGCGCAGGCCAGCGGCCCGGCGGCCATGCCGGTTGCCGACTCCTCAGCTATGCCATAGCGCGGCGCGAACATGCGTGCCGTGGCATCGGCAGAGGTTGCAGCGGGATCCGTTGTGAAGACATAGAACCCGATCAGGTCCAGCGCCTCGCTGATGGCTTCGATCTGCGGCTGCCGGGGCTGGATAGCCGCCAGCGCAGCGGCGTCCTTGACTGCAACCAGCACAAAACTGTTGCCGGTATTGGCAAGCACCGGCGCAAACCGCGGATCCAGGCTGTCTTCGGCAAGGCCGAGCGCGGCCAGCACATCCTGCAGTTGGACACCGCGGCCCGCCCAATCAGCGGCCGTCTCGTAGCGCGGCGCCAGCTGCTCCATATAGGCCGCGCCTTCCCGGACGATGATTTTCCGAGGCCCGTCAACGGTTTCTTTGGAGGTCTCGCCCTCCTTAACCCGCCCGAGTTCGGCCAGATAGCTGAAGGTCGCGATGGTCGCGTGGCCGCAATGGGCAATGCGCCGGGCCGGGGTGAAGAAGTCCAGCTTGAAACCCTCTGTGGCGGAACGCGAAACGAACGCGGTCTCCGACAGCCCAACCTTTTGCGCGATTTCCAGCATCTGTGCCTCGCTAAGGTCATCGGCATCCAGCACAACTCCCGCGGGGTTGCCGCCGGCTGCCTGCACGTGCCCGCCGCTGCCGCGGCTGATCCGCTTGAGGTCCGCATCGATCAACCCGTCGCGGCCGGCCTCAAGCAATTCCGCGTCGCCGGTGTCGCGAAGGGTGACAAATCCATTAACGATGCGGGCGGTGACAGATGTGGTGCTCCGGGTCATGCTGCGAACTCCTTTTCATGAACTGCTGTCAGCATGACCAAACTCTTGCGCCTGTAATACTGATATAACTATGATCAGGATTCATGAATTACGACAGCCTTCTCCCTAAACTTCTGCAGAGCGCCCCCCTGCTGGCGGCCATTGCCGAGGAACAAAACTTTACCCGCGCTGCGGAACGGCTGGGGATTGAGCAATCCGCGGTCAGCCACCGGATCAAGGCGCTGGAGGAGGCCCTAGGCGTGCCGCTGTTTGACCGCACCACCCGCCGGATCACTCCGACGGACGCCGGCCGCATCGTCTGCGAGGCCGCGCAGCAAAGCGGCGGAGTCTGGCAAGCCGCGCTCACCCGGCTGCAGGACCTGAAAACCAGCCGCAGCCTGCGGCTTTCGGTATCGTCTTCGGTGGCGATGAAGTGGATCGTGCCCGCCCTGCAGCGCGCGCAGGCCAGCGGCCTGGATCTGCTGGTGGACGTCGATGACCGGCTGGCCGACCTGCACGCAGGCGAGGCCAAGGCCGCGATCCGCTATGGCATGGGGCCATATCCAGGCCTGCATTCGGAGCCCTTGCTGCAGGCCGTGCTGCTGCCGGTCTGCCGCCCGGGTTACCTGGGGCCGCAATCCTTTCAGGACTATTGCCAGCAGCCCGGCGCCCGCCTGCTGGTCGACCGCTTCGGCGAAACCGACGGCACCGGGTTCAGCTGGGACGCCTATTTTTCGGGCCGCGGCTGGGACATCGGGTTTGAGCGCTCCATCAGTGCCTTTGCCCGCGCCGACCTGGCCATCCAGGCCGCAATCAGCGGCATGGGCATTGCGCTGGGGCGCAGCCTGCTGGTCGAACATGATCTGGAGGCCGGCTTTCTGGAGGCTGCCGGCCCGCCGGTGAAATCACGGGCCCGCTACTGGCTGGTCACCACGCCGGCCAATGCGGCGACGGAGGGGTACCAGGTCTTGCGGACCTGGCTTCAGGCAGAGGTTTCGGAGATCCGCAAACAGCAGGCCGCGCTGTTCGGCAAACCGTAGGAGCCTTCATCTCAGCAGCCGGGCCTCAGCCCGCCGCCCTGATCCAGCGGGCGATCTCCTCGGCAGCTGACTGCAAATGCTGCTCCTGCGTCAGCCCGGTCACTCTCTTACGCGGCTTCAGGTCATGATCGCCGTCTTCCAGCCAGCAAAACGCCGCCGCACCGGAAAGGTCATAGCCTGCAACCTCCCCCTGCGTGCCGAACGGGTCACGGGTGCCCTGGCAAATCAGCGCTGGCGTTCTCAGTCCGGCCAGATGCCCGGTCCTGAGCTTTTCGGGTTTGCCAGGCGGATGGAACGGATAGCCAAGGCAGACCAATCCTCGGATGCGTTCCTGAGCCCAAAGATCATCGGCAATCAGGCTGGCGACCCGGCCGCCCATTGACTTGCCGCCGATAAACAGCGGGCCGCTGCAGGCAAGCGTCTTGATGGCTTCGCGGTACTCTTCCTGCAACACCTCAACCTTCGGCGGCGGCCGTTTCGGGCCGCCGCTGCGGCGCACTGCCATGTATGCGAATTCAAACCGGGCAACGCGCATCCCGCGGGCGGCAAGGGCCTCTGCCATCGTGGTCATGAAGGGCGTGTCCATTGCCGCCCCTGCACCGTGGGCGAGGAGAATGGTGGCGCGCCCCGGTTCGTCGCCATTCAAGAGAAACCTGAATTCAGACATGAAAGCTTACCCTCAGAACCGCCCCTTAGAATTTGGCATGAGCTGCCGCTGTTACTGGCGAGAGCTGCATCCGGAACCACCATGCGCGCAAACAAAATAGGGCCGCAAGACCGCTCCGCCCTCTGGAAACTGAAGCGCTTGCAGCGGAGGTGCTCAGGCCAGAGCATTTTGATCCTGCCGTTCCCAGCGAGACACCGAGCCATATCGCTCAATTGTGGCGGCGGCAAAACGCGTCTGCACTTGCACGTCGCTTTGGGGCCGCCCCCCGGTGCTCCGCGGGCACGCAAACCAAGGCACGCTAAATCGGCACACCGGTGATGCGCGCGATCAACTCCAATGAGTTCCGCGCACCGAATTTCTCCAATAGCCGGGCGCGATGGACCTCGACCGTCCGCGGTGAGATGCCAAGCCCGCGCGCGATCTCCTTGCTGGTAAGCCCTTCGGCCATCATCTTGGCCACCTGCCGCTCCCGCGCTGTCATCTCTGTGATCGGGCGGTGCTCGGAAATATCGGCGAACGTCCAAACCGACCGGGCAAAAGGCGTATCCGCATCAAGCGACTGCCCCCGTACCCGGCACCAGAAATGCGAACCGTCCCGGCGGCGCATGATGCGCTCATCTTCGTACTGGCCGGTGCCCTGCATCTTGTGCAGGCCAAGGTCCCCGATGCGCCGGTATTCCTCCATCGACGGGTAAAGCACCGAAAGGGAACGCCCTTCGAGATCCTTCGCCCGGTATCCGAACATGCGTGCAAACCGCGGATTGCAGCGGCGGATCAGGCGGTTTTCGGCATAGATCAGCCCGACCGGGGCATGATTAAAGGCAAGGGATTCAAGGTCAGCATTCATGGATAATTACGTAGTTACACGGATCGCGCCGCCATCGTTACACAATTAGCCTGTCTTCACGTCAAGGGAGGCAGATATGGACGCAAAAATTGTTGGCTGGGGCCACACACCATTCGGTGCGCTGGACCAGAGTTTTGAGGAGCTGATCCAGGCCGCCGCCGCGGAGGCGATCGAAATGGCCTGTGTCGGCCCGGAAGAGATCGATGCAATCTGGCTGGGGCATTTCAACAGCGGCATGGTGCCGGACGCCTTTGCGTCGTCGCTTGTGCTGGGCCTGGATGACCGGCTGCGCTTCACGCCTGCAACCCGGGTGGAAAACGCCTGCGCTTCGGGCTCGGCGGCGGTCTATGCGGCGCGCGATGCCATCCGGGCCGGATCTGCCCGGACCGTCCTGGTGATTGGCGCGGAGAAGATGACCTCGCTTGACACCAAAGGGGTGACCGCGGCGCTGGCGGGCGCCTCCTATCAGACCGAAGAGGCGGGGGTCAGCTTTCCGCAGATCTTCGCCCGGATCGCCAGCGGCTATTTCCAGGCCTACGGCGACCAGTCCGGGACGCTGGCCCGTATCGCCGTTAAGAACCATGCCAACGCGCAGGCCAACCCGCTGGCGCAGATGCGCCGGGACGTGAGCTTTGAGTTCTGCAACACGCCCAGCGAAAAGAACCCGGTGATCGCTCCGCCGCTGCGGCTGACGGATTGCTCGCTGATTTCGGACGGTGCCGCCGCGCTGGTGATGGTGGCCGAAGACCGCGCCGGCTTTGAATGCGCGGCAGGGTTCCGCGCCGCCTGCCAGGTCAATGATTACCTGCCCATGTCGCGCCGGGACATGACCCGCCTCGCAGGTGCGGCGCGCGCGTTCGAAATGGCTTTTGAAGAGGCCGGCATCGGCGTGAATGACCTCGACCTGGCGGAAGTGCATGACTGTTTCACCATCGCCGAGCTGATGATCTACGAGGCGATGGGCCTGGCGCCGCAGGGCCAGGGGGCCCGGGCGGTGGCAGACGGCACCGTCATGGCCGGCGGCGCCCTGCCCGTGAACCTGTCGGGCGGGTTGAAGGCCAAGGGCCACCCGGTCGGCGCCACCGGTGTTTCCATGCATGTTTTGGCTGCGCAGCAGGTCACCGGACAGGCCGGGCCGCTGCAGAAACCCGGGGCAGAGCTGGCGGGTGTTTTCAACATGGGCGGTTCCGGCGTTGCCAATTACTGCTCCATTCTGGAGGCCCGTTCATGAACCCCGCCGAGTGGCTGCACCGGGCTGCATTGCGCGCCGGTGCACGTCCTGCCCTGCTCATAGGGGACCGGACCATTTTGGACTATGCGGGCTTTCGCGACGCGGCAGCGCGCCTTGGCACGGGGCTGGCTGCACGCGGCGTTTCCAAGGGCGACCGGGTCGCGGTCTTCATGGGCAACCGCATTGAGTACCTGATCGCGCTGTACGGTATCTGGTTCACCGGTGCCGCGGCCGTACCGGTTAACGCCAAGCTGCACCCGAAGGAGGCCGGCTGGATCATCGAAAACGCCGGCGCAGCCCTGACGCTGAGCGATGGCAAGCACGCGCCCGGCCTGAGCGGACCGGTGGTTTCGGCGGACGGGGCAGAGTGGGATAAGCTTCTGCGGTCATCGCCGATGGCGCGGCCGGAGATGCTGGGCGCCGACGATATGGTTTGGCTGTTTTACACCTCAGGCACCACCGGCAAGCCCAAAGGCGTGATGATGACGTGCGGCAACATTGCCGCCATGACCTATGCCTATTTCACCGATGTCGATGATGTGCTGCCCCAAGACGCCATCCTTTACGCGGCGCCGATGTCGCACGGGGCTGGCATCTACAACTTCATGCACGTGATCCGCGGCGCCCGCCATGTGGTGCCGGAAAGCGGCGGGTTCGATCCGCAAGAAATTCTCGCCCTGGGGCGGTCGGTTGGCAGCATCTCCATGTTTGCAGCCCCCACCATGGTGCGCCGCCTGGCAAGTCACGCCAAGGCAACGGGCCAGGATGGCGAAGGTTTGCGCACGATCACCTATGCCGGCGGGCCGATGTATGAGGCAGATATTCTGGACGCGGTTGAGACCATGGGCGCGCGTTTCATTCAGGTCTATGGCCAGGGTGAATGCCCCATGGGCATCACGGTACTGCCGCGCAATGACGTGGCCGGCCGCAGCCACCCGCGGTGGCGCGCGCGGCTGAACTCCGTGGGCACAGCCCAGAGCGCTGTCATGGTCCGGATCGCCGATGAATCCGGCGCTGAGCTGCCGCCCGGCGAAACTGGCGAAATCACCGTTCGCGGGGCGACGGTGATGAAAGGATACTGGCGCAACCCCGCGGCCACCGCCAAGACAATCCGCGACGGCTGGCTCTGGACCGGCGACATGGGTTCAATGGACCAGGACGGCTATGTCACGATGATGGACCGCTCGAAGGACATGATTATCTCGGGCGGATCCAACATCTATCCCCGCGAAGTGGAGGACGTTCTCCTGTCTCACCCGCAGGTCTCCGAAGCGGCCGTGGTGGGCCGGCCCCACCGGGAGTGGGGCGAAGAAGTGGTGGCCTTTGTCGTGGGAACGGCCGCACAGGAGGCGCTTGACGCCCGCTGCCTGGAACAGATCGCGCGGTTCAAGCGGCCAAAGGAATACTTCTTTGTGCCGGAACTGCCCAAGAACAATTATGGCAAGGTGCTGAAAACCGATCTGCGCGCCATGCTGCAACAGGAGCAACTGCATGACTGATCTGACCGGAAAGACCGCCCTCGTAACAGGTTCTGTTCAGGGCATCGGGCTGGCAATGGCCAAGGCTTTTGCCGGTGCGGGCGCCCGCGTGGCCGTGCATGGGCTGGCCGATCAGGAGCAAGCCCGGGCCGCTATGGCCGAAGTCACCGCTGCCGGCGCTCCGGAAACCCGGTTTTTCGATGCTGACATGCTGGACGCAACGGCGGTCGAAGCCATGATGGCCGGAATGGAAGAATGGGGGGGCACCGACATCCTCGCAAACAACGCGGGCATCCAGAAAACCGTCTCCCTGGCGGAGGCAGACACCGCCACATGGGATGCTGTGCTGGGTGTCAACCTGACGGGGGCCTTTCACACGATGCGCCTGGCCATGCCCAAAATGGCCGAACGCGGATACGGGCGGGTGGTCAATATTGCCTCGGTTCACGGGCTGGTCGCTTCGGTGAACAAGGCGCCCTATGTGGCATCGAAGTTCGGGCTGGTGGGGCTGTCCCGGGTCGCAGCGCTGGAATACGCGAGCCAGGGCAGCCGCGACACGGGCGGCATTACTGTCAACTGCATCTGCCCCGGCTGGACGGAAACCGCGATCATCGAGCCCCAAGTCCAGGCCCGCGCCGCCCTGCACGGCGGCGACAGAGCAGCGGGGATTGCCGACCTTCTCTCCGAAAAACAACCCTCCCGCCGCACCTCCGACCCCTCTGAAATCGGTGCGCTGGCGCTCTGGCTCTGCGCCCGCGAGGCACATAACGTCACGGGGGCATCCATTCCCGTCGATGGCGGCTGGACGGCGCAATAGTTAGCGGGGCAAGCACCGGCGCCGCGATGCCGCTTGGCCCCTTTCTTCGCGTCTTTCAGGTGCGCGTCAGTGCCTCGGATTTCCGTCCTCTTTGAGAGCTTGACGGCCCGGGGAGGCGAACGGCTGCGCCCATTTGCCCCCCGGAGCCGGTCACGAGTTCAAAAACTCACCTGAAACTGCGGTCGGCAACCGCTCTCAGCAGATCAATCTGGACAATGTCAAAAGTGGTCCGGAAACAAGCTCTTTGCAACATACAGACAGGTCCGCTCAGCCTTGCCGCGGTCAAAATCATCTGCGTGCAAGTGAAAGTCGGTCCACGTTCCCTCAAGGAGAGCGATCAGTCCGTCGGCTGCAAGCTCTGCATCGGCGCCGGCGTAGGACCCCTCGTCGATGAGAGTCTGACAAATCTCAATCAGCACATTGCGCAGATTTGCATCCCTGGAATCGATGTACTGCCGGTACTCCGGGTTCGAATAGACTTCAGATCGGAAGGCGAACCAAACCGCGACATCGCGCCGGTTGAGCAGGTCCGGCGAAACATCCAGCTTGACGATCCCCTTCAATTTTTCCGCCGCCGGAAGGGCCGGGTCCAGGGCCACCCTCTTCCATCGTTCGGAGTAGCTGTTCGCCAAATCTTCGGCGACTGCCAGCAGGAGGTTCTCCTTGGTCTTGAAATGCAGATTTATCATGCCCCGCGACAGGCCGGAAATGTCCTGAATTGCGGCAATGGTCGCCCCCCGGAAGCCGTGTCTGAAAATGGCTTCCGCTGCGGACTCCAGGAGATGACGCCGATTCTTGGACTTGCTGAACTCCCTGGCGTTCAGCCCTTCCCCATGCTGGCCGGTGCTGCTCACGTCCTTTGCGTCCCTCTTTGCTTCAGGGGAATGCCCCAAGTTTCCAATGGCTTCACACAGACCGAACTTAAAAGCAAAAGCCGTTCTTGACAATGAATGTACGTTTGTTCAGTTTGTGATAAGTGTTACAATGCAGGTGAGATCATGACGCTGCTGAATACCGGCTTCGACACCGTCCGCGATTGGGACAACGGGCATTTCGTGCATCCGTGGGAGGGGATGGCCCACATCGGCCAGAACAACAGGACGTTTACCGAGGGCGGTGAAGGCATCTATGTCACCACGGAAACGGGCGAGCGCCTGATCGACGGACCGGCCGGCATGTGGTGCGTGCAGATCGGTTACGGCAACACCGAGATAGCCGAAGCGATGGCACAGCAGGCGCGGGAATTGGCTTATTTTTCGCCGTTCAACAACGCGCACTCCACCTCCGCACGCCTGGCCCATGAAATAGCCGGACGCACGCCGGGGGATCTGAACCATGTGTTCTTCACCACCGGCGGTTCTACAGCCGTGGACAGTGCGCTGCGCTTCGTCCAGTTCCGCAACAATGTCCTGGGACAGCCAGACAAAAAAGTCGTGATCTCGCGCCAAAAGGCCTATCACGGCTCAACCTATCTGGCGGCCTCGATGAGCGGCAAGGAACGCGACAAGGGCTGGCTGGACCAGGCAGAGCATCTGACCCATTTCCTGCCCAACGTGAACCCCTATGTCCGCGCCGAAGGCCAGAGCGTCGAGGCGTTTCTGGATGAAAAGGTTGCGGACCTGGAAAACGCGATCCTGCAGATCGGTGCTGACAAGGTAGCAGCTTTCATTGCCGAACCGATCCTGTGTTCGGGCGGGGTGATCATTCCGCCGGCGGGTTATCACAGACGCTGTCTCGAAGTCTGCCGCCGGCATGACGTGCTCTACATCTCTGACGAAGTGGTCACCGGTTTCGGCCGCATGGGCCACTGGTTTGCCTCCGAAGAGGTGTTCGATATCGTTCCCGACATCATCACCTGCGCCAAGGGCATGACCTCAGGCTATGTGCCGATGGGGGCCTGCATCATCTCGGACCGGCTGATTGCCGACGTGTCCGGCAGTAATTCCCAGGACGCGACCTTCTCGAACGGGTTCACCTACTCCGGCCATCCGGTCAGCGCTGCCGCAGCGCTCAAGAATATCGAGATCATCGAACGCGAGGGCATCCTTGAGCATGTGCGAAAGGTCACGCCCCATTTCGAAGCACGGCTCGCAGCCCTCGCCGGCCTCCCGCTGGTCGGTGATGCGCGCGGTCAGGGGCTGCTTGGCTGTGTCGAATGCGTAGCCGATGCAACGGCCGGCGACGTGCTCGCACTCGACAAGTCCGTGGGCGCCATGATCGACGCGCATTGCCAGGACAACGGCCTCATCCTGCGCCCGATCATCAACATGTGCGTGTTCTCACCGCCGCTGATCATCTCCGAAAGCCAGATCGACCAGATGTTCGACATTCTGGAGGACGGCATCCGCAAGACAACAAGCGATCTCATCAAGCAGGGGATCAAGCTCGCATGAAACAAGAGAGCGTGCGGCGCTTGCGGCCCCGGGTGGCGGCCCCGCGCCAAGGGCACCTGCGGCAGCACCTTTCCGCCGGCGCCCGTGCCTCAACGTCAAATTGACCCATAAAGATTAGGCCGAACAGCTCGCTTCGGAGCACCGCTCCGCCTGCTAAGACCCGGATAGGGAAAAGGCGCCCATTAGGCGCCTATTTGCAGATCCTGGTGAGAACCCCTGCCGAAACGGTGGGAACTCGTGGAAGATTTACAAACCTCAGTGGGTCCAGGGCCCGCGGCGGTTGGTGGCGAAATTGTCGCCATAGCCGCCCGGACGGATGTTGGCCTTGCGCTCCTTGGGCTCGACCACCAGCGCTTCAATGCCATGATCCTTGGCATATTCCAGCGCCGCCTCCTTGGTATCAAAGCGCAGACGCACCTGGCTTTGGGTGTCGCTTGAGGAGGTCCAGCCCATCAGCGGATCCACCTCGCGGGCGCTTGCCGGCGCGAATTCCAGGACCCATCTCCGCGTCTTCGCCATGCCCGAGGTCATGGCATTGCGTGCTGGCCGGTAAATCCGCGCTTGCATGGGCTGTCTCCTGGTGTCTCAACCTGTGAATCTCGAAGTTGCGCATTTATGCGCCGGATATGCGGCTGCAGCAAGGTGGCAAATGCGCCGTATTTCAACGGTTTTGCCCCGCCGCCACAGGCGTTTGACCGCAACAAGCCCTGATGCCCCCTTGAACAAGAACATAAACAGACCAAAATCAGCGCGGTCCCCAACGGAGTCGCCCGATGCCCTATGCCCATTCCGACAAGTCCATGCCGATGATGACTCAGCGGGCGCCGCAGCAGCGGCCCAAGCTGGAGGGCGGCAAGCGGTTTGTCATGAATACCACCTTCGATCCCGCAGGCGACCAGCCCACCGCGATCAAGGAACTGTCCGAGGGCGTGCTGGAGGGCGAGCGCAACCAGGTGCTGCTGGGCGCCACCGGCACCGGCAAGACCTTCACCATGGCCAAGGTGATCGAGGAAACCCAGCGCCCGGCGATCATCCTCGCCCCGAACAAAACGCTGGCGGCGCAATTGTACGGCGAATTCAAGGGCTTCTTCCCGGAGAACTCGGTCGAATATTTCGTCTCCTTCTACGACTACTACCAGCCGGAGGCCTATGTGCCGCGCTCCGACACGTATATCGAGAAGGAATCCCAGATCAACGAGCAGATTGACCGGATGCGCCACTCCGCCACCCGCGCCCTGCTCGAACGCGACGACGTGATCATCATCGCGTCAGTGTCCTGCATCTATGGCATCGGCTCGGTCGAGACCTACTCCGCCATGACCCAGGACCTGAAGGCCGGCGAGATGTACGACCAGCGCCAGATCATGGCCGATCTGGTCGCCCAGCAGTACAAACGTAACGACCAGGCCTTCCAGCGCGGCTCCTTCCGGGTCCGCGGCGACACGCTGGAAATCTTCCCCGCCCACCTGGAGGACCGCGCCTGGAAACTCTCCTTCTTCGGCGAGGAGCTGGAGGCAATCACCGAGTTCGACCCGCTGACCGGCGAGAAAACCGGTACCTTCGAGCAGATCCGCGTCTATGCGAACTCCCACTATGTGACGCCGAAACCGACCCTCAATCAGGCCATCATCTCCATCAAGCAGGAGCTGAAGCAACGCCTTGAGCAGCTGGTCGGCGACGGCAAGCTCCTGGAAGCGCAGCGGCTGGAGCAGCGCACAAACTTCGACCTCGAGATGCTGGAGGCCACGGGCCACTGCAACGGGATTGAGAACTACTCCCGCTACCTCACGGGCCGCGCCCCGGGCGAGCCGCCCCCCACCCTCTTTGAATTCATTCCCGACACCGCCATCGTGTTCGCCGATGAATCCCACGTCTCCGTCCCGCAGATCGGCGGCATGTACCGGGGCGACCACCGGCGCAAGTTCACTCTGGCCGAACACGGCTTCCGCCTGCCCTCCTGCATGGACAACCGCCCGCTCAAGTTCGAGGAATGGGACGCCATGCGCCCGCAGTCGGTCTTCGTCTCCGCCACCCCCGCGGCGTGGGAGCTGGAACAGGCGGGCGGCGTCTTCACCGAACAGGTGATCCGCCCCACCGGCCTCTTGGACCCGGAGGTCGAAATCCGCCCCGTCTCGATGCAGGTCGATGACCTCCTCGACGAGGTGCGCAAGGTCACCGCGAACGGCTTCCGCACCCTGGTCACCACGCTGACCAAACGCATGGCAGAGGATCTGACCGAATACCTGCACGAACAGGGCATCAAGGTCCGCTACATGCACTCCGACATCGACACATTGGAGCGGATCGAGATCCTGCGCGACCTGCGCCTCGGCGCTTTCGACGTGCTGATCGGCATCAACCTGCTGCGCGAGGGTCTCGACATTCCCGAATGCGGCCTGGTCGCTATTCTGGACGCCGACAAGGAAGGCTTCCTGCGTTCCGAGACCTCGCTGATCCAGACCATCGGCCGCGCCGCGCGGAACGCCGACGGCCGCGTCATCATGTACGCCGACAAGATCACCGGCTCGATGGAGCGCGCCCTGGGTGAGACCAACCGCCGCCGCGAAAAGCAGATCGCCTACAATCTCGAACACGGCATCACGCCTGAAACCGTCAAGAAAAACGTCGAGGATGTTCTGGCCGGCCTTTACGAGGGCGATGTGGACATGAACCGCGTCACCGCCACGGTCGGCAAGCCGATGCACGGCGCCAACCTGGAGGCGCATCTGAACGGGTTGCGCGACGACATGCGCAAGGCGGCGGAGAACCTGGAATTCGAAGAAGCCGCACGGCTCCGCGACGAGATCAAACGGCTGGAGGCCGTGGACCTCGCCATCTCCGACGACCCCCTGGCCCGGCAATCGGCGGTGGAGGCGGCGTCGGAGGCGGCGGTTAAGTCGCGGGGGCGGTCAACGGCGGGGAAAGCGGGGACGCGGGCGTACCGGGGGAAATCGCAGAAGAAGTTTTCGTGACAAAAAAGAAGGAATACTTCAATCTCTATACGTGCTACAATTTCAGATGACTATCGTGATGTTAGTTAAATGGAGATTATTGTGGCACTGTGCAGAGCAAATGGAGCGGAAGTTAATTGCGTATTTCAAGAGTGGGTTTCGATGATAGGAGAGGCGGCTATTCTTATCTCCATCTCAATTGCGCTTTTGACATTCTTCTTCAATCGCAGAAAGCACTTTGAACAGAAAGCCACCGAACTGCGAGTACGCTCAGATGAGGACAGTCACCGGCACCAAGAGTTAATTTTCAACAGACATGTAGAGTCGCAAAGATACTTAGAAAAAATAAAGAGCGACAAAAAAATCCAAAACGCCCTAATCTTGCTTGATTACTCAAACTACGATTTCGGAGACGGGATGGTGGTAACAGAGAAAGCATTCTGCGAGAGGCACCTCAACAAAGATCACGATAACCACGACATTACAGACGTTTTCGTACGCGACCAAGTTGATGCACTACTGATTACAATCGGAGAAATCGCCTTTGCGACTAGATCCGGCGTCTTCGACTTAAACCACTTTCAGCCATTTCTTGGATACTACGCAAGGCTTATTAACAATCACATCGACGGCAGCGAAAAATTTGAACGAATAGAAACATTTATTAACTACAGCAAATGGGCAGGTTTCCCGTACGTGATCGATTACTTCCGTGATCTCGCAGGCGCTCTTTCCGGTAAAGGTGCCACCTCTCAAACAAACCCAGCGCTCCAGGTCACTTCTGTGTCCAGAAAAACGAGTTCTACTTAATCTAGATACTGCCATCACCCTCTAGCGGATCGGGCGCGATGGGCGGCTACGCCGTACACTCGCCTCCACGAAACCACCGAAAACCAATTAACCATTTGTCAACAAACAATGTTTCGCAGCGAAACCCCTTTTCATTTACACTTCACACCTAAACCCGGCCAATCACACAGCCGCATTCGCCAGCGCCCTAGCCCCTCACAGCTTCCACTTCTTCTTCACGCTGTCCGGCACCGGGTAGATCAGTTTGCGGTTGTCGAAATGGTGGCACTTGATGCCTTCGCTGTTGCGCTCCGCCAAATAGCGCAGGCAGGTGCCCAGCGCGTCGATGATCTTCTGGTCCGTCCGCGTGGTCACATCCACCGCCTGCCCCGACAAATGGCGCGAGATGTATTTCCACTCGGCCTTCTTGAACATGCAGGCAATGAACCCCTTCTTGTCCTTAGCCTGAACAAACCCGTCCAGTTCGACCCGGAAATCCTCGTGGCTGCGCAGGTAGGAATAGATCTTGCCGCGCTTCAGGTGGCTGTTCCAGCCGTTGTACATGGCGCTGGCCTGCCCCTTCTTGTCGCGCAGGCCGGAAACCACATGGATGGTCTCGCCATAGTAGGACGAGACCTCGAACAGCACATCCAGGATCTTCTTCTGCACCCCTTGCGTCTTGCCGGTCAGCCGCCCGGGCTTGCACAATCCGCCGGTGTCGATGGTCTTGATGACATTCTCTGCGGCCTTCTTCTTGGCGTCCTTAGCAGCCTTCTCCGCCGCCTGTTTGGCGGCTTTCTGCGGGTCCTCGCCCTTCTTCTCGCCCTTGGCGAAATAGCTGTCGTAAAGCGAGGTGGCATAATCCTCGATCTCGCTCAGCAGCGCGGCCCAGCCGCTCTGGTCGAGCGACTTGGACTTGGCCTCCTTCATCACCGCGTCCTTGGCGGCCTTCACCGCCTGGGCCTTGGCCTCCTGCTTGGCCTTCTCGTACTGCTTTTCCTTGGCTTTCTGCTCCGCTTTGGCCTTGGCGGGCCCCGCGTTCAGCTTCTTGATCGTGTTCTTGCCCGGATCGATGCGGAAATCGGGCTTGAAACCGCAGACGTCCTGCTGGAACTGCCCGATGGTCTTTTCCAGCACCGGCGTCGGGGTGCCATCGACCTTGAGCTTCTTGAAACCGGCATTGGCCGCAAAGGCATTCAGCAGCTGCTGCACGGCTTTGACATCTTCGGGCAGGTTCTTGCCCTTGCGCCCGACTGAGGCGGAAAGCTTGGTAACCATGGTAAACTCGCAATCAAATACAGCGCGCCGGCCAAACCGCCCGCGCAAGAAAATTTTACTACGCCGGACGGATTCAGGCAATCAGCCCCTCAGCACCGGGCCGAGCGGGACCGACAAGCGATTGAAATCCCCTTTAAACTGTGCGCATCAAGCGTTTCATGGTTTGCAAGCTGCCGCATATCCGCCCGGGCCAGAGCGTCGGGCTTTTGGGAGGGTCCTTTGACCCGCCGCACCGGGGCCATGCGGCGATTTCCCATGCCGCGCTGAAACGCTTCGGGCTGGATCATCTGTTCTGGCTGGTCTCCCCCGGCAATCCGCTGAAGGCACGCCAGCCTGCCGCGCTGGAGCGGCGGATCAGCGCCAGCCGCGAGCTGATCCAGCACCCGCGGATCCATGTCAGCGGCATCGAGGCCGATCTCGGCACCCGCTACACCGCCCAGACCCTGCGCCACCTGCGCCGCCGTCATCCGGGCGTGCGCTTTGTCTGGCTGATGGGGGCGGACAACCTCACCCATTTCCACCGCTGGAAGGACTGGCAGCAGATCCTGGACACGGTGCCCGTGGGGGTGCTGGCTCGGCCGGGGGACCGGATCTCGGCCCGGTTTTCGCCTGCCGCACGGATCTACCGCCATGCGATGCTGAAGGGCTGCGAAAGCCACCTGCTGGCGCAGGCCACGGCCCCCGCCTGGTGCTTTGTCAACGTGCCGATGGTGGATGTCAGCTCCACCGAAATCCGCGCCCGCGGCGAATGGTCAGCGGCGGAGCATGGCTGAGGCCAGACCGGCGCTGAGCACCACCGCAAGCCCGGCCCAGGTCCAGGCATCCGGCAGCTGGCTGAACACCGCCCAGCCCAGCCCCACAGCCGCCACCAGCTGGAAATAGACCATCGGCGCCAGCTTGACCGCCTGCACCCGGCCATAGGCAAACAGCAGCAAGAGATTGCCCATCATCGAGAACGCCGCACTCCCCACTGTCAGCGCCGCGGTCGAGGGCGAGAACTCCGGCAGGCTGGCAAGGCCCAGCGGCAGCATCAGCACGGCCGACAGCAGAAGCTGCGTCAGGCTCAGCTCCAGCGGCGAGCCCACCCCCGCCAGCCAGCGCGAGCTGGTCAGGAACCCGCCATAGAAACAGCCCGCCAGCACCGCCCACAGCAGGTTGACCGAGCCGCCAAAGCCAGGCCGCACCACCATCAGCACACCGAGAAAACCCAGCGCCATCAGCAGGCTGCGCGCCAGCGTCGCCTGCTCCCGCAGCAGCAGCACCGACAGCACGTAGCTGATCACCGGCCCGATAAAGAAAGCGGCAAAGACATTGGCCAGCGGTTCCGTCATCAGGGCCAGCTGGATCGAGAAGATGCCGCCGGTCAGCAGCCCGGCCCTGAGCCACAGCCGCCAGTCGCCCAGCAGCGTGAACGCCCGGCGCGGCACAAAGGGCAGGATCAGCGCGGCACCGATCGAAAACCGCGACCAGGCGACAAAGGCAGGCGTCGCCAGCCCGCCGCCGGTCAGCAGCTTCCCGCACAGATCACCCGCCGGGATCATTGACATGGCCGCAAACATGAGGATGACTGCCTGAAACATGGCTGCCAGCGGTAGCAGGACTTTCCATCAGGCAAAACCCCGGACACTGCGGCGGATCAGCCGGCAACGGGGATTGAAGAAGAGCAGGTCCTCGCCTTAAAAATGAATACGATGACTTCACGCCGGACATTCCTTCTTTCCGGGCTTGCCGCATTGGCGGGCTCTTCTGCGCTGGCCAATGCGCCTGCGGTTTCCCTGCGCCCTGTGGCGCGCAAGGTCAGCTCTCTGGCGGCTGGGGCCGACGGGCTCAGGGCACTGCTGTCGCGGGCCAAGCTGCCGGGCGATGCGGTCTGCGCGGTGGCGGATGTGAAAACCGGCAAGCTGCTGGAGGCGTCTGGCAGCGGCGAGGCGCTGCCGCCTGCAAGCGTTGCCAAGGCGCTGACCGCGCTTTACGCGCTGGACGTGCTGGGCGCGGATCACCGGTTCGAAACCCGCATTTTGGCCACCGGCGGCGTTGCGGGCGGCGTGGTCAATGGCGACCTGATCCTGGCCGGCGGCGGCGACCCGATGCTGAACACCGATCACCTGGCGCTGCTGGTCAAGGCGATGAAATCCGCCGGCGTACGCGAGGTGCGCGGCAAGTTCCTGGTCTGGGACGGCGCCCTTCCGTCGGTGCGCAGCATCGACCCGGACCAGCCCGACCACGTGGGCTATTCCCCTGCGGTTTCCGGCATTGCGCTGAACTTCAACCGGGTGCATTTCGAGTGGAAGCGTGCCTCCAGCGGCTGGGCCGTCACCATGGACGCCCGCACCGAGAAATACCGCCCTGAGGTCGCCACCTCCCGGATGGCAATCGCCTCCCGCGCGGTGCCGGTTTACACCTATGCGGAGAAGGCCGGAACCGACCAGTGGACCGTGGCCAGCAAGGCCTTGGGCAAGGGCGGCGCCCGCTGGCTGCCGGTGCGCAATCCGGGCGCCTATGCGGGCGATGTGTTCCGCACCCTGGCGCGGGCCCATGGTATCGCACTGCCCAAGGCAAAGACTGCCAAGTCGCTGCCTCAGGCCCGGCTGCTGGCACAGCATCACAGCCCGCCGATGGACGTGATGCTGAAGGCGACGCTGAAATACTCCAACAACCTGATGGCCGAGATGATCGGCATGGCCGCCACCGCCGCGCGCGCCGGGCGGCCCGGCTCGCTCAAGGCCTCTGCCGCCGAGATGAACCGCTGGGCGGCTGAGAAATACGGCATGTCCAGCACCCGGCTGGTGGACCATTCCGGCCTGGGCGAAGATTCCCGGATGACCCCGGCGGACCTCACCGGCGCGCTGGTGGCGGCCTACCGCTCCGGCCAGTTGAAACCGCTCCTGAAACCCTTCCGGCTGCGCGACGCCAAGGGCCGCGTGGTCAAGGGCCACCCGATCAAGGTCGCTGCCAAGACCGGCACGCTGAACTTTGTCTCGGGCCTTGGCGGTTTCATGACCGCGGCTGACGGGACCGAACTGGCTTTCACCATCTTCACCGCTGATCTGAAGATGCGCTCCCGCATTCCCCGCGCCCAGCGCGAACGGCCCAAGGGCGCCCGCGGCTGGAACCGGCGCGCCAAGCAGCTGCAGCAGCAGCTGATTGAGCGTTGGGGCGCGGTTTACGGCAGCTGACAGCCGGGATTGGCCTGGGAAAATTATCCGTTACTGGACGTTTCGCCCAGACCAGCGGCATGGCAGATCCGGGCAAGGCGGCGGTGCAGGAACACTGCGGCAAGGCTTTGCGAAGGATGCCCTTATGACGGATCTCATCAACGACCTCGGCCAGCCCATCGGCGCCCCGCTGCCGGACTGGACCGGCGCCCGCCACCCCGGGCACACCGGCATGGAGGGGCAGTACTGCCGGGTTGAGCCTCTGTTGGCGGACCGCCACACCGCGGACCTGTTCGCGGCGTTCCGGCAGGACCGCACGGACGCGATCTGGACCTATGTGCCCTACGGCCCTTTCGCTGCCCAAGAAGAGCTGCACGATTGGGTAAAGGCCGCCAGCGGCGTCGATGCGCAGCCCTATTTTGCGGTGATCAACGGCGCCAGCGGCAAGGCTGAGGGCATCGCCAGTTACATGCGCATCCAGCCTGCTCATGGCGTGATCGAGGTGGGCGGCATCACCTTTGCCCCGGCACTGCAGCGGACGCGGGCGGCGACCGAGGCGATGTATCTGATGATGGCGCGGGTGTTCAACGATCTGGGCTACCGCCGCTATGAATGGAAATGCGACGCGCTGAATGCCCCCTCCCGCCGCGCGGCAGAGCGGTTCGGCTTCACCTATGAGGGGCTGTTCCGGCAGGCCATCGTCTATAAGGGCCGCAACCGCGACACCGCCTGGTACTCGATTCTGGACAGCGAGTGGCCGCAGCTGGAAGCGGCTTACAAGGCTTGGCTTGATCCCGCGAATTTCGATGCGGACGGGCGGCAGCTGCGGAGCCTGGCGCAGCTCAGAGCACGGCCGTCCGTAGGCTGACCAGCCCAGGCACCGCTACGCCAGCTCCGCCGCCACCTG
The DNA here is from genome assembly GCF_982940295.1 of Leisingera sp. Classification (NCBI taxonomy): domain Bacteria; kingdom Pseudomonadati; phylum Pseudomonadota; class Alphaproteobacteria; order Rhodobacterales; family Roseobacteraceae; genus Leisingera; species Leisingera sp. The sequence goes on from NZ_CEYXRG010000029.1 coordinate 23,570, forward strand.
TTGCGCCAGATGCTGAATGCGCTGCAGCCGCGCGCTCAGCGGGCGCCCCTTGCGAAAGGTGAGCCACAATCCGTGGCGCCGCGGCTTGGGCAGCGGGATCACCGCCAGCAGGTCCCGCTGGGCATAGGCCTCGACCCCGCTGCGCGGCAGCAGCGTATAGCCGATGCCGCGAGCGACCGGGTCCAGGATCTGGCCGATCTGGTTGACATAGGTCCGCACGCGCAGCCGGTCGGCCCCCTGATAGGCCTGCGGAAAATTCAGCGGCAGCAGCTCATCCGCATGGGCAAAGCCATCGGGGTGGGCCACAAAACCGCGGGTTTCCAGCGCCTCGAACGTCACCTCTGCGCCCGCATCACGGCTTGGCAGCACAAGGCAGAGCTCCTCCTCCCCCAGATGCTCCGCCTCCAGCCGGGGGTGGCCCGGGTCGTGATCCAGAATGCCCAGATCGAACACACCGTCCAAAAGACCGCGCTCGATGGTGGCTTGCGGCGCCGCTTCCAAATGCGCCGCAAGGTCCGGCGCGGCTTCAAGCAGGTCCAGAATACGGGGATAGAGCAGCGTTGCAAAGCTGCCGGAGCAAGCGATCCGCACTTCTCCGGAATCGGGGCTGTCTGTGGCGATGGCCTCTCTCAGGCGCCGTTCCTCGTCCCGCCGCGCCTGCCCCAGCGCCCGCACCGCCTCCCCCGCCGGGGTCAGCGAAAAGCTTTTGCCGTCCTGTGCGATCAGCGCCTGCCCCAGCTGCGCCTCCAGCTTGCGCAGGTGCTGCGAGACGCCCGGCTGGGTCATGTTCAGCCGCTGCGCCGCACGGGTGAAATGGCCGGTTTCAGCCAGCGTTGTGAAGGTTTCGAGCCAGGTGGCGTTCAGCATCAATCATGCCACATTGTTATTATTTACATGTAAAATGATAATTTCACAGAGCACGGGGGAGTGTCTACCTTTCTGTCATCCCAAGCATGAGGAGACCAAAGATGACCACCACACCCAGAACTTTCTCCCACATCGGCCTGTCGGTGCCGGACCTGGAAGCCGCCGTGAAGTTCTATTCGGACGTCATGGGGTTCTACGTGCTGATGCAGCCCAGCGAGGTTGTCGAGGACGACAGCGCCATCGGGCAGATGTGCACCGACGTGTTCGGCCCCGGGTGGAACAGCCTGCGCATTGCGCATCTATCCACCGCGGATGGCATCGGCATCGAGCTGTTCGAATTTGACGGCAACGAGGCCCCGGAGGACAACTTCCAGTACCGCAAGCACGGCACGTTCCACTTTGCCGTACAGGACCCGGACGTCGAAGGTCTTCTGGAAAAAATCGTCGCCGCCGGCGGCAAGCAGCGGATGCCGGTGCGGGAGTATTTCCCCGGCGAGAAGCCTTACCGCATGGTCTATGTGGAGGATCCGTTCGGGATCATCTTCGAGCTTTACAGCCACAGCTATGAGCTGACGTATTCAGCCGGCGCCTACAGCTGAGCGATGGCATTGTCCGGACGCCTGCCCCGGGCAATGCCTTTCCTTTTGAAGCCTTGGACGGCGGTCAGACCATGTGGCGGGCGCGTGCGCCGCGTTCGATCGCGGCGGCGTGCAGCCGGTCGATGTTCAGCTCGTAGCGGACCTCGGCCAGGAACTCGAGCTCGGTCTCGCCCAGGATGCCATCGGCGGCGGCCACATCGCAGGCCAGCGCATAGCCGGTCTCGAACAGCCGCTCCGGCAAGTCGCCGCGGATCAGGCCGAACAGCGCCTCCAGCCCGTCCTCCTGCTCAAACAGGTCCAGCACGGTGCGCGACACCCGGCTCACCCGGTCGATGTCATAGTCGGCAAAGACCGGCAGCATGTTCACCGCCGACTGGATCTTGACCAGTTCTGCGGTGCGGATGTTTTCGTCCGAGGCCGAGACCGCCACCATCAGGGCCACAAGGCAGTCCTGCGGGGTCATCGGATGCGGGGTTTGCTCACTCATGGACGAAATCCTTATTTGCGCAATATTCACCCGCACAGGATAGGTACGCCCGCGGATAGGTTCAATAACAGGCTGAGCCCGGCCGCCGATTTTTGCGCGGCGCAAGGCCGCAAATCCCGGCCCCGGCGGGGCTGGCATTATTGACTCATGCTGCACAGGCACAATAGAGGGAATGGCCGGATGCATGGGGCATCCGGACAGATCACGCGGCACCCCGATAATTGACGCAACCGCCGCCGATGGAGAACATGATGTCTGATGTGCGCGAAGAAGCTCTGAAGAGCAAAGCCTGGCCGTTTGAAGAAGCCCGCCGGGTTCTCAAACGTTATGCCAAGGGCGCGCCGGAAAAGGGCTATGTCCTCTTTGAAACCGGCTATGGCCCCTCCGGCCTGCCGCACATCGGCACCTTCGGCGAGGTCGCCCGCACCACTATGATCAAGAAGGCGTTCGAGACCATCTCGGATATCCCGACCCGGCTGATCTGCTTCTCCGACGACCTGGACGGCATGCGCAAGGTGCCGGGCAACGTGCCCAACCAGGAGGCGCTGGCGGAACACCTGCAAAAGCCGCTCACCTCGGTGCCGGACCCGTTCGGCACGCATGAGAGCTTCGGCCACCACAACAACGCCATGCTGCGCCGGTTCCTGGACACCTTCGGGTTCGAGTATGAGTTCTACTCTGCCACCGAATTCTACCAGTCCGGCCAGTTCGACGAGATCCTCAAGCGCGCCGTCGACAAGTACGACGACATTATGGCGATCATGCTGAAGTCCCTGCGCGAGGAGCGCCGCCAGACCTATTCGATCTTCCTGCCGATCCACCCGGAAACCGGCCGCGTGCTGTACGTGCCGATGAAGAAGGTGGACGCGGAGAACTACACCATCACCTTCGACGACGAGGACGGCAAGGAATGGACCCTGCCGGTGACCGGCGGCAACGTGAAGCTGCAGTGGAAGCCGGATTTCGGCGCCCGCTGGGCCGCGCTGGAAGTCGATTTCGAAATGTACGGCAAGGACCACTCCACCAACACGCCGATCTATGACGGCATCTGCCGGGTGCTGGGCCAGCGCGCGCCGGAGCATTTCACCTATGAGCTGTTCCTGGACGAAAACGGCCAGAAGATCTCCAAATCCTCCGGCAACGGCGTGTCGATTGATGAGTGGCTGACCTACGCCTCGACCGAGTCGCTGGCCTACTTCATGTACCAGAAGCCCAAGACCGCCAAGCGGATGCATTTCGACGTGATCCCCAAGGCGGTGGATGAGTACCACCAGCAGCTGCGCGCCTATCACGGGCAGGACCTGAAGGCACAGCTTAACAACCCGGTGTGGCACATCCACGGCGGCGACGTTCCGCAGTCGGACATGGTGGTGCCGTTCTCGATGCTGTTGAACCTCGCCTCCGCCTCCAGCGCCGAGGACAAGGACACCATGTGGGGCTTCATCAACAAATACGCCCCCAACGCCACCCCCGACACCCACCCGGGCATGGACCAGGCCGCGGGCTTTGCCGTGCGCTACTTCAACGACTTTGTGAAGCCGGCCAAGGAATTCCGCCTGCCCACCGATCAGGAGCGCGCGGCGCTGCAGGATCTGGCGGACGCGCTGAAGTCGGCAGATGCGGCGCTGGCAGCGATTGCCAAAAAGAACGAGATCGCAGGCAACGACGACCCGCTGCCCGAGGCGGACTTTGCGGATGAGGAGTTCCTGCAATCCGTGGTCTTCGCCATCGGCAAGATCCACGGCTTCGAACCGCTGCGTGCCTGGTTCTCGGCGATTTACGAGGTATTGCTGGGCGCGTCGCAAGGCCCGCGTTTCGGCGGCTTCATCGCGCTTTACGGTGTCGAGGATACCATCGCGCTGATCGAAAAGGCGCTGGCGGGCGAGCTGGCCTGAGCCTGCACGCATCGGATTCAGTTAGGGCGCGGTCTTCCGCGCCCTTTTTCGTTTTCAGCTCTGCTGCGCACAGCGGGCTGCGGCCTCGCACCGCGTAGCAAAATTACCAATCCGCAAAAAAGTTTTGACGCAGCGTCACTTTGTCCTAAACTTAAGAAACGGACCGGGAGGGACAGATGCGCAGTGTTCTGTTTGCGGGGGTAAGTGTTTTTCTTCTGACCTTTCCGGCCTTTGCTCAGAGAGAGCCGGTCACAGCCGTGATCGGCTCTCAGTTTGAAGCCTTCCTGAACAACGATACAGAGACCGCGTTCTCCTTTGCCTCGCCGTCGATCCGCCGCCTGTTCGGCACGCCGGAACGGTTCGGCCAGATGGTGCAGCAGGGCTATCCGATGGTCTGGCGGCCCGCGGAGGTCCGCTATCTGGACCTGCGCGAAGTGGCGGGCGGCCTGTGGCAGCGGGTGATGATCACCGACGCGCAAGGCCGCGTGCACCTGTTGGATTACCAAATGGTTAAGCTGGAAAGCGGCTGGAAAATCAACGCCGTACACTTGCTGAGAGGGTCAGCTGACAGCGTCTGAACCCAGGGCAGCGTACGCCCCGCTGGGCGGAATTTAACGCCAATTCAGTACTTCCTTTTCCCCGAACGCGACATGCGCAGCAGGAAAGGGTACTCCCATGAACAAGGCAATCACCGACGGTCTGCAGCTGATGCCCCCCGCCTTTGCGGAGGGACTGAATGTATGGTCCAGCGGCAACGGCACCCCCGGATCAGACACCTATGACGGCGCCGCCAACGCGGTCTTTGTGGCGGCGGATGCGGACTTCGGCGGTTGTCTGGAATTGCAGAAGACCGGGAACACCCAGAAGCTGCGCTTCATGGGCCAGACGCCGCTGGAACCGGGCTGCTATCTGCAGATCAAGGTTCGAATCAAGGCCGTCAGCGGCGCGCTGCCTGCGGTCCGCGTGGCGGGCTGGGCGGCCACCAGCAGCGGCAGCCACATCGGCGGCGTGTCCGAAACCGGAATGCAATATGCGCTTACCGAATACGGCAAGGTGCTCGAAGTCACCGGCATCGTTGGCAGCGGCGACCGCCCCGGGGTGGATATGCCTTGGGGCCGCAGCGCGGCCTATGGCCATTTCGGGCTGGACCTGACCGGCGCCAATGGCGGCGTCGTGCGGATCGACGACATCGAGATCACCGATATCACCAGCGCCTTCCTGCGCAAGATGCTGAGCGTGGTGGACGTGACCGACTATGGCGCGGTGGGTGATGGCAGCACCGACTGCACCGCTGCGTTCGAGGCCGCCGATGCCGCCGCTGCCGGGCGCCGCATTCTGGTGCCCGCGGGGGACTTCCACCTCGCCAGCACCGTGTCGCTGAACAACGAGGCGGTGTTTGAAGGCACCGTGTCAATGCCCGCCAATCAGATGCTGCTGCTGACCAAGAATTTCGATTTCCCCTCATATGCCGCTGCCTTTGGCGATGAGGAGCTGGGTTTCAAGAAGGCGTTTCAGGCCCTGCTCAATAACGTGGATCATGAATCGCTGGACCTGAAGGGCCGCAAGATCACCGTGACCGCCCCCCTCGACATGCAGGCGGCGGTGCCGAACAGGTCCTCCTATTCGACCCGCCGGATCATCCGCAACGGCCAGCTGGAAGCCGCCAGCAGCGCGGCCTGGGACACCGGTGTGGTGACCTCGCAGGCCAGGTACAGAACCTCGGATTCTAGGAAGCTGACCAATGTCGTCAATATCGCGAACATCAAAGTAGGCTCATTGGTGGAGGGGGCCGGGGTCGGCCGCGAGATCTATGTTAAATCCAAGAACACCGGCGCCGGCGAGCTGACACTGACCGCGCCGCTGTACGATGCGGCGGGCACCCAGACTTTCACCTTCCGGGATTTCAAGTATCTGGTGGATTTCAGCGGTTTCAGCGCCCTCAGCAAGTTTGGCATGGAAAGTATCGAGTTCCAGTGCAATTCCCGCTGCAGCGCCCTGCGGCTGGCCCCGTCGGGCTCCGTTTTTTCGCTGGATGGCTGCTTTATCTCGCGCCCCAAGGATCGCGGCATCACCTCGATCGGCACCGGCTGCCAGGGGCTTCTGGTCGACAATTGCCAGTTCCTGTCCGCCGAGGACCCGCTGGATGTGGAGGACCGAACCAGCATCGGCCTCAACGTGAATGCCAACGACGCCAAGCTGCGCAGCAACCGCGCCACCAAGTTCCGCCATTTCGCTTTGCTGGCGGGCGCCAACAACACGGTGACCGGCAATCATTTCTTTCAGGGCGACAGCGTGGCCAACGGGGTGCGCTCCGCCGGGCTGGTGCTGGCCGCAAACAACTGCACCACAACAGTGTCGGACAATTACGTCGACAATTGCTTTATCGAATGGACTAACGAGCGTGATCCGGCACCTGACTTCACCACCGGCTTCTCCTTCAGCGCGCTGTCGGTAACCGCCAATGTGTTCCTGTCCGGCGATGTGGCGCCCTGGTTCAGCTATATCGTGATCAAACCCTACGGCAGCGGCCACTACCTGAACGGGCTGTCCGTGACCGGCAACAAGTTCCGCTCGCTCAATGGCAGCATCGACCGGGCGGAGCGGGTCGATACCAGTTTTTCGGATCTGGATTTCAGCCGGGCCTTCAACGTGGTCTATGAGGGCAACATGTACCACAACGTGACGACCCATTCCGCCAACCCCTTGCGGATACGTCACAACCAGTCCTCGGCGTCGTCTTCCTGGGCGGTCAGGGCGAATGGCAAGCTGCCGTTTCAAGGCTACGCGCGCTATGTCGATAGCGTGGTGCCGCAAGGGCCGCTGCGGACCGGCGGCAACAGCACCCGCTACAGCACACCCTATTGCGATACCCAGCTGGGCGCGAACGACGACGAAATCCGCCTGCGCTGGCAGGAAGCGCTCAAGGGCGAGGTGCAGGTGCTGCTGAGGATGGACGGCTAGGCCCGGCCCGGCGGCCGCAGATCGGCGGCGCTAAGGTGGAAAGCCTTGCCGAAACCGCCATTCAGATGCGCAGCCGCCACCTGGAACCGGACAAAGGCAAAGTCGGCAAATTGCAGGTACAGCTTGGCCTTGGGCTGGCTGCGCAGATAATGCGCGGCCAGCGGCTCATGCTCCGCGCTTTGGCGGCTGAGAAACTCCGCCTCGCAGATCAGGCTGAGCCGGGGATGGGTGAGCGGATCGCCCTTATCCCCCGGCTCCCCCACCAGCAGCGAGCAGGCCGGGTTCCGGTGCAGCGCCCGGGTGTGCTGGGCCAGTTCCGAAATCAGGCTGACCGGACCGCCCTGCGGGTCCAGGGCAAAGGCGACACGTGTGACCAGCGGGGTGCCCTCCTCCAGCAGCACGCCCAGCGCGGCAAAACGTGCCTGCGCCATCAGGCCCTGCGCGAGCTGGCGGGCGTCGTCATCGGTGGGGCGGATCGGGCTCGACATGGTCTCCTCCAGGGTTTGGCGCGGGGTTCAGAACTTCTGCCACAGGCCCAGTTTCAGGCCAAGGCTGCGCTGGCCCGCCTGGCGGTATTCCAGCCCCACGACCAGCTCCCGCTTATCCCTCAGCGGGTAGCGCAGGGAGGGGGTGAGTGTGTAGGAAAACGATCCGCCTTCCGGCTTGGAAAACTCCGCCTGGAGCATCGGTGCGGACCTGCCGGGGCGGTTCAGGCCGATGGTGGCGTCCAGCTTCCAGATCGCCTCCTGGCCGCTGTTGCGCAGCTCATAGGCGGCATCTACCGCCAGCCAGCCATCGCCGCGGCGGGTCGTGAGACTGCGGCCATACGACAGGGTGGTTTTGTGCATCAAAAGCCAGAGGCCCCGGACATGATTGCCGCCCGCCCCTGTCTCCACCGCGAGCCGGTAGCGGGCACCTGTGTGCAGCGGCAGCCGGGCAAAAACCAGCGCGTGGCCGGACACATCCGCGTTCTGGTTCAGGTCGATACCGACGGTGAGCCCGGGGCTGATCCCATAGGCGCCGTAATAGCCAAGCTCATGCGCGGCGGCGCTGCCTGTGTGCCGGTAGGCTGCGCTGGCCGCTGCAAAGCCCTGGCCCGGCTGCTCCAGCCAAGCCCCGCCGGCCGCCGGCTGGGCCAGCGCCAGGGCAAGAGCAGCGGCAAAGGCAGGTTTCATCCCGTGGCCTCAGGTTGGCGTGTGCAAACGGTTCCGCCTTATGGTTAAGGTTGTGTTAACAGGTTCAAAAGCCCTCTATGGGTGCACGCACCAAAAAACCCGTGCGCTTTCAGCGCGAACAGGCGTAGGCTGGGGAGAGTCAACGGAGGAGCCAATGCCAAAAATAGCAAAAACCGCTGATATCCAGACCGTTATCACCACCTTCGAGATGACGCCCGGGACCTGCCAGGACCTGCTGGAGGCGCTGGAGGATGCCTATTCCGAGTTTATTTCCAAGCAGCCCGGCTTCATTTCGGCCGGCTTGCATGTGAATGACGCGCAGACCCGTATCGCCAATTATTCGCAATGGCGCCGCCGCGAGGATTTCATGGCGATGCTGCGCAGCCCGGAGATGCGCGAGCGCAACCGAAAGATCAATGAGCTGTGCCGCAGCTTTGAGCCGGTCATGTACGACGTGGCGGAGGTCTTTGGCGCGTGACCCCTGCCCTGCAGGCCGGCCGCTGCCTTGACGCCGGTCAAGGCGGAGCACTGCGGGCGCGGATAATCTGGAGCAGGTTTCAAGCTATGGAGGCGACCCATGTATCATAACGTTCTGGTGCCGATTTCCTTTGATCCCGAGCGGGATGTCACCGGACCGCTGAAAGTGGCGCGGCTGCTTTCGGCGCCGGGGGCCAAGGTGACGCTGCTGCATGTGATCGAACAGGTCCCGGCCTATGCGATCTCTTATGTGCCGGCGGATTTCATGGAAGACACCCGCCAGGCGCTGCAGGCAGAGCTGGACGGGCTGGCGCAGACCCTGCCCAACGCCGAGGGCGTGCTGATCGAGGGCCATTCCGGCCGCACCATCCTGGACTGGGCCGAGCAGAACAAGCCGGACCTGATCATCCTCGCCTCGCACCGCCCGTCGATGCAGGATATGCTGTGGGGATCGACCTCGGGCCATGTCGTGCGCCACGCGGCCTGCGCGGTGCACGTGGTCCGCTGAGGCGCGGCCTGAAGATCAGGCCGCAACCGCCTTTTTCAGCAATTGCCAGGCCAGCCGCATCGCGGCACCTGGCAGCATCGCGGACCGCAGCAGCACCTTGTTGGAGTTCACCGCTTCGGCGATGCGGGCGTAATGCACCTTCTTCTCCGCGGGCGAGCGCAGCAGGATGGTTTCCGCCTGCCGCATCGCCCGTTCCGCCTGCCGCTTGACCTGCGGCACCGCGGCAGGCTTTACCGCACGGTAGAAATTCAGCCCCTTGCGCACAGGTTTCTGCGCCGGGTCGAGGTTCTGTTTCACGGCCTGCGTCAGGGTTTCCTCCACCAGCACCAGCGCCTTGGCGGCTTCTGCATAGGCCTGGTTGCTGTCCAGCTTCTGCGCCGCCAGCTTGTAGGTGTGGCGGTAGCAGTCGAACTTGTAGACTTGCGGCAGCGTGCCGCAGCGGTCGAAGCCCCGGGTCAGGGTGGTGACAACCGCCCGCGTGGAACGCGAGCTCAGCCCGCTGCTCTGGCCGCCGCCGCTATCAGCGCCGCCGCCTCCGCCACCGCCTTCACCGGCCCATGCATAGGCCGGAGCCGACGCAAGGATCAGGGTCAGGAGCCCCGCCTGGATGGTCTTGCTGCTCATTGTTGCCTCCGTGATTTGGGGGCAGCTTACCATGCGTCAGCAGGCCTGAAATGGGCGAAAACCTGCAAAACCCGCGTTTTTGCGCAGGCTTTGTCTTGCGCAGCACAGGTGCACTGCCCACGTGGAGTGCAGGAGTTGAGCAAGGAGAAGCAGATGCAGTGCCCGATTGACGGAACCACATTGGTCATGGCCGACCGCGCCGGGGTGGAGATCGACTATTGCCCCCAGTGCCGGGGCGTCTGGCTGGACCGGGGCGAATTGGACAAGATCATCGAACGCTCAGCCCAGCCCGCACAGGCCGCGCCGCAGCCGCCGCGCCATGAGGACCGCAGCGACCGGTATGACCCGCGCTACAGCAAGCCGTACAAGAAGAAGAGCAAGAAGAACTTCCTGGAAGATCTGTTCGATTTCTGACGCGCCCGCAGGGGCCGCCCCGGGGGTCGGGGCAGCTGGCCGGTTGTTCAGAATCCCGGTCTCCTGACCCGCGTCAGTGGACCGTGCAGAAGGAGCCGTGCTTGGCGTCCTTCATCAGGGTGTCGAAATCGTCACCCTTCATTTCGATCAGCGTCTTGTGATCGCCGGCCTCGAACCAGACCGTGTCCAGTCCGGTCAGGCTGTCGTCGATCACGGTGGGCACATGATAGGCCGCGCCGACGCAAGGTGCCGCGCCCGGGTCGCAGTCGTCAAAGACCTGGTTCAGCTCATGTTCCGGCGCCAGGCCGAGGCGGCGGTCCATCATCGTTTGCAGCGCGTGCAGGTCAACCGTCTGGTTGGACGGCACGACGGCCAGAACCGGGCCTTCCTCCATATGGATGAGCACGGACTTGGCCAGGTGATCCCCCGGCACATGCGCCGATTCCGCGCATTCTGCCGAAGTTGAGGTATAGGGGTGACGGACGGTGCCGAACGGCAGGCCCTGTGCCTCGAGATGATGTTTCAGGCGTGAGGCGATCATCGTGGGGTCCTCCTGTGCTGTGAAGGGCCCCGGGCCGCTCTGGCTCAGGTCTGTGCCGCCATCGGGCCGGAACGGTCCAGTGTTTCACCGGGGACTGTGCGGTCCGCATTCCGGCGGCTTCTTCAGGTCTGGGCGCGGCAAACGGCAATCCGGGGCGCCCTCGTGTTTCTGGTGCCCTACAGTCTGCGCCCGAAGGGGTGAGTCGGGCAAGGGCGGGCTGCGGGCGCCCTTTGTGCGGTCCGGGCACATTCCCCGGCGCGCTGCATCCCTCATTGCCCCGCCTGCGCCCTTCGGCTATCACTCCCGCCAGCAAATTTCCCCCTTAACGGAGCAATCAGATGGCCTCCTACCAGTACGTCTACCACATGCAGGGTGTCTCCAAGACCTACCCGGGTGGCAAGAAATGCTTTGAAAACATCCACCTCTCCTTCCTGCCTGGCGTGAAGATCGGTGTGGTCGGCGTCAACGGCGCCGGTAAGTCCACCCTGATGAAGATCATGGCCGGCCTGGACAAGGATTACACCGGCGAGGCCTGGGCGGCCGAGGGCGCCAAGGTCGGCTATCTGCCGCAGGAGCCGCAGCTGGACGAAAACCTCACCGTGCGTGAAAACGTCATGCTGGGCGTTCAGGCCAAGAAGGACATCCTGGACCGCTACAACGAGCTGGCGATGAACTACTCGGACGAGACCGCCGAGGAGATGGCCAAGCTGCAGGACGAGATCGACGCCCAGAACCTCTGGGACCTGGACAGCCAGGTCGACGTGTCGATGGAAGCGCTGCGCTGCCCGCCGGATGACGCGATGCCCGCCAACCTGTCGGGCGGTGAGCGCCGCCGCGTGGCGCTGTGCAAGCTGCTGCTGGAAGCGCCCGACATGCTGCTCCTCGACGAACCGACCAACCACCTGGATGCCGAAACCATCGCCTGGCTGCAGCAGCACCTGATCGATTACAAGGGCACCATCCTCTGCGTCACCCACGACCGTTACTTCCTGGATGATATTACGGGCTGGATCCTGGAGCTCGACCGCGGCCGCGGCATTCCCTACGAGGGCAACTACTCGGCTTGGCTGGAGCAGAAGGCCAAGCGGCTGGAGCAGGAAGCCCGCGAGGACAAGGCCAAGCAGAAGACGCTGGAGCGCGAGCTGGAATGGATGCGCCAGGGCCAGAAAGCCCGCCAGGCGAAGTCCAAGGCGCGTATCCAGGCCTACAACGAGATGGCCAGCCAGTCCGAACGCGAAAAGGTCGGCCGCGCCCAGATCGTCATCCCGAACGGCCCGCGCCTTGGTTCCAAGGTGATCGAGGTCAACGGCCTCGCCAAGCACTATGGCGATAAGCAGCTGATCGAAGGCCTCGACTTCTCGCTGCCGCCGGGCGGCATCGTCGGCGTGATCGGTCCCAACGGCGCCGGTAAATCGACACTGTTCAAGATGCTGACCGGCCAGGAGCAGCCCGATGAGGGCTCTGTTGAGTACGGCGACACCGTGAAGCTGTCCTATGTCGACCAGTCGCGCGATGACCTGAACGACAATGACACCGTGTGGGAGGCGATTTCCGGCGGTGCCGAGATCATCGAGCTGGGCGACGCGCAAGTGAACTCCCGCGCCTATTGCTCCTCCTTCAACTTCAAGGGCGGCGACCAGCAGAAGAAACTGTCGCTGCTGTCGGGCGGTGAACGCAACCGGGTGCACATGGCGCGGCTGCTGAAAGAGGGCGGCAACGTGCTGCTGCTCGACGAACCGACCAACGACCTGGACGTGGAAACCCTGCGGGCGCTGGAAGACGCGCTGGTCGATTTCGCCGGCTGCGCCGTGGTGATCTCGCACGACCGTTTCTTCCTCGACCGGATCTGTACCCACATCCTGGCCTTTGAAGGCGACGCGCATGTGGAATGGTTCGAGGGCAACTTCGAGGACTACGAAGAGGACAAGAAGCGCCGCCTGGGTCCCGACGCGCTGGAGCCCAAGCGCCTGAAGCACAAGAAATTTGTGCGGTAACCGTGCGATAACGGTGGTTTCTTGGGAGGGCGGCCTTGTCGGCCGCCCTTCCTGTTTATGCTGAAGAAGCCGGCACCAGCGCTGAATTTTCGAGTTACGGCGTCCGCCTTGAAATCTATTCTGCCACACAAAGCGCAGGCCAGGCCGATGCGCGCCGCGCTCCATAAGGGCAGATCGCTAAAATTGCTTTGATCCTCTGTTTCGTGTTCTCGGAACTCTTCTCTACCATCGCGTCAGGCGGCCAGGATCAGCCGGTTCATTCTGAGCAGGCGCAGTGGAAGCTTATTTTGTTAACCCCTTTTGAACACTTTCTCCTGCAGGGTGGTGTGCAAGCAAGCGGTTGCAACCGGACCATCAAGGCCCGGCTCGCGCAGGAGAACAGGAGGCATTATGGCTTGGGCAGGCATTTTCCTTGGAATGATCGCGGGGCTGTTCGCATCGGTTCTTGGGTATTCGGCACTCGGCCTGCCGCTTTGGCTCAGCCTGCTGGTGTATACGGGGGCCGGAACGGCTGTGGCGCTTTTGACGACGGCCTTGCTGGCCTGGCGCGGTCCCACAGACGGTCCTGAGGGCCGGTTGGATGCCGGAATGGCGGATACAGCCACCGCCTGAAACGGCGGGAACGGCCAGGCGGCGGAGCGCAGCACTACCACCAAAGGCGTAGCCGGCCGCTAAAATTCTACTTATATGACAGCCGCTTCAGTCTTTTGCGCAGTTGTTTCGCGCCTCGCCGGTTTCTACCTTTAGTAGGCGTTGAGCGAGCATAGGAGCGATGGCATGGCTTGGGTAAGTTCAGTTTTCGGAGCAATCAGCGGTTTGGGCTTGATGCTTTCGGCTGTGCTGCTTGCAGGCTGGCCTGCCTGGGTCGCGGTCTTGCTCTACCCCTTTACCGCTGCGCTCTTGTGTATGATCCTGGTCGCCTATTTGTTCATGAGCAGCGCCCGCCGGGAAGACCAGCAGCAATCAGCACAGTCTGGAGACCTGCTTTACGCCGAATAACCCGCAACCGCGGGGGTGCGCCTGCTATCTCCGCAAGAGGGCCGTGCCGGAAGCAAGCGGCCCGCTGGTTAATTGCGCAGCCAGCCAGTGATCTGGCTCTGCCGCATCACGCCCGACTGGCGCTTTTTCTCCTTGCCGCGCTCGAAGGCGATCAAGGTGGGAATGCCTCGGATCCTGTACCGGGCGCCGGTGGACGCATGATCCTGGGTATTGAGCTTGACCAGCCTGGCCCGGCCGTCCAGCGCCTTGGCCGCCTTGGCGAACTCCGGCGCCATGGAGCGGCAGGGCCCGCACCAAGGTGCCCAAAAATCTGCCACCAGCGGCAAATCATCGTTCCGGACAGCCTTTTGCAGGATGGCAGGATCAACGTCGATTGGCTTGCCCGGCAGCAGCGCCGCGCCGCAAGTGGCGCATTTCGGGCCGCGGCCCAGCTTGTCCTCCGGCACCCGGTTCAGCTGGGCACAGGACAGGCAGGTCAGGGTCTTGGCTCCCATTCCATCGCCTCCTCAATCAGTCGCACAGATCCGGATATAGACGCCCTGCGCCCCTGTGCAAGGCGCCGCATGCAACACTTGCGGCCCGGGCTGCGGAAACCCGTTGACCGGTCGCGGTTCGCGCCGGAAGATAAAGAGAGATGCAACAGACGTTCAGGGGTATGGCCATGATTTCACGCCGGAAGATTCTGAGCACGGGCACTGCGGCTGCCGCGGCCTCTTTGCTGCCGCTGCCTGCGCTAGCACGCAAGAAAGATGCAGTGGTGTTTGACCCGGTGCCGCAGGAAGTGCGGATCAAGAAGGATTTCGCCCCGGGCCAGATCCTGGTGCTGCCGCGGTCCTACTACTTGTATCTGGTGACTGATAAGCGGAAGGCGATCCGCTATGGCGTGGGCGTCGGCAAGGCCGGGCTGGAGTTCACCGGCCAAGCGGTCATCGAACGCAAGAAGGTCTGGCCGACCTGGCGCCCCACCGACGAGATGATCGAGCGCGATCCCAGGGCCTATGCCAAATTCATCGACAACGAATACATCCAGCCGGGCGGGCCGGACAATCCGCTGGGCGCGCGGGCGCTGTATTTGTTCCAGAACGGCATCGACACCTATTTCCGCATCCACGGTACCAACCAGCCCCAGACCATCGGCCATTCGGTGTCAAACGGCTGTATCCGGATGATGAACGAACATGTGGTCGACCTGTACGAACGGGTGCCGCTGGGCACGGTTGTGACGGTGCTTTAGCCGCCGCTCTGCGGGATTTTGCCGCAAAACCCCGGATCACACAGCATTTTTCTTGCACCAGAGGGGATTCGCACCCAATTCTGTCACGGCGATGTTACGCGAATGCCATCACTGTACCTCACCCGGCGCGGTCATGATCATCCGCAAAACTTGCCGGGCTGCCGCATAAGCGGGCAGAGAACTGAAGACGACTTAGGAGTACACGACGATGGCCACTGGCACCGTCAAATGGTTCAACACCACCAAAGGCTATGGCTTTATTGCACCCGAAGACGGCGGCAAGGACATTTTTGTCCATATTTCCGCTGTTGAACGTTCCGGGCTGACCGGCCTGGCGGATAATCAGAAAGTGACCTATGAGCTGCGCGCGGGCCGTGATGGCCGTGAATCCGCAGTGGATATCGCGCTGGTTTCCTGATCCTCTGATCTGAAATGAGATTTCGAAGCAGCCCTGACTGAAAGGGCTGTTTTCACTCGCCGATCGCCTCGATCAGCTGCAGGGCCGCCGGCCCTATGGCTGCCGCATTCAGCGCAACGCCTTCGGCGTTGGGGTGGATGCCGTCGTCCTGCATCAGCCCCTGCGCCGCCGCCGGATCTCCGCCTGCTTCCGCGGCCATGCCCGCGAAGGCGTCCGGATGCAGCACCGCGCCAAACTCTGCCGCCAGCTCAGGGTAGATCGCGTCAAACGCCTGCTTGTAGTCCGGCCCGTAGTTGCGCGGGGCCTTCATGCCGACCAGCAGGATTTCGATGTCCTGGTCTCTGGCAGTTTGCAGAATGCGGCTCAGGTTGGCGCGCGCCTCCTCCGGCGCCAGCCCGCGCAACAGGTCGTTGCCGCCCAATAGCACGATCAGCCCGTCGGGATTGTCCGACAGCGTCCACTCTGCCCGCTCGGCCCCGCCCGCGGTTGTGTCACCGGAGACCCCGGCATTTTGCAGGACAACTTCGGCGCCGTTTTCGTTCAGCCAGCGCTCCAGCTGCGGCACCAGCCCCTGGCCCTGCGGCAGCCCGTAACCCTGCACCAGACTGTCGCCAAGCGCGGTGATCCGCAGCGGTTCGGCCCATGCGGCGCCCGAAAAAAGCAGCAAACTCAACAGTGCCAGTATCTTGCGCATCGCCGCAAACACTCCATATCCGAAAGGTGGATCCAACAGGCAGGCCCGATGACCCAGCAAAACAGCCCCGTTCTTCATCTTTTAGATGCGAGTTTGACCCTGAATAGCAATACCGGCCCGGTAGAGATTTTGCACGCTATCTCGCTGGACGTGCGGCAGGGGGAGACTTTGGGACTGGTGGGGCCGTCCGGGTCCGGCAAGTCGTCGCTGTTGATGCTGATGGGCGGGCTGGAGCAGGCAACCGGCGGCCGGGTGACGGCCCTGGGTGCGGATCTGACCGCAATGGATGAGGACGCGCTGGCGCGGTTCCGCCGCAATAACATGGGTGTGGTGTTTCAAAGCTTTCACCTGATCCCGACCATGACCGCGCTGGAGAATGTGGCAACGCCGCTGGAGCTGGCGGGGGTGAAGGATGCCTTTGACCGCGCCCAGGCGGAGCTGGAGGCCGTCGGCCTGGGCCACCGGGCCGGTCACTTCCCGGCGCAGATGTCCGGCGGCGAGCAGCAGCGGGTGGCGCTGGCGCGTGCCCTGGCGCCGCGGCCTGCGATCCTGCTGGCGGATGAGCCGACCGGCAACCTGGATGAGGCCAATGGCGAAGCAGTGATGGACCTGCTGTTCGGCCTGCGGGACCGCTATGGCGCGACGCTGGTGATGGTCACCCACGCGCCGGAACTGGCGGCACGCTGCGACCGGGTGGTCCGGCTGCGCGACGGCCGCGTTGACGGAGACGCGGCGCGCGAGGCGGCGGAATGAGCGGTTCCGCCCTCCGCCTGGCCTGGCGCTTTGCCCTGCGGGAGCTGCGCGGCGGCCTGAAAGGGTTTCGCATTTTCCTGGCCTGCCTGGCGCTGGGGGTTGGGGTGATCGCCGCCATCGGCTCGATCCGCGCCTCCATCGAAACCGGGTTGGAGCGCGAGGGCGCGACGATCCTGGGCGGCGATGCGGAGCTGAATTTCACCTACCGGTTTGCCAATGAGGATGAGCTTGCCTGGGTGGAGCGGGCGGCGGTCCGCTATTCCGGGATTGCCGAATTCCGCTCCATGGCCACGGTGGGAGAGGAGCGCGGCCTGACCCAGGTGAAGGCTGTGGACGGTCTCTACCCGTTGAAAGGGGAGATGGAGCTGACCCCTGACATGCCGCTGGAGACGGCGCTGGCGGGCGCAGAAGGCTTGCCGGGAGCGGTGATGGACCGGGTTCTGGCCGACCGTCTGGGCCTGCAGCCGGGGGATACATTCCGGCTTGGCACACAGGACTTCACGCTGACTGCGATGATTGCGCTGGAGCCGGATGCCGCGGCCTCCGGCTTTGAGCTGGGGCCGCGCACCATGGTCCGGACTGAGGATCTGGCCGGGTCCGGCCTGCTGGAGCCGGGCACGCTGTTTGACACCAAATACCGGATGGAACTGCCGCCGGGCAGCGATCTGGCCGCCCTGCAGGCGGAGGCCGAGGGGCTGTTTGAAACCACCGGCATGCGCTGGCGCGATGCCAGGAACGGCGCGCCGGGGATCACCACCTTTGTCGAGCGGCTGGGCGGGTTCCTGGTGCTTGTGGGCCTCTCCGGGCTAGCAGTGGGCGGCGTCGGTGTTTCTGCCGCCGTGCGGGCCTATCTGGCCACCAAGACCGCGACCATCGCCACCCTGCGCACGCTGGGGGCGGAGCGGCAGACGATCTTCCTCACCTACTTTCTGCAGATCGGTGCGCTGACGCTGATCGGAGTCGGCTTCGGGCTGGTGCTGGGCGGCGTGGGGCCGATGCTGCTGGGGCCGCTGATTGCGGCGCAGCTGCCGTTTCCGGCGGTGTTTTCGCTTTATCCGTCTGCCCTGGCAGAGGCCGCCGTCTATGGTGTGCTGACCGCCTTCATCTTTGCCTTGTGGCCGCTGGCCCGGGCCGAGCGGATCCGCGCTGCTTCGCTGTTCCGCGATGCCTTTGCCAGCCGCACCCGGCTGCCCGCGCCGCGATATTTGCTGGCGACGGCGCTGGCGCTGGCGGCGCTGGTAGGGCTGGCGGCGTGGTTCAGCGGCTCGGCGCAGCTGACGCTGTGGACCGCAGGCGGACTGATGGGGGCGCTGCTGGTGCTGCTGGTCGCCGCGCTGGGGATCGGCTTTGCGGCGCGCCGCGGCACCGGGGCGTCGCGCGGGCGCCCTGCCCTGCGGTGGGCGCTGTCGTCCATCG
>NZ_CEYXRG010000030.1:0-39538 GCF_982940295.1 Leisingera sp.
GCCCAAGGCTGCCAAGGCCTGGCGGCGTCAGCCGCGGGCCTGCGGGCGCGGGAGCGCCGCCGGTGCGGGCATGGTGTCACGGCGCGTGGGTGGTGATCAGGAAATAGACCCATTCGCCCTTGAAATCAGGGTGTTCGGCGCGGGCCTCGGCCACTTGGGTGCGCAGGAAGTCGAGGTAGGGCGCTGCGGGCTCGCTGAGCGGGCGGGTGCCGTCATACAGCGGGTGCGAGGCGGCGAAGGCGACGGCGATTTCCTGGCCGTAGGGCGGGCCGACGGAGATTTGCAGGCCGGGGTCTCCGGCCTCCTTGGCGCCGACGCGCAGGGCGCTTTTGGGGGCGGCCTCCGTCAGCGGCACCAGCTCGTTCGGGCTGAGGTGCAGCACCGCGCCGCCGGCGTCGAAATAGTCGACATAGACATAAGCCGGGTAGTCCGGCGCGGTGAGGTCGAAGAACAGCCGGTCACCGCCGGAATAGTCGAGCACCCGGGCGTGGGCGTCCTCGCCGACCAGCAGCGGATTGGTGATCTGGTCGGTGCTTTGCGGCAGGCCGACGCTGGAAATCCCGGCCAGCGCGCCGCATTGCGGGCGGGGCAGCAGGCGCATCTGATCGGAGACGGTGATGTCGGCGCCCATCTGCGCCTGCAGCGCGGCCAGAACGGGGCTGCGCAACCCGTCCTTGGGAAGGTGGCCGCGGACCTCCAGCGTGGCGGATTCGGGGACAAAGGCGACCTGCAGGCGGGAGCAGGGGACGGCGGCGAGGATTCCGGAAACGCCGTCGCGCAAGGGATCGCCCTCGGCCACGGCATCGCCCGGCTGCATGAAGCTTTGGAAGGCGGCGAGGGAGACCGGGTCGATGTCGCCGCTGCCGCCCTGGAACGCCAGCGCGGCCTTGATGCGGGGGGCGTCGGGGGTGGCGGCAGGCGTTTGCAGGGCGGGTGGTGTGGTGTCCGGCAGCGGTGCGGAAACAGGCTGCGCCTCGGGACTGGGCTGGCTGGCGGGAAGGGTCTGCGGCAAATCTGCCGGGTTGGGCTGAGCCGGTGCGGCGGAGGTCAGCGGAGCTGCAGTGTTGGCCAGCGCGATGGCGGGTTTCTGCGCGGCGGCCAGCAGAACAGGGGCCGCGGTGGCGGCGGTGGCCGGTTTCACCGCGGCGGCTGCCGGGGCGGCCTGCTGCAAGGCGGCTTGGGCCGGGGCAGCCTGGGCCGACTGCGGCTCAGCCACTTGGGCCGAAAAGGCAGCCGGGCGGACGTCAGGCAGATGGGCGGCGGATGCAGGGGCGCTGGCGAGTTTGCTGGAGGGGGCATGGGCAGGAGCGGCCGCAGGGGCCTGGGCGGCAGCGGGGGCGAGGCTGGCTGCTGCTGGGGTCTTTGCCTGGGCCTTGGATCGCGGGATGCTGCTTGCGGCGAGGCCTTGGCTTTGTGCTTGGGATTCAGGAGCTTGCTCGCCTTGCGGCGCCTGCGGAACGGCCTCGGACCGGGGGATGCGGTGGGCCTGCAGGTTGAGGCTGCTTTCCGGGGTGGGCTGCTGCGGCAGCGGATTGGGGGTGAGCGAGATCAGCAGCGCGGCGGCGCCGCCGGCGTGGACCAGGGCGGAGGCCGCGAGCCCCAGCGCCCATGTGGCCGGGGCGCGCATCACCCGTCTGTTTCCGGGGTGACCACCAGCACCACGTCCCGGAACCCCAGCGCCTCGCCCTCGGCCACCAGCGGCAGCACGTTGCGCAGTTCAGCCGCGCGGTGGGCGTTGATGCGCAGGCGCAGCTCCGGGTCTTCTGCCAGCCGGGCGGAGAGGGCAGGGGAGAGGGCCTCGCGGGTGAGTTCCTCGCCGTCGAGTGCCAGGGCGCCCTGGGCGGAGATGGCCAGGGTGATGCCGCCCGAGGGCATGTCGCGGCCGGTGACGGCGGTTGCGGGGCGGACGTCAAACGGGGCGGTTGCGTCCATCCGGCCGATCAGCATGAAGAACACCAGCAGGAAAAACACCACGTCGATCAGGGCGATGATGGTTTCGGAATGCGGATTGCGGGCCGGGCGGTTGAGCTTCATGGGGACGCCTCCAGCCGCAGGACGCGCAGGCGGGTAACGCCAGCCAGTGCGGCGCTGTCCATCACGGTGATCAGCGCCTGGGTCTGGGCGGCGCCGGAGGGGAGGATCACCACCTGGGTGAGCGGTTCGTCGGCGACGGCAGAGGCGAGGGTGGTGCGGAGGGCGTCGTGATCCAGTGCGGTGCCGCGCAGCACCGGCACGCCGTCGGCGCCGAGGCGGATCATCAGGGTGCCTGCCGGGCTTTGCGGGCTGGCGGCGGTGGCCTCGGACGGTTTCACCGCCGGGATCATGTCGAGGTTCAGATAGGTGGAGGTCACCATGAAGAACACCAGCAGGATCAGCATCACGTCGATCATCGGCACCAGTGAGATCAGGGCGCGGGGCCGGGAGGGCCGGTTGATCGTCATGGCAGATCCCCTCCGTGTCAGCGCGACCCGTCTATCAGCAGCAGGCGGCCGGCGGCGCTTTCGATCGCTTGGGCGGCGGCGTCGATGCGGGCGGCGAACAGGCCTGCTGCGACGGCGGCGGGGATCGCCACCAGAAGGCCCGCGGCGGTGGTCAGCAGCGCTTGCCAGATGCCGCCGGCAAGCACCGAGGCATTGGCAGCACCCTGCGCCAGCTCCAGCTCCTGGAAGGACTGGATCATTCCGAGGACGGTGCCGAGCAGGCCCAGAAGCGGGGCGACCATGGCGATCAGCTCCAGGAGGCGGATCAGAGAGTTCATCCGGCTGACCTCCTCATTGCCGCGGCGCTGCAGCTCGTCCTGCAGCAGCGGGCCGCGCAGGCCCTCCTGCAGCGCCTGCATGGCGTAGGCCATCACCCGGCCGGCAGGTGATTTGTCGGTCTCGATGCTTTGCTGAGCGCGTGTGCGGTCGCCGTCTTTCCACAGGTCCAATGCCTGCTCGCGGGCGTCCCCGCCGGAGCGAACTGGCCAGAGCTGGATCAGCTTCACCGCGATCACGGTGATCGACAGCAGCGACATCAGCGCCAGAAGCGCAATCACCGGGCCGCCGGTGCCGAGCATATCCCAGGTGCCGGCCATGGCTTATTTCACCAGCGGCGCGGCAGCGCGGGAGCCGAGCTCCAGGATCGGGAAGCAGTCCATCTGCTCCTCGTTCTGGGGCTGGCAGGAGGTGATGTCGTGCAGCAGGATCTCGGAGATGTTGCCGCAGGAGATTTCCGGGATTTCGAACAGTTTCAGGGTGGTGCGCTGGACCGGCAGCGGGGCGGCGTCGATCGACAGCAGGCGGTCGATCACCCCTTGGCCGTCGAGTATGGCGAGCGACATTTCAAAGCCTTCGAAGCTCTTGCCGGTCTGGTTGCGGAACAGGAAGAAGGCGCGGCAGCCGCCGCCCTCGATCTCCTCGGTCTTGTTCAGCTCGACCCGCAGCGGGCCGGTTTCAGCCGCGGCGGAGAGCGGCAGGCAGATCAGGGCGAGGGCAGTCAGCAGGCGGGTCAGGGGCATCACTGTCTCCGGGTTCCGGTGGGATGCCCAGCCCGCAACCGCTGCGGGCCGGGCTGTTGTTCGGGGTCAGACCAGGGCTGTCAGCGCCTTTTCGATCTTGTCCATGGCGTCGCGGGCGGAGTCGAGGTCGCGGCGTTTCAGGTGGCGGGCGGCGACATGCAAGGCGCGGCCCAGCCGGGTGCGGACCTTGCCGGGCGCGCGGGCGACGTTGGCCTGCAAGGATTGCGCGCGCTTGACCTGTGCGCCCAGGCTGCGCTGGTCCATTTCGCGCTGGCCGCGTTTCAGTGTTCTGGCCTCATCCTCGCGGTCCTTGCCGATGCGGGCCACGGCGCGTTCGATCACCACGATCATGGTCTCGGCCTCCTGCAGGCGGCCCTTGTTGATCAGGCTGACGGACTTCGCCAAGGCGCGCTTGAGTTTCAGCTCCAGCGGGCCGGGGGCGAGGCCGATGCGCGGCTGGATGCGCTTGAGGCGGCGTTTCAGCGGCGCGACGGCCTTCTTGTCGATGCCGGTGGCGGAAATGTCGGCGGCCCTCTCCTCGGTAACCTGGCCCTCGGGCTTTTCCGGCTTGAGGCTGTCCAGCAGGTTGCCGCCGTCGTCGTAGAACAGCACGTTGACCTTGGGCTTGTTGCGCTTGAGGAATTTCTTGAGTTCAGTGACCATCCGCTGCGGCGCGGTTTCGCAGATCATTTCCATTGCGCCGGAGCGCACCACATAGGTGCCCCAGGCCATCGGCGGCCCGCCGCCTTCCTTCTTCATCGGGTTTTTCAGGGTTTCGGGTTTCTTGCCCGGCTGGATCATCAGAAGCGGGTCTTTGCTCTGGTCCAGGCAGAAGGCAAAGCTCATGCGCTTCTTGGCGCCCTCGCGGACCATCGCTTTGACTTCCTTACCGGAAATACGCTCAATACTCATTATTCGCCCGCCGCAAAAAGCTGTGAAAACATTTGACTTTAGGATGCCGATAAGGCTCACTTGGGGTCAAGTTTTAGTTTGAGATTAAGGCGGCCTTAACCACCGGATCAAAAAAGGACGGGGGGCCGCTTGACGTTACGTTAACGCGTCCGCAAAATCGGAAGAAAAAGCGGGGGGGCAATAGATGGATCCGGCAGTATTACTGCAGCCCAAAGGGGACGATGCGCCCAGCGGCGAGAACCTCGAATACGATCCAGCCTTCACCGAGATGGAGCTGGCTGCGCAGCCCGGGGAAGAATCCGTTGTGGGCAACGAGACCATCGAGGCCACGGATCCGGATTACCGAGAAGTTCAGAAGAAGGCGCTGGAGGTTTTGGAGCGCAGCCACGACCTGCGCGCGGCGGTGTTCCTGGGCGACGCGCTGCTGCATTCCGAGGGGCTGACCGGGTTTGCCGATGTGACAACCTACATGCGCGGCTGCCTGGAGGACTTCTGGGAGACCTGCCATCCGGAGCTGGATGAGGATGACGGCGACCCGACGATGCGGATCAACGCGGTGCAGGATCTTTGCGGCCAGCCGGACGGGATGGCGGGAGCGTCGCCGCTTTACCGGTCGCTGCGGCGGGCGCCGCTGAGTGAGAGCCGCGGCTTTGGCCGGTTCTCCCTGCGCGATATCGAGATCGCCGAAGGGGTGATGACCGCACCCGCGGACATGGAGCATATCCCGGACACCGCCACCATCGGCGCTGCCTTTCAGGACAGCGATGAGGAGATCATCGCCGAGCGGCTGGCGGCGATCGAAACGTCAGAGGAAAACGTCCGGGCGATTTCGGCGGTGTTTGATGAGCAGACGCCGGGGCAGGGGCCGGACCTGAGCGCGCTGATCAAACTGCTGCAGCAGACCGCCAAGCGCATCCGCGACTATGGCAATGTGAGTGCCGGGGACGGGGCCGCCGAAAACGGTGCTGCGGATGATGGCGCGGCGGACGAGGCCGGAGCGGCAGCCGCGCCGGCGGCGGCAGGCGGGCGCGCAGCGCCGGCAGCGCCGGGGGCGATCAACTCGCCCGCGGATGTGTCCAACGCGCTGGACCGGATCATCGGCTATTACCGGCGGGCGGAACCGTCGAGCCCGCTGCCGATCCTGCTGGAGCGGGCCAAGCGGCTGGTGGGGGCCGACTTCCTCACCATCATGAACGACATGGCGCCGCAGGGGGTGGACAACGTCAACCTCATTGGCGGCATCGAAGACGACGACGACTGACAGACACGGGAGCACGCTGCGGCCGGACCGGCGGCGGGGCCCGTGACAGCAAGACGAGTAAGGAGACCTAGATGGCCGGAAGTTCACAGAAATTCATTGCACGCAACCGGGCCCCGCGGGTCCAGATCGAATATGACGTGGAGCTGTATGGCGCCGAGAAGAAGGTGCAGCTGCCGTTTGTGATGGGCGTGATGAGCGACCTGGTGGGCAAATCCGAAGTGGAGCAGCCCGCGGTCGCAGACCGCAAATTCCTGGAAATCGACGTGGACAACTTCGATGACCGGATGAAGTCAATGGCGCCGCGCGCCGCCTTCACCGTGCCCAACACGCTGACCGGCGAGGGCAACCTGGCGGTCGACATCACGTTTGAGAGCATGGACGATTTCAAGCCCGCCGCGATCGCCGCCAAGGTGGAGCCGCTGCGCGAGCTCTTGGAAGCGCGCACCCAGCTGTCGAACCTGATGACCTACATGGACGGCAAGACCGGCGCCGAGGATCTGATCTCCAAGATCATTCAGGATCCGAGCCTGCTGAAAACCCTGGCCGCGCAGCCGAAGCCCGGCGGCGACGCCGACAGCGAAGAATAATAGGGGAGGACAAAGATGGCTGAAGAAGAACTCCAGGCGGAAGCCGCTGCCGGTGAAGCCGCCTTTGGCTCTGCCGAATTCGCCAACCTGCTGCAGAAGGAATTCCGCCCCAAGTCGGACCAGGCCAAGACCGCTGTCGAAAGCGCGGTCAAGACCCTGGCCGAACAGGCGCTGGCAAATTCCGCGCTGATTTCGGATGACGCGCTGCGCTCGATCGAGAGCATCGTGGCGGAGATCGACAAGAAACTGACCGAGCAGGTCAACCTGATCCTGCACAACGAGGAATTCCAGCAGCTGGAAAGCGCCTGGCGCGGGCTGCATTACCTGGTCAACAACACCGAAACGGACGAGCAGCTGAAGATCCGGGTGATGCCGATCACCAAGAAGGAAATGTCCAAGACCCTGAAGAAGTTCAAGGGGACGGCCTGGGATCAGTCGCCGCTGTTCAAGAAGATCTACACCGAGGAATTCAGCCAGCTGGGCGGCGAGCCCTATGGCTCTTTGGTGGTGGACTACCATTTCGACCATTCGCCGCCGGACATCGAGCTGCTGGGCGAGCTGTCCAAGATCGCCGCGGCCGCGCATGCGCCGCTGATCACCGGTGCCAAGCCGACGCTGTTCCAGATGGACAGCTGGGCGGAACTGTCGAACCCGCGCGATCTGACCAAGATCTTCCAGACCCCGGAATATGCCGCCTGGCGGTCCCTGCGCGACAGCGAAGATGCCAAGTATGTCGGCCTGGCGATGCCGCGGTTCCTGGGCCGTCTGCCCTATGGCTCCAAGACCGACCCGGTGGAGGAGTTTGCGTTTGAGGAAGACACCGCAGGCGCGACCAGCGACAAATACGGCTGGGTCAATGCGGCCTATGGCATGGCGGTGAACATCACCCGGTCGTTCAAGATGTACGGCTGGTGCTCGCGCATCCGCGGCGTCGAAAGCGGCGGCACGCTGGAGAACCTGCCCAGCCACACCTTCCCGACCACCGATGGCGGCGTCGATCAGAAATGCCCGACTGAGATTGCCATCGACGACCGGCGCGAGGCGGAACTGGCGAAGAACGGCATGATGCCGCTGATCCACCGCAAGAACACCGATGTGGCGACCTTCATGGGCGCACAGTCGCTGCACAAGCCGGCCGAATATGACGATCCGGACGCGACCGCAAACGCCAACCTGGGCGCGCGGCTGCCGTATCTGTTCGCCACATGCCGGTTCGCGCACTATCTCAAGTGCATGGTGCGGGACAAAGTCGGCTCGTTCAAAAGCCGCCAGGACATGGAATCCTGGCTGCAGGACTGGATCAACAACTATGTTGACTTCAACGCGGATATCTCCTCGGAGAACGAGAAGGCGCGCAAGCCTCTGGCCGCAGCCGAAGTGGTTGTGGAAGAGGTCGAGGGCAACCCGGGGTATTACACCTCGAAATTCTTCCTGCGCCCGCATTACCAGCTTGAGGGGCTTTCCGTCTCACTGCGGCTGGTATCGAAACTGCCCTCGGAAAAAGGAGGCTGATTTCCCACTCCCCAGCCTCAAACCCATCATAGTGCAGTAGAGTTCTTAGTTTTTGAAAGGATAGAAAAATGGCTGCAAATATGTTCGTGCATATCTCGGATATCGACGGCGACGCGACCGAGGAACAGCACAAGAAATGGATCGTTGTCCAGTCCGCGAGCTGGAATGTTGAACGTGCCGTGGAAATGACCGACCTCGGGTCGACCCAGCGGATGCATGCGAACTCCAACTTCGGCAAGGTCGAGCTGACATCGCAGATGGGCAAGGCGTCCAACGATCTGGCGCTGTCGGTTGCCAACGGCACCGTGCGCCCGGAAATCACCATGCACTGGTGCCGGTCGGGTGACAGCGCCAGCCAGGGCCTGCTGGTCTATTCGATCTGGAAGTTCAAGGACGTGGTGGTGGACAGCTATTCCATCTCTGCCAGTGAAGACGGCATTCCGGAAGAGACCTGGTCGCTGGCCTATGCCTCGATCGAGCATGAGTACAAGTCGACCAACCAGAAAACCGGTAAACTCACCACTGAAGGCACCTTCAAGTGGAACGTGCAGACCGGCAAGGTCGAGTAAGACATTCGGCTGGCCCCGGGCGTGTTTGCGCCCGGGGTCCGTTTTTTCTGAAGCATTTGCAGCATCCAGTCCTAGTTGCGGAGTAGAGCCCCATGACACCCGAAGAGCATCTGAAGGCCGGTGATCCCAGGGCGGCGCTGGAGGCGCTGCAAGACAAGATCCGGGCGGACGCGAGCAATGCCAAGCTGCGGGTTTTCCTGTTTCAGCTGCTCTGTGTGCTGGGCGACTGGACCCGGGCGATTGCCCAGCTGAAAGCGGCGGCGGGTCTGGATGAAGGCGCCACGGTGATGGCGCAGGCCTACCGCGAGGCGATCATTTGCGAGGTTTACCGCGAGAAGGTTTTTGCCGGTGAGAAATCGCCGCCGATCCTGGGCGAGCCGGAGGAATGGCTGGCGCATCTGATCGAAGCGCAGAAACTGCTGGCGCAGGGCAATCCCAAGGAAGCCGCGGAGCTGCGCGCCAAGGCGTTTGAGGCCGCACCTGCCAGTCCGGGTGAGGTGAACGGCAAGCGGTTCGAATGGATCGCCGATGCCGACATGCGGCTGGGACCGGTGCTGGAAACCATCGTCAACGGCAAATACTACTGGCTGCCGTTTTCGCAGATCGTCTCGTTCGAGGCGGAGGAGCCGAGCGACCTGCGCGATGCGGTCTGGACCGCCGGCACGCTGACGCT
This sequence comes from Leisingera sp., assembly GCF_982940295.1. Taxonomy (NCBI): domain Bacteria; kingdom Pseudomonadati; phylum Pseudomonadota; class Alphaproteobacteria; order Rhodobacterales; family Roseobacteraceae; genus Leisingera; species Leisingera sp. Next base: position 9,014 of record NZ_CEYXRG010000030.1, read on the forward strand.
GGCGGGCGGCGGCGCGGTGGCGGCGATGATCCCGACCCGCTACCCGGGCTCTGAAAAGGCCGACGGGCTGTCGATGCTGGCGCGCGCCACCGTGTGGGAGGACGCCGGCGAGGAAACCTATACCGGTCTGGGCCAGCGGCTGCTGACGATCGGGGAAGAGGACATTGCCATCATGGATGTGCGCACACTCCGGATGGATGGGCATGACGTAGAAAATGGCTGACAAGACACTGGCCGAGCGCCTGCAGCCCTCGCTGCTGGACCGCCTGACCGACAATGCACCTGGCGATCTGAAGGAAACCCGCGAGAGCCGGGTGATCGACCTTGTGCGGCTGCGGGAAATCATTCAGCGCGATCTGTCCTGGCTTTTGAATACCCAGAATGTGGAAAGCCATTTTGATGCGGAGAAATACCCGTCGGTGTCGGCCTCGGTGCTGAACTACGGGCTGGTGGAAGTGGCGGGTGAAGCCTCGACCACTGAGAAAGCGGAGGCGATCCGCCGGTCGATCAAGCAGGCGATCGCCACCTATGAGCCGCGGATCATCGACGGTTCGGTCGATGTGCGGCTGCAGGACGGGACTGACGCCACCGAGATGACCGTCGGCCTGGAGATCCGCGCCGACATGTGGGCGCAGCCGATGCCGCTGGAGCTGTATCTGCGCAGCAAGGTCGATCTGACCACCGGTGAAGTGGAAATGGAAAGGGCGCTGTGAGATGGATACACGGCTGCTGACCCATTACGAGAACGAGCTGAACTACCTGCGCGACATGGGCGCGGAGTTTGCTGCCGCCTATCCCAAGATCGCCGCGCGGCTGGGGATGGAAGGGGTTGAGGTCCTTGATCCTTATGTCGAACGGCTGCTGGAGGGCGCCGCCTTTCTGACCGCGCGGGTGCAGCTGGAACTGGAGCTGCAGTATCCGAATTTCACCTCGAACCTGCTGGAGATCATCTATCCGCATTACCTGGCGCCGACACCGTCGATGATGATCGCGGCGTTTGAGCCGGATGCGGCGAATTCGGCGGTGAAAAGCGGCTATGTGCTGCCGCGCGGCTCCACCCTCAGGTCGCGGCTGACCGAAGGCGAGCAGACGCCCTGCGAGTTCCGCACCGCCGCCGATCTGACGATGTGGCCGATCGAGATCACCGAGGCGCAGTATATCGACGGGCGCGGCGAGCTGGTCGCGGCGGGCGTGGCCACCGGCTATGACGCGCGCGCAGGCATCCGGCTGCGCATCAAGCGTATCGACGGCGACCCGATCAGCAAATTGCAGATGGACAGGCTGTCGCTGTACCTGTCCGGTGCGGCGGGCAACAGCTGGCCGCTTTTGGAACTGCTGTGCACCCAGGTGCAGGGGATCGTGGCGCGCTCCACCGACCGGCGGGCCGATTGGCAGCTGCCGCTGCGCGGCGCCAAGGTGGTGCAGAAGGGGTTCAGCCCGGAGGAGGCGCTGTTGCCGCTGCCGCGCCGGGTTTATGACGGCTACCGGCTGCTGCAGGAATATTTCGCCATGCCGGAGCGGTTCCGCTTTGTCGAGCTGCAGGGGCTGCGGGCGGGGCTGGAGAAATCCGCCGGCAATGAGGTGGATCTGTATATCCTGCTGCGCGAAGGCATGTCCGAGGTGGCGCCGATCGTGGTGCCGGAGGTGTTCCAGCTGAACGCGGTGCCCGCCGTGAACCTGTTCGAGAAACGCTGCGACCGGGTGCGGATTGCGCCGATTGATACCGAGCATCACGTGATCCCGAACCGCACCGCCGGGCTGGATTATGAGGTCTACGCGCTGCAAAGCGTGGTCGGGATCAGCGGCGAGGGGGAGGACGATGTGGTGTTCCGCCCGTTCTATTCCGCCAATGACTTTACCGCCGCGGGCGAAAGCCACCCGGCATATTACACCGTCAAGCGGCGGATGCGGCAGCGGTCTGAGAAGGAGCGTTTGCGCGGGGTGCGCAGCTCTTACCTGGGGTCGGAGGTGTTCCTGACGCTGGTCGACCGGTCGCAGGTGCCCTATTCGCCGGGGCTGGAGCAGCTGGCGGTGACCGCGCTGTGCACCAACCGCGACCTGCCGATGCTGCTGGCCACCGGCAGTGACGACGTCTTCCACCTCCCCGAAGGCGGCCCGGTCAAGAAGGTGACGCTGCCGGTGTCGCCCACCCGTCCGCATCCGACGCTGGCGCAGGGGGATACTGCCTGGCGGCTGATCTCACACCTCAGCCTCAACTACGTGTCGATTGCCGAAACCGGCAAGGGCCAGTCGGCGGAGGCGCTGCGTGAGCTGGTCGGGCTGTATGCGCCCCTGGGCGACCGGGTGACCGAGAAGCAGCTGGAGGGGATCCTGTCGGTCGGCGCGCGGCCCATCGTGCGGCGGATGAGCGATGAAATCCTGTCCACCGCGGTGCGCGGGCTGGAGATCACCCTGGGCTTTGACGAGAGTTTTTTCGAAGGCAGCAACATCTACGCGCTGGGGGCGGTGCTGGAGCGGTTCTTCCGCGGGTATGCCAGCATCAACTCATTCACGGAGACCGTCCTGAAAACTGAAAAACGCGGGGAAATTGCCAGATGGCGACCGGAAAAGGGCCTTGGCCGGATGATCTGAGCCTCTATGGCCGGCTGGCCATGGAGCCTGAGAAACACCACGTTTTTCAGGCCCTGAGGGTATTGGAGGCGCATTTCGAGGAGGCCCCCCGGCTTGGCGAAAGCCGCCGCCCGCGCGAGGACAAGCTGCGGCTGGGACAGGAGGCGGAGCTGGCCTTTCCGCCCTCGACCATTGCCGCGTTCAAGCCGGCCGAAGGGGACAAGCCCGCGGTGCTGACCAACCGCTTTTTCGGCCTGTTCGGGCCGCAAGGGCCGTTGCCGCTGCACCTGACCGAATACGCCCGCGACCGCAAACGCAACCACCGCGATCCGACGATGGTGGCCTTTGCCGATATGCTGACGCACCGGCTGATGAGCCTGCTCTATCGCGCTTGGACGCAAGGCTCACCCGCCGTCAGCTTTGACCGGGCGGATGATCCGATGGCGCGCAAGGTGGCGTCGCTGATCGGCTATAATGGCTTCAAGTTCGCCCGCCGGGACGACATGCCCGACCTGGCCAAGCTGCATTTTGCCGGCCACCTGGCGCGCGGCGCGAAGAACCCGGAAGGGCTGGTGTCGATCCTGGCGGCGTTTTTCGAGGTGCCGGTCTCCTTGGAGGAATTTGTCGGCAGCTGGCTGGAGCTGGAGCCGGACGACCGCTGGGGGCTGGGCTATGGCGGGCTGGGGCAAAGCACCAGCATCGGCAACAAGGTGTGGAGCCGCACCGCCAAGTTCCGCATCCGCATCGGGCCGCTGACGCTGAAGGATTACGAGCGGCTGCTGCCGGGCGGGGAGGCGCTGAAACGGCTGCGCGCCATTGTGCGCTCTTATGCCGGCGATGTGCTGGACTGGGACGTGAACCTGGTGCTGGCGGGCGATGAGGTGCCGCGCGCGTCCCTGGGCGGAACCACCCGGTTGGGGCACACCAGCTGGATCCGTTCGCGCCCGGATCCGGATGCGGATCAGCCGGACGTGAATGATTTGTACCTGTACCCGGGATTTGGCGCCGGGGCTGAAGAGCGAGTAGAGGGAGGGATTTGAGATGACCGAGATCAGCCGCGTGGCGCTGTTTGGCAAGCTGAACAAGCTGGGATACCAGGCCGTTGAAAGTGCAACCGTGTTCTGCAAGATGCGCGGAAACCCTTATGTCGAGCTGGTGCATTGGATGCATCAGCTGCTGGCGCAGCAGGACAGCGACCTGCACCGGATCATCCAGCATTACGATCTGGATGCGGGTAAGATAGCCACCGAGCTCACCCGCGCGCTGGACATGCTGCCGCGCGGCGCCTCGACGATCTCGGACCTCTCCGATCACCTGATGGATGCGATGGAACGCGGCTGGGTCTGGGGCTCGCTGCTCTACTCCTCGGGGCATGTGCGCAGCGGCCATCTGCTGCTGGGGATGCTGAAGACGCCGGCGCTGCGCAACATCCTGTCGACCATGTCGCCGGAGCTGGCAAAGATCGGCGCCGATGATCTGGCTGACAATTTCAACGAGGCCACCGATGGCTCGCCCGAGGAAACGCTGGGGGCGCAGGACGGCTCCAACGTGACCGGCGGCGGTGCCGAGCCGGGCGAGGCTTCTTCGGCGATGGCGCCGGGCGCGATGGGCAAAGGTGAGGCGCTGGAACAGTTCTGCACTGACCTGACCGAACAGGCCCGCAACGGCGAGATCGACCCGATCGTGGGCCGGGACGAGGAAATCCGCCAGATCGTCGATATCCTAATGCGGCGGCGGCAGAACAACCCGATCCTGACCGGCGAGGCCGGGGTGGGCAAGACCGCGGTGGTCGAGGGTTTTGCCCTGCGGATCGCGCGCGGCGACGTGCCGCCCAGCCTGCACGATGTGCGGCTGCTGGCGCTGGATGTGGGGCTGCTGCAGGCCGGCGCCTCGATGAAGGGCGAATTTGAAAACCGCCTGCGCCAGGTGATCGACGAGGTGCAGGCGAGCCCGGTGCCGATCGTGATGTTTGTGGATGAAACCCACACCTTGGTGGGGGCAGGGGGCGCGGCCGGCACCGGCGATGCGGCCAACCTGCTGAAACCGGCGCTGGCGCGCGGCACCCTGCGCACCATCGGCGCCACGACCTGGGCCGAGTACAAGAAATACATCGAGAAGGATCCGGCGCTGACCCGCCGCTTCCAGGTGGTCAAGGTCGATGAGCCGGATATCCCGAAGGCGGTCCTGATGATGCGGGGCATTGCCTCGATGCTGGAACAGCACCACCGGGTGCAGGTTCTGGATGAGGGGATTGAGGCGGCAGTCAGCTTGTCGGCGCGCTATATCCCGGCGCGGCAGCTGCCGGACAAGTCGGTGAGCCTTTTGGATACCGCTTGCGCCCGCGTGGCGGTGAGCCAGCACGCGGTGCCGGCCGAGGTCGATGACAGCCAGCGCCGGATCGAAGCGCTGACCACCGAGCTGGAGATCATCGGCAGGGACGAGACCGCAGGGTATGAGGTTGCCGACCGGCGCGAGGCAGTGGAGGCGGCCAAGGCCGCCGAGGAGGAACGGCTGGCCGGTCTGACCGAGCGCTGGGACAAGGAAAAGGCGGTGGTCGAAGGCATTCTGGACCTGCGCGCCAAGCTCCGGGAGGGGGCCGCGCCCGTGGATGATGCCGGGGATGCCGGGGACGACGCTGCGGAGGGCGCTGCCGATAGCCCGCTGTCGGATGATGAGCGCGCCGAACTGATGCAGCAGCTGAAGGACAAGAACGCGGAGCTGGAAGCCTTGCAAGGCGACTCGGCCCTGATCCTGCCGATTGTCGACCACCAGGCGGTGGCCTCGGTGGTGGGCGATTGGACCGGCATTCCGGTGGGGCGCATGGTCAAGGACGAGATCGAGACCATCCTGAACCTGGAAGAGCGGCTGGCCCAGCGGGTGATCGGCCAGGACCACGCGATGAAGATGATCGCCAAGCGCATTCAGACCAGCCGTGCTGGCCTCGACAACCCGAACAAGCCGATCGGTGTGTTCATGCTGGCGGGCACCTCGGGCGTCGGCAAGACCGAGACCGCGCTGGCGCTGGCTGAGGTGCTGTATGGCGGTGAACAGAATGTCATCACCATCAACATGTCGGAATACCAGGAGGCCCATACCGTCAGCTCCTTGAAAGGGGCGCCTCCGGGTTATGTCGGCTATGGTGAAGGCGGGGTGCTGACCGAGGCGGTGCGGCGCAAGCCCTATTCCGTGGTGCTGCTGGACGAGGTCGAAAAGGCGCACCCGGACGTGCATGAGATCTTCTTTCAGGTGTTCGACAAGGGCGTGATGGAGGACGGCGAGGGGCGCGTGATCGACTTCAAGAACACGCTGATCCTGCTGACGTCGAATGTCGGCACCGAGACGATCATGGATCTGTGCTCTGACCCCGATCTGATGCCGGAGCCGGAGGGCATGGCGAAAGCCCTGCGTGATCCGCTGCTGAAGGTGTTCCCGCCCGCCCTGCTGGGGCGTCTGGTGACGATCCCCTATTACCCGCTGTCGCCGGACATGATTGCCGAGATCACCAAGCTGCAGCTGGGCCGCATCCAGAAGCGGGTCGAGGAAGCGCACGGGGTGCCGTTCTCTTACAGCGGCGAAGTCGTCGACAAGATCGTCGAGCGCTGCCAGGAGCTGGAATCCGGCGGCCGGATGATCGACGCCATCGTCACCAATTCGATGCTGCCGGACATTTCCAACGAGTTCCTGCGCCGCCTGATGGAGGGCAAGGAAGTGGAGAAGGTCGAGATCGGCGTTACGGACGGAGAGTTTTCATACGCATTCGACTGATGCGGCGCCGCACAGCCTGCGCCGCAGGGTGATGAGTACAAGGGAGAAATAAGATGGCCAAGACAACAACCGTTAAGCACAAGTTCTATGTTGTCGATCTTGTGCGTTCCAAACCCAAGCTGAACTACATCGAACTGCCGAAATACCGGGTCGATGTGGAGTTTGAAGTCACCACCAAGGGCACCGTGAAAAAGCCGGATCCGGCACCCTCGACCAAGCTGAAGCGCCTGGAAGAGGCCGGCATGGCGGAGCTGGAGCGCTATGAGAAGGTGATCACCGAAGAGGCGGTGAAGCTGGACGCCAAGGTCGGCAAGCTGATGGAGACGCCGGGGGCGGCGGCACAGAAAGAAGCGGAAAAGATGATCCAGGCGACCAACGCCTCGATCAAGAACGCGATGGATTCGGCGGAAGGGGCCGCACAGAAAGCCATCGAGGCCCGGCTCAAGAAAGAGGCCCAAGGCGACAAGCTGCTGAAGGAGGCGCGGGTCAAGACCACGCTCAAGGTGGGGCTGGGCACGATCAAGATCGCAGGCTCCGTTGCCAAGCTGGTGGCGACCTCCGGCGCGGATGTGACCTCTTACAAGACCATCGTTGTTGAGGTTGTGAAGCTGGGGATGGAGATCAATCAGCAGCTCAAGAACGAGGCCAAGCTGCGCAAGGATCTTTATACCGGGATCCAAGCCTATATCACCCTGCGCGGCACCGTACTGATGCAGGCGGCGGAGCGGCAGGGGATCACCGACACCTCCGGCATTTCGGTGAAAAAGCCGATTGAAGCGATCAAGAAGCTGACCGCGAAGGCGCTGGCGATGGGCGATGAGGTGACCAAGGGCAAGGATGCCAAGTCGATCGCCAAGAACCTGCTGGACGCCACGGTCAAGGGGATCTCGGCCAAGGTGAATGACGCCGAGAAGGCGCGCAAAGCGTACCGCGAGCACACCACCAAGACCCGCAACAAGACCGACAGCCTGGGTGTTTCGGCGGACAAGCTGATGAAGAAGGTGCGCGCGTCGAAAACTCTGAAAGAAGGGGTGAAGCTGGGTGCCGAATGCATGACGCTGAAACGCGCCGCCAGCGAGCTGGCCGCCAAGCTGAAGGACCGCGAGGCCTATCTGGAGGAAATGCAGGCCCTGATGGAGGGCAACGGCATGAAGATTGACGACCAGACCACGATCCAGAAGCTCAAGGAGCTGGACAAGAAGTCGATCGCCTCGGAAGCGGCCACGCTGATGGGGGCGATCAAGACCGTGAAGACCCTGGTAGACAACGTCAGCAAGGCGGTCGCCTGATCCAGACCGGCAGACGATTGGCCCGGCCCAAAGCTGGCCGGGCCGCGAAATAGGGAGAAGACCAGTGGAAACCCAGGCCAGCACCGGCATGACGCTTCGGGACCGCGCCCGTGAATTCGTCGAACGCCCTTGGGTGACCAATACCATTTTGGGCATCATCATCTTCAACGCCATCACGCTGGGCCTTGGCACCTCTGCCGCGGTGCGGGCGCACGCGGGCGGGCTGCTGGACGTGATCGACACAGCGGTTCTGACCATCTTTGTGCTGGAACTGGCGCTGAAACTGTTTGCCTACGGTCTGCGGTTCTTCTCCTCTGCCTGGAACATCTTCGATCTTGTTGTGGTCTCCTTCGGGCTGCTGCCGGACAGCCAGGGCCTGTCGGCCTTGCGCGGCCTGCGGGTGGTGCGCGCCTTGCGCCTGCTGTCCGTCATCCCGCAAATGCGCGCGGTGGTGCAGGCACTGCTGGACGCCTTGCCGGGCATGGGCGCGGTGATCGTGATGATTTCCATCGTGTTCTACGTGTTCGGCGTGATGGCGACGATGATGTACGGGCAGGCTTTTGACGAGTGGTTCGGCACCCTGGGCCGATCGCTTTACTCGCTGTTCCAGATCATGACGCTCGAAAGCTGGTCGATGGGCATTGTGCGCCCGGTAATGGAGGAGTTCCCCTTCGCCTGGTCTTTCTTTGTGCCCTTCATCGTGATCACCGCCTTTTCGGTGCTGAACCTGTTCATCGGTCTTCTGGTCAACACCATGCAGTCGGCGGTGGAGGCGGAAGCCGAGGCAGAGTTTGAGAAGCTGCGGGATCTGGTGAAGTCGGAGACGGATGTGATCGACGAGCGTGTTCTTGAGCTGCTTCAGGAGATCAAGGCGCTCAGGGCTGAAGTCGCAGAGTTGAAAGGGCAGGGCAATGGCTGACAGCTCGCAGAAGTTCATCGCCCGCAACCGGGCGCCAAGGGTTCAGATCGAGTATGATGTGGAGCTGTACGGCGCCGAGAAGAAGGTGCAGCTGCCCTTTGTCATGGGGGTGATGAGCGATCTGGCGGGGAAATCCACGGTGGAGCAGCCCGCTGTTGCAGACCGCAAGTTCCTGGAAATCGACGTCGACAACTTCGATGAGCGGATGAAGGGGCTGGCGCCGCGCGCCGCTTTCACCGTGCCCAACACGCTGACCGGTGAGGGTAATCTGGCGGTGGATCTGACGTTTGAGAGCATGACGGATTTCTCGCCCGGGGCGATTGCTGCCAAGGTGGATGCCTTGCGGCCCCTGCTGGAGGCGCGCACCCAGCTGCAGAACCTGATGGCCTATATGGACGGCAAGACCGGCGCCGAGACGCTGATCGAGACGATCCTGAAAGACCCGTCGCTGCTGCAGGCGGTGTCGGCGCCGGCGGCGGATACGGACAGTGCTGCTGCATTGGACAGCCTGCGTAATCTGGAGCTGCCGGAGGAAGAGGCGGACACCAGCGGCGACGTGCTGGCAGGCCTTGCCGCGCAGGCACCGGAGGATGCGGCGCCTGAGGATGCTTCGGCCGGGTTTTTGGAGGGGTTGCGCTCTGCCGCTCCGAAGGAGGCTGAGCCGGAAGACACCTCGGCGGATGTGCTGGCAGGATTGAGCGCTGCGGAGCCTGAAGACGCTGGTGAACCGGATCAATCAGCGGATGCCTTGGCGTCCCTGGCGGCGGCCGAAGTGCCGGAAACGGCTGCAGAGGACCGCTCCGCTGCCGTGCTCGAAGGTCTGGCGCAGGCGGAGGTCCCGGAGCCGGAAGAAGAAAATGCCTCCGGTGACGTGCTGGCGGGGCTTGCGGCTGAAGCGCCGGACGAGACCGAAGCGGAGGATACCTCTGGCAGCGTTCTGGACGAGCTGCGGGCGGCGGAGCCTGGTGAAGCGGACGCCGGGGACGGATCGGCAGATGTGCTGGCTGGCCTGAGTGCCGCCGCGCCGCAGGAGGAAGATCAGGGCGACGCGGCTGGAGAGGCGCTTGCGTCGCTGGCGGGGGCGGAGGTTCCGGACGCCGTAGAAGACGATCAGACGGGGTCTGTCCTGGAAGGTCTGGCGCAGGCGGATATTCCGGAGGAGGCGGAAGACACGTCCGGAGAGGTGCTTGCCGGGCTGGCCGCGCAGGAGGTGGATGAGGATACACCGGAAGACACGGCCTCAGCCGCGCTGGAGAGCCTTTCGGACGTTGAAGTGGCCGAGGCGGAAACGGAGGATCATTCCGGCGTTTTGGATGCGCTTGCCGAAACCGCGGTGGACGAGCCTGAAAATACCGCCGCGGAGGACGCGCTGGAAAGCCTGGCGGCTGTTGAGGTTGAAGAACCGGCGGAAGAGGATCCTGCAGGTGCTGCTTTGGAGAGCCTGGCGGCGGCCGACGTGCCTGAGGCTGAAGACGCGGAGGAAGCGTCTTCGGTTCTGGATGATCTCGCCGCAATCGAGGTGCAGGAAGAAGACGAAGACGCTGCCGGGGCCGCGCTGGAGAGCCTGGCCGCGGCGGAGATTGAGGCGTCCGAGGCGGAAGATCGCTCGGACATTCTGGAAGGGCTGGCTGATCTGGAGCCTGACGAGGCCGAAGCGGATGATTCTGCGGAGGCGGCTTTGGGCAGTCTTGAACCTGTGGAGGCCGACGGGGGCGAAGAAGAAGATGTTTCCGGCGTTCTGAGTGACCTCGCGGATGCCGAGCCAGAGGCAGAGGAGGAAGGCGAGGCCGCTGACGCAGCACTGGAAAGTCTGGTGGATGCAGAGGTTTCCGCGGCTGAGGAAGACGACGGCCTGGACGATGTTCTTGGCGGCCTTCTGGAGGATGCGCCTGCAGAAGAAGACGCCGGCAGCGAGGCGGAGGGCGCGCTGGAGAGCCTTGCGTCCGTTGAGGTTGAGGAAGAGGACGATGACGGGTCCGATGACGTTCTGGAAGGGCTGCTGGAGGGCGGCCTGGATGAGGCGGAGGACACGGACGAGGATCTGAGCGCGGTTCTGGATGGCCTTGAGGCACCGGAGGAGGCAGATGCCGGGGAGACTTCTGACGATGTGCTGGCCGGGCTTGCCGATGACCTGCCGGAGGAAACTGCGGAAGAGGAAAGCGGCCTGGAGACGATCCTCGGCGGGCTGGATGCGCCGGAGGAAGCGGAGGACAGCGATGATCTGAACGCCGCGCTGGACACCCTGGACGCGCCTGCGGAGGAAGACGCGGACGACAGCGGACTAGACGATCTGCTTGGCGATCTTGGCAGTGACGGCGTCGAAGATGCGGGGGAGGATGCCGCCGGGGTGCTGGACGATCTGACTGCGGAAGAGGACAGCCCGGAAGACACGGGCGGCGGCGAGCCGGACCTGGATCTGGACGCTTTGCTGGACAACGGGGACGAGGCGGAGGCCACCGCCGGGGATGATGACCTTGACAGCTTGCTAGGGGACCTGACCGAGGAGACAGCAGGCTCGGATGATGATGATCTGGATGCGCTTCTGAGCGGTGCCGATGATGAAGCGGGCGCCGAGGACAGCGGTCTGGATGATTTGCTTGGCGATTTGGATGATGTGGAGGCCGACGCGGCTGAGGAGGGCAGTCCCGGCGCGCTGCTGCCGGACGATGGGGGCTCAGAAGAAGCCGGCGGGGATGATTTGGATGATTTGCTGGGCGATCTGGATGAGCCCGGAGATGAGGCCGCGGAGGAGCCCGAAGACAGCAGCCTGGATGAGATGCTTGGCGGGTCAGAGGACGACGGCGCCGCCGCTGCCGGCGGGGCTGGCGATGATGACCTGGCCTCGCTGCTTGGGGATCTGGACATGGAGGATGCCGGGGAGGCTGATGACGCCAGCCTGGATGATCTTCTCGGCGATCTGGGCAGCGGTGAGGAAGACGACGGTGATCTCGACGATCTGCTGGCTGGTCTTGGGGAAGAGGCGGAAGCCGAGGAAACCGCAGATGCGGAGAGCGCCGAGGATGACCTCGATGCGCTGCTGGGCGGTCTGGGGGATGCGGACTCCGATCTGGACAGCCTGATGGGCGGGGACGGGGATATGGACCTCGACGATCTGCTGGGCGATCTTGGCGGCGATGATGAGGCGGCGGAGGATGCCGGCGGGGATGATCTGGATGCGCTGCTGGGGGATCTGGAAGAAGGCGGCAGCGAACCGGAGGCCGTGGCTGCGGTGGAGGCTTCGGAGGAACCGGAATTCGCCTATGGCACTATGAGCGCGGACCGGCCCGAACCGCAGAAGCTGGCGCGCAAGCGGTTCCGGATGGCCGTGCTGGGGGATTTTTCGGGCCGTGCGGCCAAGGGGCAGCTAGAAACCGGCGACGCGCTGGCGGCGCGCAAGGCGATCCTGCTGGACCCGGATACGGTTGAGGATGTGATCGAGCGCTTTGCCACCGAGCTGGTCCTGCCGATCGGCAAGGAGGGTGCCGGGATTGCGGTCAAGCTGGAGGATCTGGACGGCCTGCATCCGGATGAGCTCTATGAAAACGTTGAACTGTTCTCGGAGCTGGTGGGCCTGCGCAAGCAGCTGCAGAGCGGCGCGACGGCGGATCATGCGGCCAATACGCTGAAGGCCTGGGCGGAGAAACACGGCACCAAGGCGCGGGCGCCCAAGCGGACCTCGGCGGGCAATGCAGTACCTGCTGACAAGCGGTTGAGCGCCTTTCAGCAGCTGATCAAGGACACCGGCATTACCCCGCGTCCGGCGACGCCGGTGGAGGACCTGCTGGCGCGGGTTGTCGGCCCGCATATCCGGGCGCTGCCGGATCCGGACGTGGCCGCGATGCAGAAGGCGGTGGATGAGGCGCTGTCGGATGCGATGCGGCTGGTGCTGCATCATCCGGAGTTCCAGTCGGTAGAAGCGCAGTGGCGCTCGCTGGATCTGATGGCGCGCTCGATCGAGGCGGACGATACGCTGGATGTGATGCTCTATGATATCTCGGCGGAGGAGCTGGCGGCGGACCTGGCCGCGGAAGAGGATCTGTCGAAGACAGGCTTTGTGCGCCTGCTGACAGAGGAGCCGCTGGATGAGGAGAACGGCCGCGGCGGCTATTCGGCGCTGATCGGGATGTATCAGTTCGAGGAAACGCCGCCCCATGCGGAACTCTTGGGCCGGATCGCGCGGGTGGCGGCGCATGTGGATGCGCCGTTCTTCGCGTCGATCTCGCCGGAGTTCCTGAAAACGCCCAAGGCGGAGCGGCCCAAGCTGGTTGCGGAGGCCTGGGATACGCTGCGGGGCATGGCGGAGGCCGGGCATCTGGGGCTGGTCAGCCCGCGGTTTTTGCTGCGGCGGCCATATGGGGAGAAAACCGAGCCCTGCTACGAGTTTGATTTCGAGGAATTCACCGAAGCGGAAGGCCTGAAGGGTATGCTCTGGGCCAATCCGGTTGTGCTGGTGGCGATCCTTTTGGGGCGGTCCTTCAAGGAATACGGCCCGTCGCTGCAGCTGGGTAAGATTATGTCTTTGGGGGGGATGCCCTATCATTACGTGAACGACAGGTTCGGCGACCAGGTGGCGCTGCCCTGCACTGAGCGCAATATCGACCTGGACAAGATCGCGCTGGCACAGGAGCGCGGCTTTATGGCGGTGAGCGCGGTCAAGGGGCGGGACGAGGTGCGGCTGACCTCCTTCAATTCCTTGAAGGGCAGCGAAATTCTGGGGCCCTGGACCGGATTGCCGGCACCAGAGCCCTCGCCGCCGGATCCGCGCGGCCTGCCGAAACCGGCGGCTCCTGCGGGCGGCGGGGATGAAGATGACCTGGATTTGGGCGGAGATGACGGGGACGATCTCGGCCTGGATGACCTGGACCTCGGGGGTGATGAGGAAGACGACCTGGATCTGGGCGAACTGGACTTCGATGCCGATGACGGGGGGCTTGATGATCTGCTGGCGTCGTTTGGGGATGACGACGACGAGGATGACGACGACGGCAGCGGCGATGAGGAAATGGATGCAGAACTCGCCGCGCTTTTGGATGATTTGTGATGCGAATGTTTGAGAACACTGCCGGTGATTTCCGGCCCGGTTCCCTTCGCGGAAAGGAGGAACCATGGTTGTAAGCAAGGGCCATGAAAACGACCTCGCCTGGATGTCGGGGAGCTACAGCACCGATGGGCTGATGCTGAGCCGCGCAATTGTGCGCGAGGGCTTGAGCAAGCTGACCGAGACCACCATCGAATTTGCCGCCACCAAGGCCCAGCCCAAGCTGGAGGATCTGGTCGGCAAGACGATGAACGTGCATGTGATGCGCAACCCGGACACGGAGCAGCAATTCTCAGGCCTGTGCATCTCGGTCGAATACCTTGGGTTCCGCAACGGCTATGAGATGTATGTGGCGGAGGTGCGCCCCTGGTTCTGGCTGCTTACGCGGACCAGCGATTTGCGGGTGTTCCAGGAAAAGACCACGGTCGAGATCATCAAGCAGCTGTTCAGCGAGTACGGGTTCAGCGACTACACTGACAAGCTGAGCGACAGCTATGAGCAGCGCGAGTACTGCCTGCAGTACCGCGAGAGCGACTATGCCTTCCTGTGCCGGCTGATGGAGGAGGAGGGGATCTATTTCTACTTCGACAGCACCACCAGCCCCAGCAGCCCCGAGAAACTGGTGCTGTGTGATGGCGTCAGCGGCCATTCTCCAATCAAGGGCGGTGCGGAGATCGAATTTCACGCCCGCGACGACCGCGACCGGCGGCGGGAGGAGCATATTTCGGAATGGGCCAAGGAGGAAATCCTGACCCGCGGCAAGGTTACCCTGAACGATTTCGACTTCCTGACCCCGTCGGCGGATCTGAAAGCGGCCACGGCCATTGCCAAGGGCAAGCATTCCCACAAGGATTACGAGGTTTACGATTACCAGGGCCATTACCGAAAGAATTCCGGCCTGGGCACCAAACGGACACGGGTGCAGATGGAGGCGCAGGCGATCAAGCACAAGCGCTGGCGCGGCGCGTCCAGTGTGGCGACCCTGGGCACCGGCTATACCTTCACAATGAAAAAGCATCCGGTTGCGGAGAATAACCAGGAGTATCTGGTCACCGATGCAGAACACCACATCAAGCTGGCCTGGGATTACGGCGAGCGGGAAAGCCGCACGACCGAGGTCGCAACCTCGGGCGAGATGCGCCATGACGTGAAGCCGCGCAACATGGACTACCCCAAAGAGATGGAGCACGACACCTATGCGGCCACCTTCGGGGTGATCCCTAAGTCCGATCAGTTCCGGGCGCCGCTGGTGACCCCCTGGCCGGAAGTGCAGGGGCTGCAGACCGCCACGGTGGTCGGCAAGAGCGGCGAGGAGATCTGGACCGACGAGCACGGCCGGATCAAGATCCAGTTCCACTGGGACCGCGAAGGGCAGGAGAACGAGACTTCGTCGTGCTTTGTGCGGGTGATGACGCCCTGGTCTGGCAAGAACTGGGGCATGGTGGCGATCCCGCGGATGGGCCAGGAGGTGGTGATCCAGTTCGAGGACGGCAATCCGGACCGGCCAATCTGCACCGGCATGCTTTACAATGCGGAAACAATGCCGCCCTATACCTACCCTGACGATCAGACCCAGCTGGGGATCAAGACCAACTCCTCCAAGGGAGGCGGCGGCTATAACGAGCTGATGTTCGACGACAAGAAGGACAGCGAACTGATGCGGGTTCAGGCCGAGAAGGACCACCAGATGCTGGTCAAGGACCGCTCGACGGTGACGGTCGGCATGGATGCGCCCGACCCGGAGGTCACTTCGGCGGACGAAAAGAGCTATGTGTTCACGGTCCAGCAGCACATGACGGAAACCGTGCACCAGGGCGACCGCACCGAAGTGGTGGAGACCGGCGACAAATCCGAGAACATCCAGACCGGCAACATGACCCTGGATGTGGATACCGGCAACCTGACCGAGACCATTGCCCAAGGGAACCACACAGAGACTGTCTCGCTGGGCAATCTGACCGTCGATGTGACCGCGGGCAAGATCGCGATGAGCGCAGGCCAGGAGATCAAGCTGACCGTGGGGGCCTCGGAGGTCAAGATCGACAATTCCGGCGTGACCATCAAGGGGCCGATGATCAAGATAGAAGGCTCCGGCATGGTCGAAGCCAAAGCACCGATGACCACCGTCAAAGGCGAGGCCATGCTGACCCTGAAGGGCGGCCTCACGATGATCAACTAGGTGGTGCAGATGTCGGCAAGATTTGAAAAGCTGATCAAGATGCCCGCCGACCCGGTGGCCAAACTGCTGTCGCGGGCAAATGTGATCCTGAAGACGCCGCTGGAGGCGCCGCCAACGGCGCAGGCAGGGGTGGTGCTGGAGGAGCTGGACCGCAAGGGCGCGCTGGTCGATCTCTTGCGGGTGCTGGCCGTTCTGCTGCCCCCGCGGGAACGGGTGTGGTGGGCCTGTTTGGCCGCGCGCGACTATATCGGGCCGCGGTCGGACAAGGATCCGGCCTCGCTGACGGCGTCGGAGGCCTGGGTGTTCGAGCCCAGCGAGGAAAACCGCGACAAGGCGCGGATCACCCTGGATCATGCCTATGTGGATGATGACACGGTGAACTGCGCGCTTGCGGTGCTCTACGCCGCGGGAACGCTGGGACCCGGAGAATTGAATCAATATCCTGCCCCGGCAGGCGCCTCTGAGGCGGCGGCCTTTGCCATGAATATGGTGGCCTTGGGTCAATTGTCTGATAAGTTTGAAGAACACGGCGGCGTGCTGGTTGAGCGCGCGCTGGATATCGCGCGCGGCGGCAAAGGTCAGGTGATCGAAGTCCCGCAGCACGCGGCGCAGGAATAACGGGGAGGATGTAACAGATGGGAATGCCACAGGCCCGGTTGACGGATCTACATGGCTGCATGCTGCCCTCCACCCCGCCGCCGCCGGTTCTGCCGGTGCCGACGCCGATCCTGCCGCCCTGTGCGGTAACTGTACTGGTGGGGAAGCTGCCGGCTGCGCGGTTGGGCGACATGTGCACCGCGGCGCCCGCGCCGCACCCGATCATCAAGGGGTCCGCAACGGTGCTGATCAACAGCATGCCGGCCGCTCGGATCCTGGACAACACCGCCTGCGGCGGCATGGTCGTCAAGGGTGAATTCACCGTGCTGGTGGGAGGTTAGGCCCAGTCATGGGAGTGACGCTGAAGTTTCAAAGCTCGGGCGCGATGCCCGGCGATGCGGCCCCTGTTCCAATGCGGGGGCCGAGCCTCACGGTGGGGCGCGGGGCCAGCTGCGACCTGGTGCTGCCGGATCCGGACCAGATGCTGTCGCGCAATCACTGCGTGATCGAGGATCACAACGGCAATGTGGTGGTGGTGGACCTGAGCTCCAACGGCACCTTTCTGAACTATTCCAAGATCCCGCTGGGCCGGACGCCGACGCCGCTCAACAATGGCGATGTTCTTTGCATCGGCAACTATGAGCTGGTGGTGGAGATCCGCGACGATCTGATGGACCTTGGGGACATGATTGCGGCACCTGCGGCGCAGGCGCCCATATCGCACGGCAACGCAGCGAATGCGCCCGATCCGCTGCAGCTGCTGGAGGACAGCGGCACGGGCGGAGATTTCCTGGACGATCTATTGGGCGAGGGGCCGAAGGGGCCCGCGCAGCTGAACCCGGTCGACCCGATTGATGAACTGCTGCCGCCGCTGGGCGAGGAGGAGGATCCGTTCTTCCAGAAAGCCAGCGACGGGCGGGAAGGCGAGGGGGCCAGCCTGGCCAACCACAATCCGACCGCCTCGGACGGGTTTGCCGCGCCCGCGGCGCAGTCCGGCATGATCCCGGACGATTGGGATGACGAGTTCCTGTCCGGCATCGGCGGGCCGGAGGAACCGGAGCCCAAGCCCGAGCCGCCGCGCGAGGTGCCGCCTCCGCCGCAAGAAGTGCCGCCCTCGGGTCCGCCGCAGGAAGCCCCTCCGGCACCGCCCCAGGAAACACCGCCTTCGCCGCCGCCGCAGGAGGCCCCGCCCTCTGCACCGCCCGAGATTCCGCCTTACCAGAAATCGGGTGCGCAAGCAGCGCCGCCTGCCGGGACGCAGGACGCGCTGGAGGCTTTTCTAAATGGCGCCGGCACCGAAATCAGCATCGACCCGGCGGATCAGGCCAGCACCATGGCGCGAATGGGCCGGGTGATGCGGACGCTGGTCACGGGCTTGCGCGAAATCCTGATGACGCGGACCTCGATCAAGTCGGAATTCCGCATTGAGCAGACGATGATCTCGGCCGGCGGAAACAATCCGCTGAAATTCTCGATCACGCCGGAGCAGGCGATCGAGGCGATGGTGCGCCCGGCGACCAAGGGCTACCTCAGCCCCGAAACCGCCGCCGAGGAGGCGCTGAAGGACATCAAGGCGCATGAGGTGGCGATGGTCACCGGCATGGAGGCGGCGCTGAAGGGCGTGCTGAAACGCCTCGACCCCAAGGCGCTGGAAGCGCAGATCGAGGACAAGGGCGGCTTTACCGGCCTCTTGCGGGGCAAGAAGGCACGGTACTGGGACGTTTACGAACAGCTTTATGCGGAGATTTCCGACCAGGCTGAGAATGATTTTCACGACCTGTTCAGCCGCGAATTTGCGCGGGCTTACAAGCAGCAGCTGGACAGGCTGAAGGAATGATTGGCGGCGCGCTCTGGCGCGTGCCTGCAAAGTAAGAGGAGATCCCGGTGTCCTGGGACAGCAAGGTACTTTGGACGGAGGGGCTGTTTTTGCAGCCGCATCACTTCCAGCAGTCCGACCGTTACAACGAGGCGCTGGTTGCCGGGCTGGCGCGGCGGCTCAGCCCCTATGCCTGGGGCGTGAACGGTCTGGAGATTGACCATGAGGCGCTGAAGATCGGCCAGTTTGCGGTGAAGTCCTGCGAAGGGCTGACCCATGACGGCACGGTGTTCCGGGTGCCGATGGCAGACCCGCATCCGCCGGCAATGGAGGTTCCGTCCACCGTCAAGGACTGCATCGTCTACCTGACCGTGCCGCAGCGGCGGCAGGGGGCGGTGGAGGTCGACCTGAGCGGCGCCGAACGCTCGGCCAGCCGCCTGCGCCCGGACAAGCAGGAAGTGACCGATGTGACCTCGACCGAGCGCAAGCCGGTTGAGCTGGACGTGGGCAAGATGCGCCTGCAATTCGCGCTGGAAGTGGATGATCTGGCCGACCTGCTGGCGGTGCCGGTGGCGCGGATCATCGAGGTGCGCCCGGACAAGGAGATTGTGCTGGACCAGGCGTTTATCCCGTCCTGCCTGGATGTGCGCGCAGCACCTGCGCTGAGCGGTTTCCTGCGGGAGCTGGAGGGGCTTCTGGCGCACCGGATGGAGGCGCTGGCGGGTCGCCTGTCGGAGGCGGGCGGCGCCCGCGGGGTGGCGGATGTGTCGGATTTCATGCTGCTGACGGTGGTCAACCGTATGCTGCCGCAGGTGCGCCACCTGCGCAATATCGAGAACCTGCACCCCGAGCGCCTGTTCACCCTGTGCGCCGGGCTGGCGGGGGAGCTGTCGGTGTTCATGTCGGCGGAAAAGCAGGCGCCGGAGTTTCCGCCTTATACCCATGACAACCTGATGGAATGCTTTGCGCCGGTGATCCGGGTGCTGCGCCAGTACCTGAGCTCGGTTCTGGAGCAGACCGCGATCCCTATAAAGCTGGAGGCGCGCAAATACGGTATCTCGGTGGGCGTCATTGCCGACCGCAAGCTCTTGGGCAATGCGGGCTTTGTGCTGGCGGTCAGCGCCGATATCCCGGCCGAGGACGTGCGCAAGCATTTCTCCGGCCAGGCCAAGATCGGCCCGGTGGAGGAGATCCGCCAGCTGGTGAACTCGGCGCTGCCGGGGATCACGCTCCGCCCCTTGCCGGTGGCGCCGCGGCAGATCCCCTATCATTCGGGTGTTGTCTATTTCGAGATGGACGCGGACAGCCCCTATTGGCGCAAGATGACCACTTCGGGCGGAATCGCAGTGCATGTGTCGGGACAGTATCCGGGGCTCAAAATGGAGCTTTGGGCAATCCGTAATGCATAAGGGAAGGCGCTGAGATGGCTGATTATGACGATCCCTTTGCCGAACCGGGGGATACCGACAAGACGGTGATCAAGCCGAACCCGGGCGGGCGGCGCTCTGCCGCGCCGATGCAGCAGCCGGAGACACCGCAGGCCCAGCCGGCGCCGGAACAGCCCGCCGCGCCTGCCGAGGCCGGTCTGGATGCCTATGGCGTGCCGCAGGCGGCGGCACCGAAACCGCAGGCTGCTGCGAGCGGTCAGAAAGCGCCGAAGATGGCGCTGACGGGGATGAACCAGCTGACCGCCTGCGCCTCGACCCTGTTTGCGCTGATTTCGCGCATCCGCAACCGGGCCCAGCACATGGACCCGGACGCGCTGCGCAAGAGCGTTGTGGCGGAGGTGCGCGCGTTTGAAAACCGCGCCTTGCAGGCGGGCATTGCCGCGCAGACCGTGAAGATCGCGCGCTATGCGCTGTGCGCGACGCTGGACGATGTAGTGCTGAACACGCCCTGGGGCGGGCAGTCCTCCTGGGGCTTGCAGTCGATGGTGGCGACCTTCCACCGCGAGGTGGTCGGCGGCGACCGGTTCTATGACCTGCTGGCGCGGCTGGAGAAAGAGCCGGGCGCCAATATCGACATGCTCGAGTTCCTCTATATGTGCCTGTCGTTGGGGTTCGAAGGACGCCTGCGGGTGGAGCAGGGCGGTTCCGAGAAACACCTGCAGATCCGTGGCGCGCTGGCGCGGATCATCCGAAACCAGCGCGGGCCCGTCGAGCGCGATCTGTCGCCGCATTGGGAAGGCCTGGTGAAACCGTTCAAGGCGCTGTCGGTATGGCGGCTGGTGTGGATCACGCTGGCGGCCACCGCCGCGGTGCTGGCGCTGCAGTTCATTGGCCTCAGCTGGATGCTGTCGAACAAGACGGAGAATGTGGTGGGGCAGCTGTCCATTGTCGACTCAGGCCCCAAGGTGGAGCTGGAACGGCGGGCGCCGCCGCCGCCGCCGCCACCGCTGGCACCGACCACAGAGGAACAGGTCGCCAAGGTGGCCGGCTTCCTGGAGCCGGAGATCAAGGAAGGCATCGTGCAGGTGTTCCAGAAGGGCAACACGCTGATCATCCGGCTGACCGGCTCTGGCATGTTCGGCTCCGGCTCGGATCAGCTCAGCAAGGCGTTCCGAAACCCGGTGAACCGGGTGGCCGAGGCACTGAATGATGAAAAAGGCAGGATTATCGTGGCAGGGCATTCCGACAATGTGCCGATCCGGTCGTCGCGCTTCCCGTCCAACATGGCGCTGTCGCTGGCGCGCGCGAAATCGGTGATGGCGGGCATGGCCAAGGTGATGACCAATCCGGACCGGCTGTCGGCTGAGGGCCGCGCGGACAAGGAGCCGATTGCAGACAATAGCACCCGCGCAGGGCGGGCCAAGAACCGCAGGATCGAAATCCTGCTGGTTCAGGAGGTTGAGGGATGATCCGCCGTTATATCTTTCCCCTGTTCCGGTCGATCTACACCATCCTGCTGATCCTGGCGTTGGTGCTGTCGGCCTGTGTTTGGTTCTTTGCGCCCTTCATTGGGAGTTCCGAGTGGCGTCCGTTTGACGGCGTGATGGCGCGGCTGATCACCATCGGGGTAATCTTCCTGCTGTACTTCATCATCGTCGGCCTCATCTTCTGGCGGCGGCGCCGCAAGGACAAGGAGATGACCGAGGAGATGGCCGAGGTGGCGGACACCTCGGAAGATGATGTTTTGTCGGAGGAAATCGGCGAGCTGCGCGGCAAGTTCAAGGACGCGATGAAGGAGTTGCGCAAGTCCAAGGGCGGCCGCCGGCACCTGAACGACCTGCCGTGGTACATCATGATCGGCCCGCCGGGTGCGGGCAAGACTACTGCGATTGTGAATTCCGGCTTGCAGTTCCCATTGGCCGAGAAAATGGGCAAGGCAGCGATTGGCGGCGTTGGCGGCACCCGCAACTGCGACTGGTGGTTCACCAATGATGCGGTGCTGATCGACACCGCCGGGCGCTATACCACTCAGGAGAGCGATGCGGATGCGGACAACGCCGCCTGGCTCGGCTTCCTGGGGCTGCTCAAGAAATACCGCAAGCGGCAGCCGATCAACGGCGCCATCGTCGCGATTTCGCTGTCGGATCTCAGCTTGCAGGACGAGATCACCCAGAAAAGCCATGCCGCCGCGGTGCGCCATCGCCTGACGGAGCTGCGTGAAAAGCTGGGGGTGCGCTTCCCGGTCTATGTGCTGTTCACCAAGGCTGACCTGATTGCCGGCTTCCAGGAATTCCACGACAACTTGGGCAAGGAGGACCGCGAACAGGTCTGGGGGTTCACCCTGCCGCTGCCCAAGGGCAAGAAGGAAGGGCCGCCGATTGCTGCGTTTGACGAGGAATTCGGGCTGCTGCTGGGGCAGATCAACGCGCAACTGCTGGAGAAGATGCAAACCGAGACCGACCATCAGCGCCGGGCGCTGATTGCCGGCTTCCCGGCGCAGGTGGCCTCGATGCGCGGGGTTGCCC
The DNA here is from genome assembly GCF_982940295.1 of Leisingera sp. Lineage (NCBI taxonomy): Bacteria > Pseudomonadati > Pseudomonadota > Alphaproteobacteria > Rhodobacterales > Roseobacteraceae > Leisingera > Leisingera sp. The sequence goes on from NZ_CEYXRG010000030.1 coordinate 31,101, forward strand.
GCGACTTCCTGATGGAGGTGTTCCAGGACAACCGCTATGCGCAGCGTCAGATGCTGCGCGGGGTCTATTTCACGTCCGGCACGCAGGAAGGCACTCCGATTGACCGGCTGATGCTGGGTATGGCCCAGACGTTCGGTATCGGACGTCAGGCGATAGGCTCGGGGCAGGGGACCGGGCGTTCCTTCTTCCTGACCCGGCTGTTCGAAGGCGTGATGTTCCTGGAGGCGGGGCTGGTTTCTGCCGATGACAAGGTCGAGCGCCGCTACCGCTGGACGCGGCGGATTGCCATCGCCGCAACCGTGCTGGTTGCCATTGCGATGGGCACGCTGTGGGTTCGGTCCTATCTCAAGAACACCGATCTGATTGCCCAGGCGGAGGGCCAGGTCTCGGCCTATCAGGCTGCCGCGGCCCAGCTGCCGCCAAGCCCGGTCGGCGACACCGATCTGGTGCCGGTGGCCGCGGCGCTGAACAATCTGCGCGACATGCCGGGCAATCCGGTGCTGTCGGACCCGGAGCCTGAGCGGGCGATGACCTATGGCCTCTATCAGGGCGAGGTGATTGGCACCCAGGCCGCCCAGACCTACCGCGCGGCTCTGAACCAGCGCCTGCTGCCGAGGCTGCTTGTGCGGCTGGAGCAGCAGATCGAGGGCAATATCAACAACCCCGATACCTTGTATGAGGCGCTGAAGATCTACCTGATGCTGGGCCTGCAGGGTCCGATGAACCAGGATTTGGTCAAGGAATGGATGCGGCTGGACTGGGAAAACATTGCTTATCCCGGCATTGCCCGCACCCAGCTGCGTGCGGACCTGATGGACCACCTCACGGCGCTGCTGTCGCAGCCGATGGAGGAGATTGCGCTGAATGGTCCGCTGGTAGCCCAGGCGCAGAACATCCTGTCGGAAATGCCGCTGGCGCAGCGGGTCTACAACGGTATCCTCAATTCGCAAAAGGCCACCAGCCTGCCGAAATGGCGGATCACCGATGTCGGCGGCCCGTCGGTCAAGCGGGTGCTGGTCCGCAGCTCCGGCAAGCCGCTGAATGACGGGATCGAGGGCATCTTTACCTATGATGGCTTCCACAATGTGTTCCTGCCGGAAGCGGTAAGCGTCGCCGAGCGTGTCCACCGCGAGGCCTGGGTACTGGGCGAACAGAGCGGGGCCGCCCAGAACGAGGCGGTTTTGCTAAAGCTTAGTCGCGATGTGCTGGACCTCTATTACAACGACTACATCAGCCGTTATGACCAGATCCTTGGCGATATCGACATCATCCCGCTCGAGTCGCTCTCCCATGCGGTGGAGGTGACCAATGTGCTGTCAGGGCCGACCTCTCCGATCGTCAATATCCTGACCGACGTCAGCAAAGAAACCCGGCTGAACGAGGACAAATCGCTTCTGGACGCGGGCACTCTTGCCGCGGGCGCCCAGAACGTGGCCGCGATTGAGGCGCGTTCCAACCTGTCGATCCAAGGGCAGATCCTGCTGGAGGCGCTGGTCGGCTCTGCCGAAAATGCGCCTGGTCAGGCGGCCAAGCCGCCCGGAGCCTATGTGCAGGAGCGGTTCCAGTGGCTCTATGACCTCGTCAACAGGCCAGAGGGGCAGCCCTCGCAGCTGGATGATCTGATGGGGCAGCTTCAGATGGTCTATCAGGAGCTGAACAAGATGTCTTTCTCCGGTGTTGCCACCGGCGGGCAAACCGGGCAGGCACTGTTGCAGTTCCAGCAGACCGCCAGCCGCATGGGCGGCCCGCTGCCCCGCTGGGCAACGCAGATTTCGGCGGGCTCCTCCGGGATCACCTCTGAGGGCACGCGGGCGTCGATCAACGCGCGCTGGCAGTCCGCCGTGCTGCCGTTCTGCGAACAGGCGCTGGCCAACCGGTATCCATTCAACCGCTCAGCCCGGGCAGATGTGGCGATGGCGGATTTTGCCAAGCTGTTTGCGCCGGGCGGGCTGATCGACGGCTTCTTCAATGACCAGCTGCTGAAATATGTCGACACCCGCAGCCGCCCCTGGACGTGGAAGCGTGTGAATGACGTGGATCTGGGCATCAGTCAGGCGGTGCTGCAGCAGATGCAATATGCCTCTGAAATCAAGGAAGCGTTTTTTGCCGGCGGCGCGCAGCCCGCGGTGCAGTTCCAGATCACCGTCAACGCGCTGGACCCCAAGGCCAAGGAGGTTCTGCTGGAGATCGACGGCACCAAGGTTGCCTATAACCACCGCTCCGGCGCGCCAACCCCGGTGGCGGTGACCTGGCCCGGCTCGGTCGGGCTGGCGCGGATTACCCTTCTGCCGAAAAAGCGCGACGCCGAAAACGTGATGTCGCGCGACGGGCCGTGGGCCTGGTTCCGGCTGCTGGACGCGGCAGAGGTGCGCCGCACCAATGTCTCGGACCGGCGCCGGGTGAATTTCCGCGTGGGCGGCCGACTGGCGCTGTTTGAGCTTCAGTCCGGTTCGGTGATCAACCCCTTCGCCCTGCCGGCGATGGCAAAATTCAGCTGCCCGAAGTCGATGTGATGGCGGGTTTTGGCGCCTTCGGTAAGATGCCGTCAGCCGGGGATTTTTTCCGGCTGAACACGCCGGGCGGGTTTGTGCGGGTGTGGGATGCCTGGCTGCAGCAGGTTCTTCTGGACGGCAGGGCGGCCTATGGCTCAGGCTTTGACGCGCACTATATGACCGCGCCGATCTGGCGGTTCACCCTGCCCGCCGGACTGGGTGGTTCGGGTAAGGTCATGGGCGTCATGATGCCCTCGGTCGACCGCGTCGGGCGCCGGTTTCCGCTGACGCTGATGGCGGGATTGCCGGGGCAGGGCGCGGTGGCGTTGTACCATTTCGGCGAGGCCGCATTATTTGAACGGCTGGAGGATGTGGCGCTGGATGCATTGGAGGACACGATGACCAAGGACCGCCTGGCAGAAACACTCGCAGACATACAGGCTCCGGAAGCACGGGTTGAAGGCCCCTGGCCGGATCCGGGTGTGGCGGTGGTTCTGGCAGGGAGGCATGGCCTGGAGAGGCTGCCTGCCGGTTTGCCTGGCGATGTGCTGGGCGCCCGGCTGGCGGGATGCAGCCTGTGGACGGCAGTTCTGGACGGGGAGCCGCGGACGCTGGCGTGCAGCGGGCTGCCGCAGGGCCTTGCGGCGCTGGGGCTGTTTGACCTTGGCGCGCCGGTCTGGGCGGGGGCCAAGGTTTCATGATGAACCCGATGCGCAAATACCGTTACACCGCGAAAACCCATGTGGGGCTGAAGCGCAAGGTCAACGAGGACGCCGTGCTGGCACTGCCGGAGCATGCCATCTGGCTGGTGGCCGATGGCATGGGCGGCCATGCAGCGGGTGATTACGCCAGCCGCTTGATTGCCGATGCTGCCGCGACAATCCCGCAGGGGCTGGATCCGGCGGCGCGGATGCGCGCGCTGCGGGATGCGATCCAGACCGCGCATAAGGCGATCCGGGCGGAGGCCGCCTCCCGCGGCGGAGGCACCATCGGTTCAACCGTGGCGGCGCTGATCATGGCGAACCAGCACTTTGTCGGCCTTTGGGCCGGGGACAGCCGCATCTACCGGCTGCGCGATGGCCGGATCGAGATGCTGACCGAGGATCATTCGGCGGTGGCGGAATATGTGCTGGCGGGCAAGATGACCTGGGATGAGGCCGACCAGCACCCGCAATCCAATGCCATCACCCGCGCCGTCGGGGTGGGGGAGGACCTGGAGATCGATAAGGTCCGCGGGGATACAGAGCCGGGCGACCGCTTCCTGGTCTGCTCCGACGGGCTGACGAAATACGCCACCTTCGCGATCCTCGAAGATGTGCTGGGCGCCACACCTATGGAAACTGTCGGTGACCGGCTGATCCAGATCGCGCTGGACGGCGGCGGCGCAGATAATATCACCGCCGTTGTGGTTGATGTGATGTAAGCGGGCTGTTCTCCTGTACGGGAGGACGCCCGGAAAACTCATTTTCCGGTTCTGCGATTAGGGTTTGGCAGTAACCAGAATACGGCTGTCGAGAGAGCGGATGCGGCTGGAATCCGCCTCGTAGCTGGCCTGCAGCGCTTCTGCAAAACCCACGGCGCTTTCCGAGGTCGGGCGCATGCCGTCAAACAGCGGCTCCGAGGAGTGCAGCACCAGAACCTTGCTTTTACCCAGGGTGCTGTCGTCCACCTTGAAGGCGATGCCGCCGCCGGAGGAGGATTCCTCCAGGCTGTAGGCGACCCGCACAGGCACATCGCCCGCAGCACCGTCGCGCAAACTGGCCACCGCATTGTCGGGCCGCGCGATATTGGGCAGCAGGTGGAACACGTTGCCGGATACATCCAGCACCGAGACGGTCAGGTAGCCATCGGTTACATCCGCCGGCAGCACCACGTCGATCACTGGGTTTTCCCCGACAAAGAAGCGGCCCGACGGGTTGGGCTCGACAGACGAGCCGCCCACCGCAAATTGAACCTCCGCACCGCCGGGGGGCGCCTTGGGCAGGTGCTGCTCCACCACGCAGAGAGAGTCGTTCAGCACTTCGACATCCAGCACCACCTGCCGTTCATGGGCCAGCGCACGCAGGGCGTCGAACAGTTCCAGCCGGGTTCCGGTGCTGGCAACCCGCCCGCTGATCAGGATCGGATCGGTGGGCGCATAGCCGTCGTAGTGGCCGTTGCCGTCGCGCACAAGCGGTCCGCAATCGGCAAAGGCCTCCATCACCGCCTTGACCTCAGCCACCGGCAGCATCGGCAGTTCAAACCGGATTTCCGCCTTGCCCTCCAGCGCGCCGGGAAGGCCGTTGCGGAAACGTTCGTTCAGCATTTCTGCAGTATTGGTGTCGTCGGTTGTGCCCGTCAGGCGGGCCTTGTTGTTGCTGACCACCAGCCGCCATTCGCGCAGCCCCTCAAGCGGCTGCACCGTGTCCAGCACATCGGCGCCCCAGGTCTCTGCGATTTCACCGAAGGCAAGGGTCAGGTCCGCGTCCTGCGCCAAGGCCAGCAGGGCGTCCCGGGTGGCCTCTGATGGCACGTTGCCGACGATCTGCACCGGGCCATCTGCCGGTTTTTCGGCGATCAGGGAATAGGGGCGCACAATCGGGTACGACGGTCCCATGAAGCTGTCGAGCATCCCGCTGAAATAGGCTCCCGCACCGCCGCCGCCGAGAAGCAGCAGAACTGCAAGGGCCGCCCACAGGCCGCCGCGGGTTTTCTTCTCCTGAGCTTTCTCCGGCGCCGGTTTGGGCGGGGGAGGCGGTGCCGGCTGGTGCGTTTGCGGCACGATGATCGTGGCATCTTCGGCTGCGGGCCCGTCCAGCACATCCGCCAGGCTGCCGCCGTCGGGATTGTCGAGGAACGCCAGCACCTCGCCTGCGCTTTGGAAGCGGTCATCCGGGTCCGGTGCGCACATCCTGTCGATCAATGTCTTGAGCGGTTCCGGCACGCCGCTGGTGTCCAGAGGCTTCTGCTTGTTTTCGACCACTTCCATCGGATTGGCGCCCAGCCTGGGCGCTTCGCCGCGGAAGTTGGCCAGCAGCAGCGCCCCCAGCGAATAGATGTCGGAGCGCGCGTCGGTTTCGCCGCTCATCTGTTCCGGTGCGGCATAGGAGTACTTGCCGGCAAATTCATTGCCGACAATGGTCTGGGCACCAGGGTTGGTGTCCTTGGCAATGCCGAAATCGATGATCACCGCTTCGGCCGGGTCGCCGCCGCGCAGGATGATGTTATCGGGGCTGAGGTCGCGGTGGACGATGTTGCGGGCGTGCGCGGCCTGAAGCCCTTCGGCGACGCGGCGGCAGATCACCAGCAGATCCTCGGCCGCCATCGGCCCCTGTTTCAGGCGCTTGTCGAGGCCGGGGCCTTCGACGTAATCCATCAGCAGGTAGATATGGCCGTCCGGCGTGCGGTGGTTTTCCGAATAGCGGACCACCGCGGCATGGCGGATTTCGCGGATATTCTCCTCGCGCGCCATCAGCACGGTAAAGTCCTCATTGGCGGCAAGCTCTTGTTTCAGCACCTTCAGGGCCACCAGGTTGCCGGAGATTTCCGACCGCGCCTTGTAGACATCAGATGTGCCGCCACGCCCCAGCAGGCCTTCAATCCTGTAGGTGTTGTTCAGCAGATCACCCGGCTGAAACAGGTCGCCAGGGCGCGATTCAAGCATGTAGTTCTCCCTGGCCTGCAGTCCGCCGCGAGTCCAAACCGGGCTTAGCCCAGAGCCTGGAATTCGACGCGGCGGTTTTCGTCCGCACGCGGGTTGTTCTGGTTAAAGGGGGCAGTCTCGCCCATGCCGATCGCCTTGAGCATGTCCTCGGGCACGCCGCAGGAGCTTATCAGATGGCGGCGCACTTCCTGCGCGCGCAGCAGCGACAGCCGCTCATTATAGGCTGCGGAGCCGGAACTGTCGGTATGACCGATGATCTGGAACACGGTGCCGTCCATCAGCTTCATCGACTCGCACATATTGGCCAGCTTCGGTGCCTGGTCCGCGCGCAGCGCAGCGCTGTCGAAGTCAAAGGAGATCTGGACATTGATCTGGGTTTGCCGGTCGACCGGATTGTATTCCTCAGCCGCGGCGGCCACGGTCGCAGTTTCCTGCGCGGTGTCCTGGGTTTGCTCCGTGCTGCTGGGCACGATCACCAGGCCGCGTGTTTTCTGTTTCTTGAAGGCGTTGGTGATTTCCTCAACCGACAGTTCACCGCCGTTTGATTGCGCCTGCGCCAGCGGTGCAAAAATCAGGCCGGCCCCCAGAATACTTGCGAAAATTCCTTTCAGGCGGATCATGCTCAGCGCCCTCCCCTACCGTTGCAACATGGACTGCAGCTTATACCAGCACCCGCGGCCTGCCAATGGCAGGCACAGGCCCTCCGCGGAAAAAAACATGGTGTTTCCGGCAAGTTGTAATCAGGGGGTTTACTGACGCGCGGCGAAGGATTGAAATGGGTGCAGATGAACCGGGAGGAAACATGCGGGTTCTGCCAGCAGTCATAATTGCTATTGGCCTGGTGCTGGCCCCGGCGGTCTGGTTCGGGCTGAGCTGGCTACTGAGCGAGGAAGATTACCAAGGGGCTGGCGGTGTGGATTCCACCGCGCGGATCGAGATTGAGATGCTGCGCCAGCAGGTCGAGGATCTGCAGGCCCGGGTCAGCGATTTGCAGAATGAAGTTGCCAGCCTGCCCGCGGGAGGGGCAGGCACAGGAACCCCTTTCACCGATGACGCGGCAGGTGAGGCCGCGATCTGGAACCAGACCGAGGGCGCGGACCTTGATTATGCCCAGGTCGTGCTGATTGCCGACCGGCTGAACGTGAACCGCGGGCTGAAGGTGACGGGCGGCCGCTACCTGACAGAGAAACTGGGCCGTCCGCGGCAAGATCTGAACGACCACTGCCAGCCGATGACGAACCCGGACCTGAAGGAAAAGCTGGTGACAGAGCAGGTTGGCCCGATCCGGGTCAGCATGCTGCGCCCGGCAATCGAAAGCCTGAAGGTGGTTTTCGAGAACATCCGCCAGGCGGATCCCGATCTGTATGCCCGCATCAACACCGCCGGGGCGCTGTGTGTGCGCCGGATCCGCGGCACCTTGAGTTCGTTGTCCACCCACAGCTATGGGCTGGCGGTTGACCTTAACATCGACGGCAAGCTGGACAATTTCACCGACGGTAAGACCCAGCTTGGGCTGACCATCATGGCTGATTTTTTCTACGATCAGGGCTGGGTCTGGGGCGCAGGCTTTCGCCGCGAGGACAGCATGCATTTCGAAATCAGCCGCCGCCAGCTGGACCAGTGGCTGGCTGAGGGGCTGTTGTAGAAACCCGCCTCAGGCAGATCTTAAAAGTACCTTGCTGGAGTCGATCGCCGCTGCAATCCTCTGATAACGCACAATAGACCGTGTGGGCGAGTTTTCCGCGGACCTGAGCAGTTTGGTCTGGGCTTCCTCCAGCACGGCCAGCGCCTGCGCCTTGGCAGCGGTTTGCCGTTCCGGTGCGACAGCGACAATCGGGCGGTGCGACCGCTCAGTGCTGTTCAGCGACCGCGCCTTCCCCCTTGGTTTTGAGGGGTCACGGTTTTCCCGCGCAATCTGCCGCAGATCCCGGGCCGTATCCTGCAGGATTTCTCGCAGCGGCTCATGGCCAGGCAGGCCAGCCAAATCCTTTTCCAAAGCTTCGAAACGTTCGGCCAGGCAGTCGATAAGGTAGGGTCCTACAATGCCGCACAGATTCCGGAAGCCTGCGACACGGTCCACCACTTCGTCAGCAGAGCGTATGCGGTTGCCAAAGAACCGTCCGTTTCCGGATGGACCTCCGTAGGTACTGCCTTCGCCATCGCCGCCGCCACTGCCTCCACGAGAGCTAACGCCACCAGCACCGCCGTCGCCGCTGCCGCCATCACCGCTGCCGCCGGCGCCGCTGCCGCCGTCGCCGCTGCCGCCATCACCGCTGCCGCCATCACCGCTGCCGCCATCACCG
>NZ_CEYXRG010000031.1:0-31448 GCF_982940295.1 Leisingera sp.
CGATGTGTTTCTGCTCCATGTAGAACTCGAACGACCAGTCGCCGCCGTCGCGGCCGATGCCGCTGGACTTAACGCCCCCGAAGGGGGTCGGCAGGTGGCGGACGTTTTCGGAATTCACCCAGATCATTCCGGCCTCAAGCTGGTTGGTGAAGCGCAGGGCGCGGGTGAGGTCATTGGTCCAGACGTATCCAGTGAGGCCGTACTGGGTACCATTTGCCAACGTCAGAGCCTCATCTTCGTCCTTGAAGCGGATGGCGGTGAGGACCGGGCCGAAGATTTCCTCCTGCGCGATGGTCATATCGTTGGTGGCATTGGTGAACAGCGTCGGGCGGACGAACCAGCCCTGATCGCCTGCGCGGGTGCCGCCGGCCGCAATGGTGGCGCCGTCCTGTTTGGCGGTCTCGAAGTAGGATGTGACCTTTTCGAAATGCACCTTGTGGATCAGCGGGCCAACTTCGGTGGCCGGGTCCAGCGGGTGGCCGACCTTGATGCTGTTGACGCGCTTGATGAGCTTGGCCTCGAAGTCCTCCGCGATGCTCTCCTGCACCAAGAGGCGCGAGGAGGACGTGCAGCGCTCGCCGTTCAGCGAATAGATCATGAAGATCGCGGCATCGAGCGCACGGTCTAGCTCGGCGTCGTCGAAGACCACCACCGGGTTCTTGCCGCCCAGTTCGAAATGCACGCGTTTCAGGGTGCCGGCGCCCTGTTTCATGATCATCGAGCCGGTTTTGCTTTCGCCGACAAAGGCGATGGCCTTGATGTCCTTGTGTTCGGTGAGGGCCATGCCTGCCTCCTCGCCAAAACCGTTCACCAGGTTCCATACACCCGGCGGAAGGCCTGCCTCATGGGCGATTTCGGCCAGGATGCGGGCGGTGAGGGGGGAGAACTCGGCGGGTTTGTGGACCACGGTGCAGCCCGCCGCCAGGGCGGGGGCGATCTTCCAGGTCGACAGCATGAAGGGCGTGTTCCAGGGGGTGATAACCCCGACCGGGCCGATCGGCACCCGGGTGGTCACGTTCATCAGCGTCGGCGATTGCAGCTGCTGGCCGTCGCGGGCGGAGGTGGCCTTGTCCGCGAAGAAGCGGAAGTTCTCGGCACCGCGCAGCGCCGCCTTGGACATGAAGCGCAGGGCCTGCCCGGTGTCCCAGCATTCGCACAGTGCGATTTCTTCGGCACGTTCGACGATCAGATCGGCGATGCGGTGCAGGATTTTCTTGCGCTCCAAGGCAGGCATGTCGCGCCATGCGGGGAAGGCCGCCTTGGCAGCCAGGGCGGCCGCGTTGATGTCCTCTGTTCCGCCCTTGGCGACGGAGCAGATCACGCTTTCATCCACTGGCGAGGATGTCTCAAACGTGGCGCCGGAGGCAGCGGGACGGCTTTCGCCGCCGATCAGGTTCAGTATGCCGTCCGTGCGGAAGCGGGCCAGGTGGCGGTTCAGCTTTTCGGTGTTGGTGGCCAGGTCGCTCATGACGGGTCCGCCTTTTGCATGTGGTCGCGGATGGTGCCGCATTTCGGGGAAAGCTCCGGGTCTATGTCGCGCATCTCAAGCGAGAGTGCGATGGAGTGCTCCTGCAGGGCCGGCTCCAGGAAAGACTGGGCTGCCTGGAACACGGCCTGGGCGGCGTGTTTGCGGGTGTCCAGGTCACGGCCCGCGCGCAGCCGGATGGAAATGTCGATGTATCCGTGCTGCGGATCGCCGTCGGCAATGGAGGCATGGCTGGCCGCAAAAGCACGCACCCGGATGCCCGCCAGCGGGAACACGCCGGTGGCCGCAGCGGCCTGGCGCAGGCACCGGCAGAGCGCAGCAATATCGGTGCGGTCCTCCATGTTTGGGGAGTAGTCCAGCGTGATATGCGGCATCTCCAGCGTCCTCCTGAATTGCTTAACATGTTTAGCAAAAGGGCGGCGGCCGGTCAAGCAGAAGAAATCCAAGCAGCAATTGCGTTTAGCCTGAAGCGGGGTGATACTCGGGTATGACCAAGATGATGCCGGCCACCGACCGTTCGCTGCCAATTGCTCTGCTCCGGGCGCGGGAACGTGTTATGGGTCCGATCCGGGCACTGCTGAGCGGTGCCGGTCTGACCGAGCAGCAGTGGCGGGTGCTGCGGGTGGTGCAGGAGGACGGCCCGATTGACCCGACCCAGATTGCCGACAAGGCCTGCCTGCTGCTGCCAAGCCTGACGCGAATCCTGCAAAAGCTGGAGGAAAAGCAGCTGATTAGCCGCCAGCGCGACAAGGAGGACCGCCGCCGCCAGGTGGTGCGGATTGCGCCTGCCGGCGAGAAGGTGATTGCCGACAACATTGAGGCGAGTCTGGAGCTGATGAACCGGACCCGGGCCAAGATGGGGGCGGACCGGTATGAGGCGCTTTTGGACCTGCTCAACGAACTGGATCAGATCGACCTGACGGAGTGAGTCGTTTCTGCCGCATTTGGCGCGGATGCCGGGGCAGGTGACGCAAACCGGGCTTCGTTGCTTGTACCGGCTATTTCACAGTGGCAGATGATTTTTTCCATTAAAATCGGTAAATTGACTGAGAAACACTGCGGCGGACGTTACGGAGAGGCTGCCGCACCTGCATTGGCAAATTGCCGCTGGTGACGCAAATGGCGCGGCCGGTGTCCGAAATCGCTCTGTGAAGACTGGCGTTTCTCAACAACTGTTATGGGGACAGTTGATGAGGACATCATGCGGTACTCCGGCCTGAAAGTGATCAAGGAGGCCCTGACGGGCCATAAGGGATGGCGCCCGACCTGGCGCGATCCGGAACCCAAGAAAAGCTACGATGTGGTGATCATCGGCGGTGGCGGGCACGGGCTGGCGACGGCCTATTACCTGGCCAAGAACCATGGCATCACCAATGTCGCGGTGATCGAGAAGGGCTGGATCGGCGGCGGCAATGTCGGCCGCAACACCACCATCATCCGCTCCAACTACCTGCTGGACGGCAACGAGCCGTTCTACGAGCTGTCGCTGAAGCTGTGGGAAGGGCTGGAGCAGGACTTCAACTACAACGCCATGGTCAGCCAGCGCGGCATTCTGAACCTGGTGCATACGGACGCGCAGCGCGATGCGGCGAGGCGCCGGGGCAACGCGATGATCCTGAACGGATCGGACGCGGAGCTGCTGGACACCGAGGGCGTGCGGGCGATGTACCCGTTCCTGAACTTCAACGACGCGCGCTTCCCGATCAAGGGCGGGCTGCTGCATCGCCGCGGCGGCACCGTGCGCCATGATGCGGTGGCCTGGGGCTATGCCCGCGGCGCCGACCTGCGCGGGGTGGACATCATCCAGAACTGCGAAGTCACTGGCTTCCGGATCGAGAACGGCAAGTGCCTGGGCGTGGAAACCACCAAGGGCTTTATCGGTGCGAACAAGGTGGCGAGCTGCGTGGCCGGCTCCTCCAGCCGGGTGATGGAGAAGGCGGGGATGCGCCTGCCGATCGAGAGCCATGTGCTGCAGGCGTTTGTGTCTGAGGGGCTGAAGCCGGTACTGGACGGTGTTGTCACCTTTGGCGCGGGCCACTTCTATGTCAGCCAGTCGGACAAGGGCGGGCTGGTCTTTGGCGGCGATCTGGACATGTACAATTCCTATGCGCAGCGCGGCAACCTGCCGGTCGTCGAGGACGTGATGGAAGGCGGCATGGCACTGATCCCAGCGCTGGGCCGGGTGCGGATGCTGCGCAGCTGGGGCGGCATCATGGACATGTCGATGGACGGCTCCCCCTTCATCGACAGGACCCATATCGACGGCCTCTATTTCAACGGCGGCTGGTGCTACGGCGGGTTCAAGGCGACGCCTGCCTCGGGCTGGTGCTACGCGCATCTGCTGGCGACCGATACCCCGCACAAGGTGGCCGCGGCCTACCGGCTCGACCGGTTCCGGCGCGGCTGCATGATCGACGAAAAGGGCCAGGGCGCCCAGCCGAACCTGCACTGAGGAAAGGACAGCAGCGATGATTATCAACCATCCGATCCTCGGGCCGCGGGATTCACAGGAGTTCACCTATCTGGGTGATGCAGCCTTGATCGACCGCCCCGACTGGCAGGCCGAAAATGCGGCGGATCAGTTCCACGACTACCTGTATCTGCGCGACAACCCGGCGGGCGAACACCGCGAGCTGTGGTTCCATGAGCAGGGCGACCGGTCCTGGCTGGTGGTGACCCGCAATACCGTGACTCATGAAATCCTGAATGTCGAACTGGCCCGTGATGTGGCCCGGGCAAGGGGGCGCAGCAAATGACTGACGCAGTGATGAATGCCGGAACCGTTGCCTTCCAGGCCGACGGCAGCACGGGCGCCCGCAAGGGCGTGCAGGTCAACCGCCTGGATGGCGGGCTGATTAAGGGCAGCAAGGCGCTGAGCTTCACCTTTGACGGCAAGCGTTACAAGGGGTTTGAGGGCGATACGCTGGCCTCGGCCCTGCTGGCAAACGGCGTGCGGCTGATGGGCCGTTCGTTCAAGTACCACCGTCCGCGGGGGGTGCTGACCTCCGGCTCCGAGGAGCCCAACGCGCTGGTCGAGCTGCGCAGCGGCGGGCGGCAGGAGCCGAACACCCGCGCCACCGTGGCGGAGCTGTATGAGGGGCTGGAGGCGAACTCGCAGAACCGCTGGCCGTCGCTGCAGCACGACTTCATGGCGATCAACGACCGGTTCTCGAATTTCCTGACCGCCGGTTTCTACTACAAGACCTTCATGTGGCCGGCAGCGTTCTGGGAGAAACTGTACGAACCCATCATCCGCAAGGCGGCGGGTCTGGGCAGCATCAGCTTTGAGGCCGATCCGGATGCCTATGACAAGGGTTTCCTGCATTGCGACCTGCTGGTGATCGGCGCTGGCCCCACCGGCCTGATGGCGGCGCTGACGGCTGGCCGGGCCGGGGCGCAAGTGATCCTTGCCGATGAGGACTTCCTGCTGGGCGGGCGCCTCAATGCCGAGACCTTTGGCATCGGCGATCTGACCGGTGCGGCCTGGGTTGCGCAGGTGCAGGCAGAGCTGGCCGCAATGCCGAACGTGCGCGTAATGCCGCGCACCACCATCATCGGCGCGTTTGACCACGGTATCTATGGCGCGGTGGAGCGTGTGTCTGACCACGTGCTGGCGCCGGAAGCGGGCAAGCCGCGGCAGATCCTGTGGCGGATCTATTCCAAGCGGGCAATGCTGGCGGCGGGCGCGACTGAGCGGCCCATCGCGTTTGAGAACAACGACCGTCCCGGCGTGATGCTGGCCGGTGCCGTGCGGGCCTATGCCAACCGCTGGGCGGTGACGCCGGATCAGACCGTTGCGGTCTTCACCAACAACGACGATGGCCACCGCACCGCGGCGGACCTGATCGCCAAGGGTGTGAAGGTGACCGCGGTGATCGACACCCGCGCCGACGCGCCCAAGGTTGAAGGTGCCGAGCTGTTTGCCGGCGCTCAGGTGATCGACACCAAAGGCCGGCTGGGGCTGGAGTGGGCGCGGGTGCGTCTGGCCAATGGCAGCACCCGCGACGTGCCTTGCGGGGCGCTGGCGGTGTCCGGCGGCTGGAACCCGAACGTGCATCTGACCTGCCACCAGCGCGGCCGTCCGGCCTGGCGCGAAGACATTGCTGCCTTTGTTCCGGCAGGCGAGCTGCCGCAGAACATGTCCGTGGCCGGTGCTGCCAATGGCGATTTCTCCACCGCTGCCGCGCTGCGGGCGGGTGCCGAGGGCGCGGTGGCCGCGCTGTCGCAGCTGGGGGTCGAGGCCAAGGCGGGCGATCTGCCCGAGGCCGAGGATGCGCCGGTCAACGTGAGCCCCTTCTGGTACGTGAAGGAAGGCAAGGGCCGCGCCTGGCTGGATCAGCAGAACGACGTCACCGTCAAGGACGTGAAGCTGGCGCACCAGGAGAACTTCCGCTCTGTCGAGCACCTGAAGCGCTACACCACTCTTGGCATGGCGACAGATCAGGGCAAGACCTCCAACATGGGCGGCCTGGCGATCATGGCGGAGCTGGCGGGTAAGCAGATCCCCGAGGTCGGCACCACCATGTTCCGCCCGCCCTATACGCCGGTGTCCTTTGGCGTGATGGCTGGCCGGTCTGTCGGCGAGGAATTCCGCCCCACCCGCAAGACCCCCAGCCACAAGTGGGCTGAGGAGCAGGGCGCGGTGTTTGTCGAGGTGGGCCAATGGCTGCGGGCGCAGTGGTTCCCCAAGGCAGGCGAAACCCATTGGCGCCAGTCGGTGGACCGCGAGGTGCTGCAGACCCGCAACTCGGTTGGCGTCTGCGACGTGACCACGCTGGGCAAGATCGACGTGCAGGGCAAGGATGCGGCCGAGTTCCTGAACAAGATGTACGCCAATGCCTTTGCCAAGCTGCCGGTGGGCAAGGTCCGCTATGGCCTCATGCTGCGCGAGGATGGCATTGCCTATGACGACGGCACCGCGGCGCGCTTTGCCGAGGATCATTTCGTGGTGACCACCACCACCGCCAACGCAGTTCTGGTCTACCGCAACATGGAATTTGCGCGCCAGTGCCTGTTCCCTGACATGGATGTGCAGCTGATCTCGACCACCGAGGCCTGGGCACAGTTCGCGGTGGCGGGTCCGAATGCCCGCAAGCTGCTGCAAAAGGTCGTGGACCCCGAGTTCGACATCTCGAACGAGGCGTTCCCCTTCATGGCCTGCGGTGAGATCACCGTCGCGGGCGGCTGCCGGGCGCGGCTGTTCAGGATCTCCTTCTCGGGCGAGCTGGCCTATGAGATCGCGGTTCCGACCCGCTATGGCGATGCGATGATCCGCAAGCTGATGGAGGCGGGCGAGGAGTTCGGCGCTGTTCCTTATGGCACCGAGGCGCTGGGCGTCATGCGGATCGAGAAGGGCCATGCCGCGGGCAATGAGCTGAACGGCACCACCTCGGCGCTGAACCTTGGCATGGGCAAGATGGTCAGCAAAAAGAAGGACTGCATCGGGAACGTGCTGAGCGAGCGCGAAGGCATGAACCAGGACGATGCGCTGAAACTGGTTGGTTTCAAGCCGGTGAATGCCGCCGACCCGGTGCAGGCCGGGGCGCATCTGATGAACGCCGATGGCGAGGTCAGCGCCGCCACCGATCAGGGATACATCACCTCAGCTGCCTATTCGCCGGTGCTGGGATGCTCGATCGGGATCGGGTTTCTGAAAAGCGGCGATGTGCGCAAGGGTGAGGTGATCCGCGCGGTCAACCCGCTGGAAGGCAAGGAAACCCAAGTCGAAGTTGTCAGCGCGCATTTTGTGGATCCGGAAGGGGAGCGTCTCCGTGGGTAAGTTCGATAATCATGGTCTGAAGGCCATTTCCCCGCTGGGCGGGCATGAGCCGCAGGTGGACGCCTTCACCGGTCTGCTGATCCGTGAAGTCACTGACCGGGCGCTGGCCTCGCTGGGCGCGCGTCAAGGGCAGGAGGAGGCAATGAAGTCCGCCGCTGAAGGGTTCCTGGGCGGCGCTCTGCCTGAGCCTGCCAGCTGGAATGAGACCGGCGTCTTCTCTGCCTGGTGGATGGGGCCGGACCTTTGGATGGTGTCTGCGCCGCATGACAGTCACGAGCTGATGGCGGGCGAGCTGAAAGAAGCGGTCGGCGAGGCCGGTTCCGTGGTGGAGCAGACTGACGGCTGGTGCCGTTTCGACATGGAGGGCCCGCGCTGCTTTGACGTGCTGGAGCGGCTGTGCAACGCCAATGTCCGCGCGGGCAAGGCGGGCGACGCCACCCGGACTTCGATGGAGCATCTGGGCGTTTTCCTGCTGTGCCAGACACCGGGGCAGGGGTATTCGATCATCGGCCCGCGGTCGTCAGCCGGGTCGCTTCATCACGCGCTGGTTGCAGCGGCGAAATCGGTTATCTGAGAGAGAAGCGAGCGAAGAGAAACAGCGCCCGGCCAGCAGGCCGGGCGTTTTGCTTTTGGCAATCGGAGCAGGTCAAAGGAATTGCCTGGCCTGCGCGGAAAGGGCGGATGCCTCCGGCGGGGATATTTTTGGCAAGAGGAAAGCATGAGGAAAGGCAGCCGCGGACATTCCAGCGGCTGCCAAAGGTTTATAAGAAGGGGCGGCGGGGTCAGACCGAGGGGATCGGGCGGTTGTCCTGGACCCGGAACAGGTTCACCTTGCGGCGTTCCTCCTGCGGGGTGACACCGAAGCTCTCGCGGTAGTGCTGCGACAGGGTGGAGGAGGTGGCGTATCCCACCGCATTGGCGATCGAGGTGATCGAGTCGCGGGAGTACATCACCAGCTGCCGCGCCGCGTTCATCCGCAGGGTGCGGTAATAGATGGCCGGGCTTTGGCCGGTGGCGGATTTGAAGCTGCGCTCCAGCTGGCGCGGGGACACCCCGATCTGGCTGGCTGCATCGCGGATCGACACCGGGTGTTCCAAGTTGTCGGCAAAGAGCTCGACGGCCTTGGCCACCGGCGGCGGAAGGCTGTCGGCGGTGCTGTCGGTTTTGAAGGCCGGGATCTTCTGGCGCACGCCCTCGGCCCGCACCATCGGGTGCTGGAACCAGCAGGCAACCTCGGTCATCACCGCGTCGCCCAGGGTCTGTTCGATGAGTTTCAGCGAGAGGTCGAACATCGCCGCGGCGCCGCTGGCGGTGAAACGGCGGCGGTCGAGGACAATCACGTCGTCGACAGTGGCAAGCGACGGGAACTCGGCGGTGAAGGCGGCCTTGTAGCACCAGTGCACCGAGCAGCTGTGCCCGTCCAGCAAGCCGGAGCGGGCCAGCGGAAAAACCCCGCCGGAGACGGCGCCCATCTTGGTGCCGTGGCGGGCCAGGTGGCGCAGCTTGCCGTTGGAGGCCTTGGGGTCGTCAAATTTGCCTTGCGGGCCGGACAGCAGGAACAGGGTGTCGATGTCCTCAGTCTGGTCGAGGGAACAGTCGGGCTGGAAGGCCACGTTGGCGGAGGCGTTCACGCTGGCGCCGGTCTCGGAGATCAGTTTCCATCGGAAGGTTTCGGTGCCGGCAATTTCGTTTGCCGCCCGCAGGGGTTCGATGGCCGAAGTCAGGCAGGCCATTGGAAAGCCGGGGAAAATCAGGAAGCCGAGAGTCATGGTGTTGTCGCGCTGCATGGGGTTGATATTAGCTTGCGAAAGGGGATTCGCACAGCAGCGAAAGGGTGCCCGCGCCGTACAGGAAGGGGAAAACGGCGCGGGCGGATCTGCTTAGTTTTGCAGATACGATTCCAGCGAGTCGTCCAGCGCGTCTTTCCACGGGGTGTGGTGCACGGGCGCCATGGTGCCGGTAATGACCGATTTGTAGGAGTTGTTGCGGAAGGCCATGATGTCCTTGGCCTTGTGCCCCTTCCATTCATAGAAGGCCTGGCAGGCGCCGGCCACGTCGAAGGTCGGGTAGTCAGTCTCTTCGATCAGCTCCAGCACATAGTCGCCCTGGTACTTGATCGCGTATTTGACGTCGTCAGAGGCTTCTTCGCGCTCTTCGCGCTCCTTCACGTCGGCCAGCAGGGTTTCCTTGTCCGCCGGAATCTCGATCTTGCCCATGATCGCGTCGCGGACCCACCAGGCCTGGGCGTCGAACATGTTGAAGGTGAACCACTGATCCTGCATGCCCAGATAGAACATCTTGGGGTTATGCACATAGACCACGCCTTTATAGAGGTCGGCGGCGGCCAGGCGGTTGGCGGTCTTCAGGCGCAGATCGTCCGGCAGGAAGTTGAAGTAGTGCTTGTAGCCGGTGCAGAGGATGATCGCGTCGATCTCTTTCTGGGTGCCGTCGACGAAGGTGGCGGTGTTGCCGCTGACGGATTCCAGCGCCGGTTTTTCTTCCCAGTTGTCCGGCCATTTGAAGCCCATCGGCGCCGAGCGGTAGGAGGAGGTGATGGACTTGCAGCCGTACTTCCAGCACTGCGAGCCGATGTCTTCGGCGGAGTAGGAGGCGCCGAGGATCAGAATGTCCTTGTCCTTGAACTCGCGGGCGTCGCGGAAGTCGTGGGCATGCAGCACGCGGCCGTTGAAGGTGTCGAACCCGGGGTAGAACGGCACGTTCGGGGTCGAGAAATGGCCGGAGGCGCAGATTACGTGGTCAAAGTCTTCCTTGTAGGTGCTGTCCTTGGTGTGGTCATGCACGGTGACAGTGAAGTTGCCCTGGTCCTCATTGTATTCGACCCAGCGGATGGCAGAGTTGAAGCGGATCCACTTGCGCACGTCGGCCTTTTTCACCCGGCCTTCGATGTAGTCGAACAGAACGGCGCGCGGCGGGTAGGAGGCGATTTGCTTGCCGAAGTGCTCCTCAAAGGAATAGTCGGCAAATTCGAGGCCTTCCTTGGGGCCGTTTGACCACAGGTAGCGGTACATCGAGCAGTGCACCGGCTCGCCGTTCTCATCCAGCCCGGTGCGCCAGGTGTAGTTCCACAGGCCGCCCCAGTTGTCCTGCTTTTCAAAGCAGACGATCTCCGGAATCTCTTCGCCCTTGTTGGCGGCGGACTGGAATGCGCGCAGCTGGGCCAGGCCGGAGGGGCCGGCGCCGATGATGGCAATTCGCTTCTTGGTCATGTGGCTCTCCCATTGGTATAGACCAATATGTCTGTTTGGTTCTTTTGGTCTGATCCAATAAGGTCCAAAATTGCACCGCCGAGTCAACATATTTTCACGGAAGGAATATGATTTTTCCCGGATTGGACTGGCGGGGCAGAGAATTATTGTTAGGATTCAGGCCATGAAGACGACGAGTTTTGCGCACCAGCTGGCCGCCCGCGCGGCGCTGCCCCGGCTGTCGGTGGGGATGACAGAATCAGTGAATATCGGCTTTCTGGGCCCGCTTTCGGGCCGGGTCGAAAGCTGGGGGCTGCCCGGATTGAACGGCTGCCGGATCTGGGAGGACGGTCTGAACAAGGCCGGCGGGCTGCTGATTGGCGGCCGCCGCTATCCGATCCGCATCCACTCCTATGACTGCGGTCATGACCCCGAACGCTCGCTCGAGGGGGCGGTGGAGCTGGTGCAGAAGCATAACGTCAAGCTGATGCTGATGCTGGGCGGGGACACTTTTGCGCCGGTGCGTGATTTCCTGATGCGCAACAAGGTGCTGACATCGACGTTGCTGCCGACCGACCTGTCGCCGGACACGCCCTATCTGATCGCGCCGAGCGAGGCGCATCCGATTCAGAACGTAACCGGGGTGGCTTGGCTGGCGGAAAACCGGCCGGAGCTGAAAACCGTGGCCCTGTGCAGCCAGGCCGATCTGCTGGGGCTTCCTGCGCAGGCGGTCTATAGGGCGGCGTTCAAGGCGGCGGACAAGCAGATCCTGCGGGAAGTGCAGTATGATCCGGGCGCCAGCGACCCGGCGCCAGTGGTGGATCCGATGCTGGAAAGCGGCGCCGATATCCTGTGCTGGTGCTCGTCTTACGCGCCGATGGTGCATGCGATGACGGAATATGCCTATGCCAAGGGCTTCAAGGGGCAGATCATCAGCTGCACCATGGATGGCTATGACCAGCTGGTGGAGAAGACCTCAGTTGAATTCATGGAAGGGGTGGTGTTCCAGTTCCCGGACTTCGACGACCCGATGCTGCGGGAAAAGGCGTTTTTCTTCAACCGCCCGCATGTGTTCTTTGAGGAGTACAACCGCCGCTTCCCGGGCAGCTGGTCGGCGGTGAGCTGGGAGTATGTGGCGATCCTCGACATCTGGCACAGCGCGGTGGAGAAGGCGGGCTCGGTCGAGCCGCCATCGGTGCTGGCGGCGATGAAACAGCTGGGGCATGTCACCCACGCTTTTGGCCATGCGGAATGGTGGGGCGAGGATATCTTTGGAATTTCCAATGCCTTGGTCGGCGATTGGCCGGTGGTTACCATTCAGGACGGCAAGGCGCGGATTGCTGCGTTCAGGTCGATCCCCGGCTGGCTGGCCGAGCATTCCAACCTGCTGAAGACAGAGATGGCGGCGCTGGGTCAGCTGTGGCACCAGCGTCTGGAAAGCGGCGCGCCGGGCAGCCAGGTCGGGTCACGCGCCGTGCAAGGCTGACCGCGCACAGGGCTTGGGCGGGCTCAGATCTCCTGCAGCAGCAGTTTCTGCTCGTCGATCAGGTGCAGCTTGATGAATTCCACCGCAGATTCCACATCGCGTGAGGCGATGGCGTTGAACAGCGTGTTATAGCGTTTCTGATAGTCCTGAATGCGCTGCGGCGTCAGGTGGCGGCGGCGCAGGGCGGTGCGGTAGGACAGGCGGCAGGCTTCGATCGTCAGTTCGTAGCAGGAATGCAGCAGCGGGTTGCCGCTGCCCTCGGCGATCTTGCGGTACAGATCCTCTTCCGCTTCGATGAACTCACCCGGATCGGTGCGCACTGCTTCGACGCGGGACAGAATCTGGTCCAGCTCCTCGATCTGGCGCGGAGTCATGTTGATCACCGCCAGACGGATCAGTTCCGGCTCCAGAATGCCGCGCACCACCAGGTGGTCGAGCGGCGACACTTCCTTGGCCAGCGAGGAATAGGAAGCCTCGGGCTTGGGGTCGGAGCGGAATTTGACAAAGCTGCCGGAACCGGGGCGGCGGTGGATCACGTTCTGGCTGGCCAGAACATCCAGCGCCTCGCGCACGGTATTGCGGGCCACCCCCAGTTCCGAGGCCAGCGTCCGTTCGGACGGCAGGCGGGTGTCGACCGGGTAGGTGCCTGCCTTGATGCGGGCAAACAGCGTGTCGATCACCACCTGCACGGTGGCGCCTACCGAATGCGTGGTCAGGATTTGCGAGGTTGTCTCTTCCGCTGAGCTCATATCTGTTTTCCGGGCCGGACGAGCGGGAGAATCCCCTGCTCCTGATCACTGTGCCAAGGGTGCAAATACCGGTTTTGCCGGCCGGTGCGCAACCGTCTGACACAGCTGTGAGTTGCCGTCAGCCTAGCGGTTCCTGCGCCGGACGGCAAGAAATCAGGCAAAATTGGTTCTGAAATTGGTTTCCGGTCAGGATTCTGAAGGTAAGCCGTAAGGTCATGTTTTGATGCCGTTTTTGACATCAATTTTGCCGCAAATTAGTGCCTTTGGTACTATTTTGGTGCCTTTTTGGTGCGCAAAGTGAAAGAAAATTTCTTGGAGGTGAACCATCTCGCTGCTAGCCTTGGTCCAGGATGGGTCCAATTTACGCAAACTGGTTCAGTGATGTTTAGCTGGCATCGGGGTCCCGCGATACAAAGCCCGTCCCGCAGAACACACCGCCGCAAAAAACAGGCGGGTCCAACATGGGAGAAGAAGATGATTTCCAAGATCGTGAAATCGGGGCTGACCCGGCGGACGTTCCTCAAGTCGACGGCGGTCACCGCGATGAGCGCCGGCCTGCCGGGCGCGTCGCTGGCGGCGGGCAATACCATCAAGATCGGTTTCCTGGCGCCGCTGACCGGCGCGGTGGCGGCCTGGGGCAAACCGGGGCTGGACGGCTGCCAGATCTGGGCCGAGCGGGTCAATGCCGCAGGCGGCATCAAGCTGGGTGACGGCAGCTACAACGTCGAATTCGTCTCCTATGACAATGAATACGATCCGGCGAAGGCGCGCACCGGCGCCACCAAGCTGATCCGCGAGGACGGCGTCAGCTTCATCATGATGCTGGGCGGCGATACCTGGCCCGGTGTGCAGCCGGTCGCCGACAAGACGGGGATGCTGTTTTCCACCCTGCTGCCGTCGGACCTGTCGCCGGATACCAATACGCTGATTGCGCCGGCCGAGGTGCATCCGATCTACAACGTGACTGGGGTGGAGTGGCTGGCCGAGAACAGGCCGGAGCTGAAAACCGCGGTGATGTGCGCGCAGGACGACGCGCTGGGTCTGCCCTCGGTCGCGACGTACCTGGCAGCGTTTGAGGCGGCGGGCATCGAGATGCTGGACGAACCGCTGCTGTTTGACCCGGCCACCACCGACTTTGCCCCGGTGGTGACCCGGCTGATCAGCAAGAACCCGGATATTGTTTGCCTCGACACCTGCTACAGCGACTATGTGCATCCGATTGCCGAGCAGCTGTTCCAGCAGGGGTTCAAGGGGCAGATCATTTCCTGCACCGCGGATTTCTATGACCAGATGATCGCCAAGACCTCGGAAGAGTTCATGGAGGGCTTTGTCTTCCAGTTCCCGGACTTCGACGATCCGGCGTTGAATGGCGACAACATCAACTTCACCGACCCGAACGGGTTTTATGCCGAGTTCAACAGGCGACACCCTGGCCAGTGGGGCGCGGTGAGCTGGGAATATGCCTCGATCATGGATCTGTGGAAGGCAGCGGCGGAAAAGGCCGGATCGGCCAGCCCGGATGCGGTGGCGGCCGCAATGAAAGAGGGCAAAGGCAAACATGCCTTTGGCGACGCGGACTGGTGGGGCACTGAGCTGTTTGGCATCGACAACGCGCTGGTCGGCGACTGGCCGGTGGTGGCGATTGAAAAGGGCAAAGCCCGGATCAAGGAGTTCCGCTCCATCCCCGACTGGTACGCCAGGCATGGCGATCTGCTGGTCAAGCATATGAAGGCTTATGACCAGATGTGGGATCAGCGCAGCTGACCTGCAAGCCGGGCCATCAGGCGGTGCGGGACCTGTCCCCGCACCGCAAGAGCCACTGAGAAAAGAGACAATCCGATGCTGGACCTTTTGGCGCAGACCGGCCTCAACGCCGTGTATGCTGCGAGCTATATTTCCCTTGTTGCTGTGGGGCTTGTGCTGATTTTTGGCGTCATGGGCGTGATCAATTTTGCCCATGGTGAACTGTTCATGGCGGGCGCCTATGCGATTGTGGCGCTCTATGCCGGTCTGAACGTGCCGTTCTTTCTGGCTGTGGCGGTCGGCCTGCTGTTTGTGGGCTGCTTGGGCCTGCTGATGGAAAGGGCACTGTTCCGTCCCTTAAAGGATAATCCCTTGGGCGGGCTGGTCGCGTCGATCGGGTTTCTGATGATCCTGCAGGCGCTGGCGGTGATGGGGTTCGGTGTGCGGATGGTGCATATCCCGCCGGTCACGCAGGAGGTCATTGCCTTCAGTGACAAGGTGCGGCTGCCGGTGGCGCGGCTTTACGTGATCATCGCCGCCGTGGTGCTGCTGTCGGCGCTTTGGTACTTCCTGAAGCGCACCAGGTTCGGCTGGGCGTTGCGGGCCTCTGCGCAGGATCCGGAAGCAGCCGCCTTGCAGGGGATTTCAATCACCCAGACCGCGCGCATCGCCATGTTCATCGGAGCAGGGCTGGCGGGGATTGCCGGCGCACTGACGGCACCGCTGGTCTCGGTCAACCCGCATATGGGGCATTCGGTGATCGTCACCGCGTTCATTGTCATAATCGTCGGCGGGGTCGGCTCATTGGAGGGCGCCATCGTGGCCTCGGTCGCCTATGCGCTGGTGCATACCTTTGTGACCACGTTCTGGGACGGTGTCCTGGCCGACATCGTGGGTCTGTCGCTGATGCTGGTGGTACTGATCGTCAAGCCGACCGGGTTGTTTGGGAGTGCGGACCGTGCCTAAGTTCCTGATCTGGATCGCGGCCATTGCCGCGCTGATTGCCCTGCCGCATGGCCTCAGCTTCTCGCAGCAGGAAATCCTGGTGTTTTTGACCATCAACGTGCTGCTGGTGGCCAGCTACCGGCTGCTGACGCTGACCGGTGAATGGTCGCTGGCGCATGTGGTGATCATGGGGGTGGGGGCCTATTCCTCGGCGCTTCTGACCAAGAAGCTGGGGGTTTATGTGCCGGTTTCGATGCTGCTGGGCGGGGTGGTTGCGGCGCTGATCGCGGTCCTGCTGTCCTTCCCGCTGTTCCGGATGAAGGGGTTTTACTTCCTGATAGGATCGTTTGCCGCCGGTGAAATCATCCGCCTGCTGTGGAAGCGGTTCCGGGACCCCTTTGGCGGTGCCAAGGGGATCAAGGGGATCGACCCGATGCCGGATTTCTCCATCGGCTTCTACCAGTTCGATTTCTTTGAGCCGACGTCCTACTACTACTTCGCCGGTGTCATCGTCGCCTTCTGCCTGTGGATCCTGTGGCGGATCGAGAAGTCGCCAGTCGGTCTTACCTTCCATGCGGTGCATTGGCAGGACAAGCTGGCGCAGGCCTCGGGTGTGAATGTGCGGGCCTACCGGACACTGGCCTTTGCCATCGCCTCGGGCTTTGCCGGCATCTCGGGCGCGCTGCTGGCGCACTATGTGGGCACCATCAATCCCAACGCCTTCGACATTGACTTGATGGTCTTCGTGCTGACCTGGGCGATTGTCGGCGGCACCGCCACCTTCTATGGCCCGATCCTGGGCTGCGTGGTGCTGACGGTGCTGAATGAGATCGTTCTGCGGGAGCTTGGGCTCGAGCAGATGCGGCCGCTGGTCTATGGCGCCATCATGATCCTGTCGATCCTGTTCCTGCCCAACGGGCTGGAAAGCATCGTGCAGAAACTCACCAAAAGACGCGCTGCGAACAGCGCGCCGGAACGGAGCCCGGCAGAATGACCGATTTTCTGGAAGTCAAAGACCTGACCATGCGGTTTGGCGGCCTGACGGCGGTGGATAGCCTGTCGTTCAAGGTGGCGCATGGATCGATCCACGGTCTGATTGGGCCCAACGGGGCAGGCAAGACTACGACGTTCAACATGATCTCAGGCTTTTACAAGCCGACCGAGGGGCAGGTTCTGCTGCGCGGCGAGGATATCTCCGGCCTGCAGATGCACGAGGTGGCCCGGCGCGGGGTGGTGCGGACCTTCCAGCACTCGACGCTGTTTGCCGAGCTGACTGTTTTGGAAAACGCGCTGGTCGGCACCCATATGCCATTCCGCCCCAATATCTTTGCCGCAATCATCGGCTGGGACAAGGAAGACCGCAGCGGCGCCGAGGCGCGGGCCAAGGAGGCGCTGGAGTTCTTCGGCCTCGATCATGTGATGCAGGAACGCGCCGGGGATCTGTCCCACGGGCACCAGCGGGCGCTGGGCATGGCGGTGGCCTATGCCAGCCATCCGGACGTGATCCTGCTGGACGAGCCCTTTACCGGCATGAACCCGGAAGAGACCCGGCAAATGATGGACCTGATGGAGCGGCTCAAGGCCGACGGGATCACCATCCTGATCGTGGAGCATGACATGCAGGCGATCATGGGGCTGTGCGACACCATCACCTGCATGAGCTTTGGCAAGTTCCTGGCTGAAGGCGGCCCGCAGGATATCCGCAACCATCCGGCGGTGATCGAAGCCTATCTGGGAGGGGCGCGCCATGTTGCTTGAGATGAAGAACATCGCCGTGAATTACGGCAAGATCAACGCGATCCGGAACATCTCGGTTGCGGTGCCGGAGGGCAAGATCGTCACCATCATCGGCGGCAACGGTGCTGGCAAGACCACTACGCTGCGGGCGATGTCCGGGATGCTGCCGATCACCGCCGGTGAGATCACTTTTGAGGGCAAGCGGATCGACCATCTGCCCGCGCACAAGGTTGTGGCCAATGGCATCGCCCATGTGCCGGAGGGGCGGCGGATCTTTCCGGACATGACAGTGGAGGAGAACCTGCGGACCGGGGCATTTCTGCGCAAGGACGCTGATGCAGTGGAAGAGGATCTGGAAGATGTCTTCACGCGCTTTCCGCGGCTGCGCGAGCGGCGCACCCAGATGGCCAAGACCATGTCGGGCGGCGAGCAGCAGATGCTGGCCATCGGACGTGCGCTAATGTCCAAGCCGCGGCTCCTGCTGATGGATGAGCCCTCGATGGGGCTGGCACCGGTGATCGTCGAGGAAATCGCTCAGATCGTTGAAGAAATCAACACCAACGGGCTGTCGGTGGTGCTGGTCGAGCAAAACGCCGAACTGGCGCTGGAGCTGGCCGATTACGCCTATGTTCTGGAAACCGGAAATGCAGCAATGGAGGGTCCTGCAGATGAGCTTCACGGGAACGAACACGTCCGCGCCGCGTATCTGGGGCTTTAGGCCGGACGCGGAGATGCGGGTGGCGCGCGAGGCAGGCTGGTCGCGTGCAGATCTGGCCTGGGAGCGGCTGATGGAGCGGGCGCTGACGGAGGCCGGCGGTGGGCGCGGGCGTCAGGCAATGCGTCTGTTCCGGCTGGCGGATATTCTGGCGCGGGCGGCGTTTCCAGCCGCGGATCTGCGCCGGGCCGCGGCACCCGCCAATCTGGCGGTGCTGCACTTCCGGCGCGGCGCGCGTGGGGAGGCGGAGCAGTTGCAGGCCCGCGCCCTGCGCATCTGGGCCGGAGCGGCAGCGCAGGTAGAGGAGATGCAGATCGCGCCCCGCAGCCGGTCTTCGCTGTTTCATCTGCGGATGGAAGCGCTGCACCGCGATACGTTTCACGCCAATCTGAAAACCCGGGTCGGCTTGATTGCGGTCGAAACCGGTGAGACGTTGCGCAACCTGAC
Organism: Leisingera sp.; assembly: GCF_982940295.1. Taxonomy (NCBI): domain Bacteria; kingdom Pseudomonadati; phylum Pseudomonadota; class Alphaproteobacteria; order Rhodobacterales; family Roseobacteraceae; genus Leisingera; species Leisingera sp. Next base: position 18,294 of record NZ_CEYXRG010000031.1, read on the forward strand.
CTCTGGCAGGGCGGCACTGCACCGGCACGCCAGCCGCTGGCGCGGGGAAAAGCCCACAGTGTTTGACGGCACCCGCAAGGTCTTGGGGGCCTGCCTGCTGCTGCTGGACGCGTAAACCGGCATGTTTTGCGGAGACGCGGTGGAACCCGGGCTGGCTGGCCCGGGTTTTCTGCTTGCACCTTTGCGGGCCGGTGCTGCGGGGCAACTAATTTCTTTCCCTAGGCGGTAGGGGGTTGGGAAAAAATGGTAATGGCAGTAAAATAATTTTCGCGTGGTTTCTTGCGCTTTGAAAAGTTTTTGCGTATCGCGCCGCTGCGCGCTTGTCAGAGGCCGTCAATAAGGAAGATAACACAGTGGCTAAACCTAAAGACGATACCGACGCAGTGGCAAATAACCTTTCTCAAGATCCGCATCGTGTCCGAGAGGGCTCGGAAAAAGTCCTGGAAGTGGCGATCGGCCGCGAAGTGCGGTCGTTCCGGCGGCAGCAGGGTATCACGGTGGCGGATCTGGCCAATCTGACCGGCCTGTCGATCGGGATGCTGTCGAAGATCGAGAACGGCAACACCTCGCCGTCGCTGACCACGCTGCAGCTGCTGGCAAATGCGCTGAGCGTGCCGATCACTTCCTTCTTCCGCCGCTTTGAGGAGACCCGCGAGGCGGTGCACACCAAGTCGGGCGCGGGGGTGGAGACCGAGCGGGCCGGGACGCGGGCCGGGCATCAGTATCAGCTGCTGGGCCATCTTGGCGCCAATGCCTCGGGCGTGATGGTTGAGCCCTACATGATCACGCTGACCGAGGAGTCGGATGTCTTCCCGACCTTCCAGCATGACGGTATCGAGATGCTGTATATGCTGGAAGGTGAGGTGGATTACCGGCACGGCGACAAGGTGTTTCCGCTGAAGCCCGGCGATACGCTGTTTTTCGACGCCGATGCGCCGCATGGACCGGAGAGCCTGGTCAAACTGCCGGCACGCTACCTGTCGATCATTTCCTACCCGCAATCGAGCTGAGGCGCGGCGGGGCGCTCCCGCCTGCTTCGCGGCATCTGAAGATGCCTCTGCACAGTTGGGCCTGGCGCCGCGCGACGCGCGGCGCGGTTGCGTTCTGCGGCAAGCCTTGCGGGTGCCGCCCGCAGCGCGCAAAGCGCGCTGCCTGGCCCAACGCCGCGCAGGGGGCAGGCGCAGCCTGCCGTCTGAAGCGGGGGCGGGAGGGCTGCGTTCTGCCTCTGCAAAAAAGAAACTGCCGGAGCCAGGGGCAACGGCAGTCAGTGAGGCGGGCCTTAGTGACAGGGGGTAGGGACGGCCCGCCAGGTCCGCTCGGGATCAATCGTCGTCGGGCCAGATACCGTCCGAGGTCGGGCTGCCATCGTCATACTGCGAGAGCCATTCCACCATCAGCGGGCGGTTGTCGATGAAGCCCTTGTAGGTCGCCAGCTCCTCCGGCAGGTCGCGGATCACCCGGTGCAGGCGGCGGGCCCATTTCGGCACTGTTACCAGATCGTTGAAGCTGATCAGGTAGCAGCGGATCGGGAACACCAGCGCGTTGGAGCGCGGCAGGCGGAAGAAGGTCTGCAGCTCGACCCGCAGGTGCTGTTTCTCGCCGATGTTGTCCATCGTCAGCCCCTGCTTCATCACACCCCATTTGTGGTAGTTCTCGGGGCTCGTGTCGAGCAGCGGGTTGACTGTCATCGTCCAGTTCAGGCGGCGCGCGGGCTGGCCCTGCTGGATGTTCAAGAGGAACTTCAGCGCCCGCACGAAGATGCCCATCTCATGCGCCTTCGGCACCGGAGCGTGCCATTCAAAGAAATTCATGCCGATGTCGAAGTCCAGCGACCAGTCGGCCTGGGTGGTGACCATGCCGGCGTCCATCCACAGGTTGTCGTCGCGCTGATCCAGCACCGCAAAGTCGCCCTGGGTCTGGCGGGTGATGTATTCCATCGGACCGTAGGGAAGGGTGCTTTCATCCAGGAAGGTGAAAGTGTCGTCTATGCCCAGCGGCTTGTTGATCCAGCGCCAGCGGTTGCCGTCCTTGTGCAGCTCAAACAAGTCCGGGTATTCGGCCGCCTTGGCCTCCATGATCAGCTCGACCAGATCCCAGCCTGCCAGCGTCATATGCGGCAGCGACTGGCAGCGCAGGGGGTCATTGGCCAGCACCCGGGAGCGGTCCTTCATTTCCGAGACGTAGTGCTCGTCCACGTCGAAGGTGCGCTCAAATACCGAACCGGGCCGGTAGGATTTGTGCGGCTCCATGTTGACTGAGTACATGTAGCTGTCTTCGTGGAACGGGAAGGGGAAGCGTTTGATTGCCCAGTCCGAGTTCTTGAAGGTGAAGTCGCCGTAGAAGGTTTCGTCGTTGAATTGGATAGTCATTTTTCTTTCCTCAGCGATCCAGAACCAGGGTCTTGCCTTCAAAGCGCGACACGCAGGGCATGATGTGCTTGCCGCCGGCCTTTTGCTCGTCGGTCAGCCAGTGGTCGTAGTGCAGGAATTTGCCGTCATAGCCGATGACACTGGTCTCGCACTGACCGCAAGCGCCGCCGCGGCAGAGGTAGGGGGCGTCGATGCCGGCTGCCTCCAGTGCTTCCAGCAGAGACTGATGCTCGCCGACCTGAACCACCTTGTTCGACACGGCGCATTTGACCTCGAACGGTTTGCCGGAGGCGGGGGCGAGGAATTCCTCGGAATGCACGGCCTCGCGCGGCCAGCCCATTTCCTCTGCGGTGCCATGCACCCATTCGATCATGCCCTTGGGGCCGCAGACATAGACATGGGTGCCCAGAGGCTGGTTGGCGAGCAGGGTCTTGAGGTCGATCGCCTCTTTCTGGTCGTCATGGTAGACGTGCACCTTGCCCGGGTAGCGCTCGGACAGCTCCTTGGCGTAGGTGCCAAGCGAGGCGGTGCGGACCGCGTAGTGCAGCTCGAAGTTCCCGCCCATCATGGTCAGCTGATGCATCTGTGCCATGAAGGGGGTGATGCCAATGCCGCCTGCCAGCATCAGGTGCTTGCCTGCCCGCAGGTCCAGCGAGAACAGATTGACCGGGTTGGAGATCACCATCTCCATGCCCTCTTTGACCTTGCTGTGCATGAATTTGGAGCCGCCGCGGCCCTGGTCGTCGCGGCGCACCGAGATGGTATAGGCGCCGCGGTCGGCCGGATTGGACATCAGCGAATAGGCGTTCAGGCGGGTGATATCGCCGTCCTGCATCTCGACCACGGTATGGGCGCCGCCTGAGAAGGTCGGCAGGTCGCCGCCGCCGGTGCGGACGAATTTGAACCGGGTGACCAGGTCGTTGATCGGTTTGACCTCGGCCACGGTGACATTCAGTTTTGCGGTGCCAGCACTCATTTGAACAGCTCCACTTTCTCGGGGATGTTGCCCGGGTCTTCGGCATCCACCCGCACGCCCTGGAAGGCGGCGAGGCGGCGCGAATAGTGATCGCGCACGAACAGGCTGAGGCCGCAGTGGCTGCATTCGAAGGGATCGGTGGTGACGTCTTCCGTGATGCCCTTGCAGTGCACGCATTGCATGCGGCGTGCGGTGGAGCCGCGGTGCTCGGTCTGAATCGCGGTGTGCGGAATACCTGCCGCGGCGGCTTCCGCTGCGGCCTGGCCCATCAGGCTTTCGGTGCCGGTCAGGTACACCTGGGTGCCCATGTGGCAGTCTAGCAGGGCGCGGCGGATGCGGCCTTGCGCAGCCTCATAGGAGGGGCCTGCGTAGTATTGGCCAGCGCCCAGCTCTTCCAGCTGGCTGCTGTATTTGGTGCCGGTATTCTTGGGGATGTAAATGATGTGGGCCTTGGCCCAGAAGTCCTTGTCCGCGGATTTCGCCAGATCAAGGATCGCCTCGGCGCCTTCGGCATCGGCGATCATCAGGTGGCCGCTGCCAGCGCGGGCCTCAAGCTCGCCGTATACCGGGCGGCTGGTGATTGAAGGGGGGAATTCGGTCTTAGACATGTGGGTCGCTTTTCCTGCAGTCCGGGTGAACGAAAGCGGGCGCCCCCGGGATGGGGACGCCCGGGATCCGGATCAGCCCTTTGCGGTGCGGATCGATTTGTCCTTGTCGTAGAAGGGCATCTCTTCAGCGGTGGCGGCAATCTCGGTGCCGTCGCCGTTGCGGACGGTCAGCTTGGTGCCCGGCTTGGCGCAGGCTACCGGCATCCGCGCGATGCCCACGTTGTGGTTGTTCACCTCCGAGTACATGCCGTAGGTGACCACGCCGACCTTTTCGCCGTTCTGCAAGAGGTCCGCGCCTTCGTCTGCGGGGATCTTGCCCTCCAGCATGACGCCATAGATCTTGAAGCGTTCCTTGCCTTCGGCGGCATAGTGGTTTTCGGCGCCGATGAAGCCGGTCTTGCCGGGGGAGACGGTGAATTCGAGGCCCAGCTCCCACAGCGTGTCGCCGCAGGTCTCGTTGTCGAACGGATAGGTCTCGGAGTTGTCGCCCGGATAGAACAGCAGGTAGCTTTCGGTGCGCAGCAGGTCGAGGGTGGAGAACTGGACGGGAACGATGCCCATGTCCTTGCCCTTGTCCAGGATGCTGTCCCACAGGTGGACGGCGTCCTTGGCCTGGCAGAAGATCTCATAGCCGCGCTCGCCGGTGTAGCCGGTGCGCGAGATCATCACCGGACAGCCGAACAGCTTGGTCTGGATGATGCCGAAGTAGGCCAGATCGCGGATGCCGGGCACGTATTCGGCCAGGAAGTCCACCGCAACGGGTCCCTGCAGCGACATGTCGTGCAGGTTGTCGTCGAAGATCACCGAGCAGTTCTTGCCGGCCGCAACCGTGTTCAGCTGCTCCATGCCGGTGCCGGTGCCGTGCACCACCAGCCAGCTGTTCACCGACAGGCGGTAGATGATGCAGTCGTCCACGAATTTGCCCTGATCGTTCAGGATCGAGGCATAGGTGGAGCGTCCCGGCATGATCTTTTCGACGTTGCGGGTGGTGACCCGGTCGATGACCTGGGCTGCGTGTTCACCCACGACGTGGACTTTTTTCAGGCCGGACACATCCATGAGGCCCGCCTTGGTGCGGATCGCCTCATAGTCTGCTTTGGCGCGCTCCGGAGTGTGGTCGTAGAACCAGGCGGTTCCCATGCCGTTCCAATCTTCCAGCTCGCCGCCGATTTCCTTGTGGCGCTGTGCCAGTGCTGAAGTCCGCCAGATAATGGCCATTTCGCGTGTCTCCCTATTGGTGCGGACCAAAATTCTTGATTTGGTTCCTTTGGTCTGGTCCAGTTAGCCAAAAGGGGGGGCTCTGTGTCAATGAATATTCCTGCCAGGAAAAAGATTTTGCCTAAAAGGCCGATTCCTCACGGCTTTGCGGCACGGACTGGCCTGAAATGGTCTTTTTATGAGCAGGCTTGAGGTTGCGGGCGCTGCCAATTGACCCGTTCAAAGTGAGAATCAGGTGATTTCCGCGCCGGAGAATCGCGTGATTCTGCCGCAAACAAGCGGTTCTCATAGGGTTTTGGCCGCTGTTTCGGGCCGGAATGGGGCCGGCTGCCGGGCACGGGCTGGCCACGCTAAGCCGTTGGAGACGCGGAGCTAAGGCGGGTGGAGAGGAAGGCCGGAAAACGCGTTGGAGCGGACCGGATTGCCTGCGAGTGAATAAACTTTCACATGATTATTGACAGATTCGCATCCCGAGACCCAGAATAAAGGAAAATAATATTCCCAAGAGGCAAAAATGCCCCGGGAGCACTGCCAACAGGAGGGCAAAACATTGGATGGTAATCTGAACGCGTTAACAACCGTGTTCACCGAGTTCTATTACTGGGTGACGGTTGTCTTCATGTTCCTCATTCACGTGGGGTTCTGCATGTATGAAGTCGGCGCCAGCCGCCACCGCAATCACATGCACACACTGATGAAGAACATCATGATCATTCCGCTGGTCACGGTGACATTCTTCTTTTTCGGCTGGTGGATCTACTGGGCTTTCCCCAGCTTCCCGTTCTTCGGCGGGCTGAACCATGACGCAGGTGCTGCAAACCTGCCCTGGTCGCAGAACATGGGTACCAACTTGTCCGACCGGATCACCGGCGTGTTCTGGGCAGCGTTCCTGCTGTTCTCCTGGACCGCCGCCTCGATCGTGTCGGGGGCAGTGATCGAACGAATCCGCTCCTCCGCCCTGTGGGTGCACGCGGTGATGATCGGTTCGGTGTTCTGGATCATCGACGCCGCCTGGGGCTGGCACGCCGAAGGCTGGATGGTCAAATACCTGGGCTACCACGATGCCTATGCGTCCGGCGTGATCCATGCGATTGCCGGCGGCTACGCGCTGGGCGTGATCATGGTTCTGGGACCGCGGCTGGGCAAGTTTGCCGCCGATGGCACACCGCGCGATATCCCGCCGCATAACCCCTGGATGCTGACCATCGGAATCTTCCTGATCTACTCCGGTTTCTGGGGCTTCTATGCAGCCTGCAACATTCCGGTGATCTCCCCCGACGGTATTGGCGGGCTGCTGACCGGCGAGACCTGGACGGCCACCAATATCTACTTGGCGCCGACCTCGCTGTCCGCGATCACCTTCAATTTCCTGATGTCGCTGTCCGGCGGCCTGATGGCGGCCTATGTGGTGTCCAAGGGCGATGCGTTCTGGACCTTCTCCGGCGGTCTGGCCGGTATCATCACCGCCTCTGCGGGCAACGATCTGTATCACCCGATCCAGGCGATGCTGGTCGGCGCGGTTGGTGTCGTGATTGTTTACAAGCTGCACTACTGGGTCGAGCGCACCTTCAAGATCGACGATGCGGTGGGCGCCGTTGCCGTGCATGGCTACTCCGGCATCGTCGGCCTGATCATCGCTGGCTTCCTGCTGTGGGGCGCGCCGAGCTCGCCGTATGAAGGTTTCGCCACCGTGAACCCGGTCGGCCAGACCATCGGCGCGGTGATTATGTTCGGTGTGCTGGGCTGGCTGCCGGGCTTTGTGATTGCCAAGATGCAGGCAGCTGCCGGCGTCCTGCGCATCCCCGAAGAGGTTGAGCTGCAAGGCCTCGATTACGCCGAACACCATGCCTACGAAGACGCCAAAGCCGAAATCATTGCCGCCGACAAGGCTGCTCTGAATGGTGGCGGCGTTCCGGCTGAATAAGGAGAATTGAAATGTCTACGATCGGTTACGACAGCTGGGCAGTGGATCTGGCAGAGGTTGGGGCAGTCTATCCCTTCCAGGGATCAGAGGGGCTGATGGTGGTCCTGGGCGTGGTCTTCTGGATTGCCTGGCACAGGATCCAGTTTGTCCGCGAAGGCGCCCATTTGGATAAGGCCAAGCGGATGGGAGATACGGAAAAAATCCACAATCTGCTTGAAAAGTATTGACCTGATCCGGTCAGAGGCGCGCCAGTCCGGCGCGCCTTTCTTTCCTTCTAAGGAAAATAAGTTTCATAAGAGTTGAACGGTGGATCGCAAACTGCTAGCTTTGATTCGAGATGAAAAGCAGGAGGCACACCCATGTGCGGGATTGTCGGTCTTTTTCTGAAAGACAAATCACTAGAGCCGAAACTGGGCGATATGCTCACCGATATGCTCATCACCATGACGGACCGCGGTCCCGACAGTGCGGGCATTGCAATCTATGGCGCGGACGCCGATGGGCGGGCCAAGCTCACCGTCCAGTCCGATGCACCGGACGAGGCCTTTGACGGCCTGGACGGCGCGCTGGCCGAAGCGCTGAGCGCCGATGTGTCGATCCGGGTGATCGACACCCATGCGGTCCTTGACTTGCCCGCGGGCAAGGAGGAGGAGGCACGCAGCGCGCTGGCCGAACTGCGCCCCGGCATGCGCGTCATGAGCGCAGGCGACACCATTGAGATCTACAAGGAAGTGGGTCTGCCGGAGAAAGTGGCCGAGCGTTTCGACGTGCGCGGCATGAGCGGCAGCCACGGCATCGGCCACACCCGTATGGCCACCGAATCCGCCGTGACCACCGAGGGCGCACACCCGTTCTCCACCGGCTCCGACCAGTGCCTGGTGCACAACGGCTCGCTGTCCAACCACAATTCGCTGCGCCGCAAGCTGCGCCGCGAGGGTGTGCGGATCGAAAGCCAGAACGACACCGAGGTGGGCGCTGCCTATCTGACCTGGAAGATGCAGAACGGCGCATCGCTGGGCGAGGCGCTGGAAAGCAGCCTGGAGGACCTGGATGGCTTCTTCACCTTTGTGGTCGGCACCAAGGACGGCTTTGGCGTGGTCCGCGACCCGATCGCCTGTAAGCCGGCCGTAATGGCAGAGACTGACCAGTATGTGGCGTTCGGGTCCGAATACCGCGCATTGGTGAACCTGCCGGGCATCGAAGAGGCCCGCGTCTGGGAGCCCGAACCCGCAACCGTTTACTTCTGGAACCACTAAGATGCAGACATATGATCTTGAAGCAAATGGCCTGCGCGGTCTGAACTCGGCCCTGCAGGAACTCAATGGCAGCTCCAACAAGACTGCCTGGGAAGTCGTTAACCCCAAGGGCAGCCATGCGATTGCCGTGGGTCTGAACTCGCCCATCGAAGTCACCGTCAAGGGCTCCACCGGCTACTACTGCGCCGGCATGAACCAGCAGGCGACCGTCAAGGTCGAGGGCTCCGTCGGCCCCGGCGTGGCGGAGAACATGATGTCCGGCACCGTGATCGTCGAGGGCGACGCCAGTCAGTATGCCGGCGCCACCGGCCATGGCGGCCTCCTGGTGATCAAGGGCAATGCCTCCTCGCGCTGCGGTATTTCGATGAAGGGCATCGACATCGTGGTGCACGGCAACATCGGCCATATGTGCGCCTTCATGGCGCAAGCGGGCAACCTGGTTGTGCTGGGCGATGCCGGCGATGCGCTGGGCGACAGCTGCTATGAGGCGCGGTTCTTCGTGCGCGGCAGCGTCAAGAGCCTCGGCGCCGACTGCGTTGAGAAGGAAATGCGCCCCGAGCACATCGAGATCCTCAAGGATCTGCTGGCCCGCGCCGGCGCAGATGCCAAGCCGGAAGAGTTCAAGCGCTACGGCTCCGCCCGCAAGCTCTACAACTTCGACGTCGACAACGCGCAAGCGTACTAAGGACAGGGATCAAAAGACATGGATAGCAATAACATCCCCCGTACCGTCCCGATCCAGTCGGCGACATTCTCCAACCCGATCAATGCGGAGATCCGCCGCGCAGCGGCCACCGGGATCTACGACATCCGCGGCGGCGGCGCCAAGCGGAAGGTGCCGCATTTCGATGACCTCCTGTTCCTTGGCGCCTCGATCTCGCGCTACCCGCTGGAAGGCTACCGCGAGAAATGCGAAACCAAGGTGACGCTGGGCACCCGTTTCGCCAAGAAGCCGATTGAACTGGATATCCCCATCACCATCGCCGGCATGAGCTTTGGCGCGCTGTCCGGCCCCGCCAAGGAGGCCCTGGGCCGCGGTGCATCCGCTGCGGGCACCTCGACCACCACCGGCGACGGCGGCATGACCCCGGAAGAGCGCGGCCATTCCTCCAAACTGGTCTACCAGTACCTGCCGTCCCGCTATGGCATGAACCCGGATGACCTGCGCAAGGCGGACGCGATTGAGGTCGTGGTCGGCCAGGGCGCCAAGCCCGGCGGCGGCGGTATGCTGCTGGGCCAGAAGATCTCTGACCGGGTTGCAGAAATGCGCACCCTGCCGAAAGGCATCGACCAGCGCTCCGCCTGCCGCCACCCGGACTGGACCGGCCCGGATGACCTGGAAATCAAGATCCTTGAACTGCGCGAGATCACCGACTGGCAGGTGCCGATCTACATCAAGGTCGGCGGCACCCGCCCCTATTATGACACCGCACTGGCAGTGAAGGCCGGCGCCGACGTTGTGGTTCTGGACGGCATGCAGGGCGGCACCGCCGCCACCCAGGATGTGTTCATCGAACATGTCGGTCTGCCGACGCTCGCCTGTATCCGCCCTGCCGTGCAGGCACTGCAGGACCTGGGCGTTCACCGCGAAGTGCAGCTGGTGGTTTCCGGCGGCATCCGCACCGGCGCGGACGTGGCCAAGGCGATGGCGCTGGGCGCAGATGCGGTCGCGATCGGCACCGCGGCGCTGGTCGCGCTGGGCGACAACGATCCGAAATGGGAAAACGAGTATCAGAAGCTGGGCACCACCACCGGCGCCTATGACGACTGGCACGAGGGCCGCGACCCGGCCGGCATCACCACCCAGGACCCAGAGCTGATGAAGAGGCTGGACCCGGTCGACGCGGGCCGCCGCCTGCGCAACTACCTCAAGGTGATGACGCTGGAAGCGCAGACCATCGCCCGCGCCTGCGGTCACAACCACCTGCACAACCTCGAACCCGAGGATCTGTGCGCCCTGACCATGGAGGCCGCCGCCATGGCGCGGGTGCCGCTGGCGGGCACCGACTGGTACCCGGGCAAAGCTGGGTTCTGATGATTGGCGGGGCGCGGCTGGCAACAGTCTGCGCCCCATTTCTGAAATACGTTCAACAGGGAAAGGAAGTAGGACCATGACGACAGATCTGGCTGCTTTCGCAAAAGAAAAAGGCGTCAAATACTTCATGATCTCCTTCACCGACTTGTTCGGTGGCCAGCGCGCCAAACTGGTGCCGGCGCAGGCGATCGCGGACATGCAGGAAGACGGGGCCGGCTTTGCCGGTTTTGCCACCTGGCTTGACCTGACGCCCGCACATCCGGACATGCTGGCGGTGCCGGATCCGTCCTCGGTGATCCAGCTGCCGTGGAAACCGGAGGTCGCCTGGGTGGCGGCTGACTGCGTCATGGAAGGCGAGGACGTGGCCCAGGCGCCGCGCAACGTGCTGCGCCGCCTGATCAAGGAGGCAGCAAGCGAGGGCCTGCACGTGAAGACCGGCATCGAGGCCGAGTTCTTCCTGCTGACCCCGGAAGGCGACGAGATCTCCGACCCCTTCGATACCGCTGAAAAGCCCTGCTATGACCAGCAGGCGGTGATGCGCCGCTATGACGTGGTGCGCGAGATCTGCGACTACATGCTGGACCTGGGCTGGGGCCCGTACCAGAACGACCACGAGGACGCCAACGGGCAGTTCGAAATGAACTGGGAGTTCGACGACGCGCTGTCGACTGCCGACAAGCACAGCTTCTTCAAGTTCATGACCAAGTCGGTGGCGGAAAAGCACGGCTACCGCGCGACCTTCATGCCGAAACCGGTCGAGGGCCTCACCGGCAACGGTTGCCACGCACACATCTCGGTTTGGGATGCGCCCGGCAAGGATTCCCGCACCAACGTCTTTGCCGCCGACAAGGGCGAAGGCCAGATTGCCGAACTGGGTCTGTCTGAGCAGGGCGGCTGGTTCCTGGGCGGCATCATGAAGCACGCCTCGGCGCTGGCGGCGATCACCAACCCGACGGTGAACTCCTACAAGCGCATCAACGCGCCGCGCACCATGTCGGGCGCCACCTGGGCGCCGAATACCGTGACCTGGACCGGCAACAACCGCACTCATATGGTGCGCGTGCCCGGCCCCGGCCGGTTTGAACTGCGCCTGCCCGATGGCGCGGTGAACCCCTACCTGCTGCAGGCGGTGATCATTGCAGCCGGCCTTTCCGGCATCCGGTCCAAGGCCGACCCCGGCCCGCGCCACGACATCGACATGTACGCCGAGGGCCACACCATCACCGACGCGCCGAAGCTGCCGCTCAACATGCTGGATGCGCTGCGCTTCTACGACAAGGACGACGGTCTGAAGGCAATGATGGGCGAGGAATTCTCGGCCGCTTACCTGAAGATGAAAGAGCAGGAGTGGAACTCCTTCGTCAATCACTTCTCCCGCTGGGAGAAGGACAACACGCTGGACATCTGATTCCCCGCTCTGGCCTATTGGCCGGACATCTGCGGCCCGGGTTCTGCCCGGGCCCTTTTTATTTGCGGCAGCGCCTGCCGCATATGCGCCGCTTTCACCCGGGGTGAAATCCGCCTGTTTCCGATTGGCGGCGGAATCGCCGGAAACCTCCTGTTTTTCAGGGAAACCGGTTCAGGAAGGTGTTGACGCGCAGGAAAATAAATTGAGTAATAGGAATATATCTTGCCTCGCAATCAACTTCTGCTGCGGGGCGTGAACCGGAACGGATGGCAGCAGGGAGAAGGCCATGAGCTACAAGAGTGACATTGAGATCGCGCGTGAGGCGCAGAAGAAGCCGATCCAGGAGATTGGTGCGAAGATCGGGATTTCCAATGACGATCTGCTGCCCTACGGCCACGACAAGGCGAAGGTGAGCCAGCGGTTCATCAACTCGGTGCAGGACCGCGAAGACGGCAAGCTGATCCTGGTGACCGCGATCAACCCGACCCCGGCAGGCGAAGGCAAGACCACCACCACCGTGGGCCTGGGCGACGGGCTGAACCGGATCGGCAAGAACGCGATGATCTGTATCCGCGAAGCATCGCTCGGCCCGAACTTCGGCATGAAGGGCGGCGCCGCAGGCGGCGGCTACGCCCAGGTGGTGCCGATGGAGGAGATGAACCTCCATTTCACCGGCGACTTCCACGCCATCACCTCGGCCCACTCGCTGCTGTCGGCGATGATCGACAACCACATCTACTGGGGCAACGAGTGCGAGATCGACGTGCGTCGCGTCGCATGGCGCCGCGTCGTCGACATGAACGATCGCGCGCTGCGCCAGATCACTGCCTCGCTCGGCGGCGTGTCCAACGGCTTCCCGCGCGAAACCGGCTTTGACATCACCGTGGCCTCGGAAGTGATGGCGATCCTGTGCCTGGCCAACGACCTCAAGGACCTGGAAAAGCGCCTCGGCGACATCATCGTGGCCTACCGCCGCGACAAGACCCCGGTCTACTGCCGCGACATCAAGGCCGAAGGCGCGATGACCGTTCTGCTGAAGGACGCGATGCAGCCGAACCTGGTGCAGACCCTGGAAAACAACCCTGCCTTCGTGCATGGCGGCCCGTTTGCCAACATCGCGCATGGCTGCAACTCGGTGATCGCCACCAAGACCGCGCTGAAAGTCGCCGACTACGTGGTGACCGAAGCAGGCTTTGGCGCGGACCTCGGCGCCGAGAAGTTCATGAACATCAAGTGCCGCAAGGCAGGCATCGCGCCGTCGGCTGTGGTGCTGGTCGCCACCGTGCGCGCGATGAAGATGAACGGTGGCGTTGCCAAGGCGGATCTGGGTGCCGAGAACGTCGAGGCGGTGAACTCCGGCT
>NZ_CEYXRG010000032.1:0-31150 GCF_982940295.1 Leisingera sp.
GCATCGAGAACCCCCTGTTCTTCAAGGAAAACACCCGCATGTTCTACGGCGATGCGAAGCAGAGCCTCGATACGCTGCTGAACCAGATTGCGGCCTGAACACTCTCAAGAAAAGGATTTGGATATGACCACTGATCCAAAACGCGCAAACGCCATGGACGCCTATTGGATGCCGTTCACGGCCAACCGGCAATTCAAGCAGTCGCCGCGCATGGTCGCCTCGGCCGAGGGCATGTATTACACCACCACGGACGGGCGGAAGGTGATGGATGGCACCGCGGGCCTGTGGTGCGTCAATGCAGGCCACGCCGCGCCGCGTATCACCGAGGCGGTGCAGAAGCAGGTCACCGAACTGGACTACGCGCCGGCCTTCCAGATGGGCCACCCCAAGGCGTTCGAGCTGGCCGCGCGGCTGGCGGATCTGGCGCCGGGCGATTTGAGCCATGTGTTCTTCACCAACTCCGGTTCGGAATCGGTGGAAACCGCGCTGAAGATCGCGCTGGCCTACCACAAGGCCAAGGGCGAGCCGGGCCGCACCCGGCTGATCGGCCGCGAGAAGGGCTACCACGGGGTCAATTTCGGCGGCATATCGGTCGGCGGCATCGTCAACAACCGCCGCCATTTCGGCAGCCTGCTGACCGGGGTTGACCACCTGCGCCACACCCATGATCCGGAGCGCAACGCCTTTACCAAGGGCCAGCCGGAGCATGGCGCGGAGCTGGCGGAGGATCTGGTGCGGCTGATCGAGCTGCACGGGGGTGAGACCATCGCCGCGGTGATCGTTGAGCCGATGGCGGGTTCCGCCGGGGTGATCCTGCCTCCGAAAGGGTACTTGCAGCGCCTGCGCGAGATCACCCGGGAGCACGGCATCCTGTTGATTTTCGACGAAGTGATCACCGCCTATGGCCGTCTGGGCCGCGCGTTTGGCGCCGACTACTATGGCGTCGAGCCGGACATGATCACCACCGCCAAGGGGCTTACCAACGGGGTGATCCCGATGGGCGCGGTGATGATCAGCAGCGAAATCCACGATGCCTTCATGACCGGCCCCGAGCATATGATCGAGCTGTTTCACGGCTATACCTACTCGGGCAACCCGGTGGCTTGCGCGGCGGCGCTGGCGGCGCTGGACACTTACCGCGAGGAGGAACTGTTCGAGCGTGCGGCGTCGCTGGAGGACTATTGGGCTGATGCGCTGTTCAGCCTCAAGGGGCTGCCGCATGTGAAGGACATCCGCTGCGCGGGCCTGGTCGGTGCGGTGGAGCTGGAGCCGGTGGCGGGCGTGCCGACCAAGCGGGCCTTCGACACCTACCTTCGCGCCTGGGACAAGGGCGCGCATGTGCGCACCACTGGCGATATCATCGCCATGTCGCCGCCGCTGATCATCGAAAAGAAAGAAATCGACGAGCTGATCGGCATTCTGGCCGAGTCGCTCATCGCGTAAGGGCCTGCCCCTGGCTTGCGCCCCAATGGCGCGGGGCAGGGGCGGAACAGGGAGAAAGACATGAAAGACGTGCAAAGCAACGCCCGCATCAACGGCAGCCGCCTGTGGGACACGCTGATGGAGATGGCGCAGAAAGGCCCCGGCCTGCGCGGCGGCTGCAACCGCCAGACGCTGACCGATGCCGACAAGGAAGGCCGTGACCTGTTCAAGCGCTGGTGCGAAGAGTCCGGCATGACGGTTGGCGTCGACAGCATGGGCAACATGTTTGCCCGGCTTGAAGGCGCGGAGCCGGATCTGGATCCGGTGATGATGGGCAGCCATCTGGACACCCAGCCCACGGGCGGCAAATACGATGGTGTCCTTGGCGTGCTGGCGGGGCTTGAGGTGGTGCGCTCGATCCGCGATCAGGGGCTGCGAACCCGCCGCCCGATCGTGGTGGTGAACTGGACTAACGAGGAGGGCACCCGCTTTGCCCCCGCGATGCTGTCCTCGGGTGTTTTTGCGGGCGTTCATACGCAGGACTGGGCCTATGCGCGCGAAGATGCGGAAGGCAAGAAATTCGGCGAGGAGCTGGCCCGCATCGGCTATGTCGGCGACGAGCCGGTGGGAAGCCGCAAGATGCACGCGATGTTCGAGCTGCATATCGAACAGGGTCCGATCCTCGAAGCCGAGGGCAAGGACATCGGCGTCGTCACTCATGGCCAGGGCCTGAACTGGCTTCAGGTGACGCTGTCAGGGCAGGAGGCGCACACCGGCTCCACCCCGATGCCGATGCGCCGTAACGCGGGCCTGGGCGCTGCGCGGATCACCGATCTGGTGCATGAGATCGCGATGAGCCACCAGCCCGACGCGGTCGGCGCCGTGGGTCACTGCGACTACTACCCTAACAGCCGCAACATCGTGCCGGGCAAGGTAGTCTTCACCATCGACTTCCGCTCGCCCAGCTTCGACACGCAAGCGGACATGGAGAAGCGCCTCCGCGAAGGTGCGGCGAAAATCGCCGAGGAGCTGGAACTTGGCCTGGAGATCGAGCAGGTTGGCCATTTCGATCCTGTCACCTTTGACGAGACCTGCGTCTCTGCCGTGCGCAGCGCCGCCGAAAAGCTGGGCTATTCGCACCGCAACATCATCTCCGGCGCCGGTCACGATGCCTGCTGGATCAACAAGGTTGCGCCTACCGCCATGGTGATGTGCCCCTGTGTCGATGGCCTCAGCCATAACGAGGATGAGGAAATCAGCCGTGAGTGGGCAGCGGCAGGGACGGATGTGCTGCTGCACGCCGTGCTGGAAACCGCAGAAGTCGTGGAGTGAAGACTATGACTGCAAGAACCGTGATCAAGGGCGGCACCATTGTGGCCGCCGACCGCAGCTATGCCGCCGATGTCGCCATCGAGGATGGCAAGATCGTGCAGATCGGCACCGGCCTGAACGGCGACAAGGTGCTGGACGCCGAGGGCTGCTATGTCATGCCCGGCGGCATCGACCCGCATGTGCATCTGGAGATGCCTTTCATGGGCACCCATTCGGCGGATGATTTCGAGTCCGGCACCCGCGCGGGCCTGGCCGGCGGCACCACCATGGTGGTGGACTTCTGCCTGCCCAGCCCCGGCCAGTCGATGCTGGAGGCGCTGGAGGCCTGGCGCGCCAAGTCGAAACGCGCCTGCGCCGATTATTCCTTCCACATGGCGGTGACCTGGTGGAGCGAGCAGGTGTTTGAGGAGATGCAGCAGGTCGTTGATCTGGGCATCAACTCCTTCAAGCACTTCATGGCCTACAAGGGCGCGCTGATGGTGGACGATGACGAGCTGTTTGACAGCTTCCGCCGCTGCGCCGCGCTCGGGGCGCTGCCGATGGTTCATGCGGAAAACGGCGATGTGGTGGCCACCATGCAGCAGAAACTGCTGGCCGACGGCATTCGCGGCCCCGAGGGCCACGGCCTGTCGCGCCCGCCCGAGGTCGAGGGCGAAGCCACCAACCGCGCCATCATGATCGCCGACATGGCGGGCGTGCCGCTCTACGTGGTGCACACCTCCTGCGAGCAGGCGCATGAGGCGATCCGCCGGGCGCGCCAGAAGGGCATGCGTGTCTTTGGCGAGCCGCTGATCCAGCATCTGGTGCTGGATGAGAGCGAATACCGCCATCCCAACTGGGACCACGCCGCGCAGCGGGTGATGTCGCCGCCGTTCCGCGACAAGGCGCATCAGGACAGCCTCTGGGCCGGCCTTCAGGCGGGTTCGCTGCAGGTGGTCGCCACCGACCACTGCGCTTTCACCGTGGATCAGAAACGCACCGGCATCGACGATTTCACCAAGATCCCGAACGGCACCGGCGGTCTGGAAGACCGGATGCCGGTCCTGTGGAGCGAGGGTGTCAACACCGGGCGGCTGACCCCGAACGAGTTTGTCGCCGTGACCTCCACCAACATCGCCAAGATCCTCAACATTTACCCGCGCAAGGGAGCGATCGTGGAAGGCTCCGACGCCGACCTGGTGGTGTGGGATCCGAAGAAAACCAAGACGATTTCGCCCGAGACCCAGCAGTCGGTGGTGGAATACAACGTCTTCGCGGGCCGTGAGGTGACCGGCCTGCCGCGCTATACCCTCAGCCGCGGCGAGGTGGCGGTGGACGACGGCACTGTCTGCGCCACCCCGGGGCACGGGCGGTTTGTCGAACGGCCCGCCTACCCTGAGGTCAACAAGGCGCTGTCCAAGTGGAAAGAGGTCACCGCGCCGCGCCAGGTTGTGCGCTCGGCTGAAAACATGCCGGCCTGCGTCTGATCATGGTCCCCGGCGCAGGCCGGGGACTTTTGCATGTGTTGCCTGCCGCAGAAGCAGGCAGCGAAAGAAGCCACATAACAGGGAGAAAACTCAAAATGGCTGAAATAACAAGCGGGTATTCCGCGCCCGGCGCCGAGGCGCCGCCGCGGGTGGATCTCACCGGGATCGACCCCGAACTATATAACGAGGACCAGCTGCCGACGACGGCGGCGGAACGCACCTGGGACTGGCTGGCAATTGCCGCGCTTTGGGTCGGCATGGTGGTCTGTATCCCGACCTACCTGCTGGCGTCCTACCTGATCGGTTCCGGCATGAGCTGGGATCAGGCGGTGCTGACCATTCTGGCGGCCAACGCCATCGTGCTGATCCCGATGGTGCTGGTGGGCCATGCCGGCACCAAATACGGGATTCCCTTCCCGGTGCTGCTGCGCTCCTCCTTCGGGCCGACCGGCGCCAAGATCCCGGCGGTGGCCCGCGGCGTCGTCGCCTGCGGCTGGTTCGGCATTCAGACCTGGGTCGGCGGCTCGGCGATCTTTGTGATCCTGAACACGCTGACTGGCGGCGCGCTGGCCGGTGAAGCACTGCCGGTGCTGGGCATCAGCGCGGGTGAGTTCATCTGCTTCCTCGCCTTCTGGGCGCTGCATCTCTACTTCATCGCCAACGGCACCGAGTCGATCCGCTGGCTGGAGACCTACGCAGCCCCGTTCCTGCTGGCGATGGGTCTGGCGCTGCTGGCTTGGGCCTATGTGAACGCAGGCGGCTTTGGCGAGATGCTGTCGACCCCCAGCGCCTTTGACCCGGGCCAGCCGCAGGAAGGCCAGTTCTGGGTTGTCTTCTGGCCGAGCCTGACCGGCATGATCGGTTTCTGGGCGACGCTGGCGCTGAACATCCCCGACTTCACCCGCCACGCCAAAAGCCAGAAGGACCAGCTGCTGGGCCAGATGGTCGGCCTGCCGATCCCGATGGCGCTGTTTGCCTTTATCGCCTCCGCCGTGACCTCGGCCACCGTGGTGATCTATGGCGAGGCGATCTGGGATCCGATCCAGCTGTCTGAGAAGATGGGCGGGTTCTCGGTGATCATCGCGCTGTTTGCGCTGATCGTGGCGACGCTGACCACCAACCTGGCGGCCAATGTGGTTGCGCCGGCGCACGGGTTCTCGAACCTGGCGCCGAGCAAGATCAACCTCAAGCGCGGCGGCTACATCACCGCGGGCATCGGCATCGCCATGTTCCCCTGGGTCCTGGTGAACCACATCATCGGCTGGCTGATCGCCTATTCGGCGCTGCTGGGTCCGATCGCCGGCGTGATGCTGGCGGATTACTACCTCTTGCGCAAGACCAAGCTGGAAGTGGCCGACCTGTTCAAGATGAACGGCATCTACTCCGGCAGCAACGGCACCAACTGGGCCGGTGTCTGGGCGCTGGTGATCGGCATCCTGCCGAACCTGCCGGGCTTCCTGGCCGGTGTCGGCATCACTGCGGGCACTTCGGACTTCTTTGCCACGATCTACACTTACGCTTGGTTCGTTGGCCTGTTCGTGGCCGGTGCCGCCTATCTGGTACTGTCGAAGATCCTGAACAAGTAACCTTTGGCCGGGGCGGTGCCTGCCGCCCCGGTTTCCCCTTCAGACAAGCGGAGCCCGCATGCCCAAAGCCTATTGGATTGCCCACGTCACCGTGACCAACCCCGACCCCTACAAGAACTACGCCGAAGGCGCGACGGAGGCGTTCAAGAAATTCGGCGCCCGCGTGCTTGCCCGCGGCGGCGCTTGCGAACAGATGGAGGGCGATGGCCATCCGCGCAACGTGGTGATCGAGTTCGACTCGATGGAAGCCGCGCTCAGCTGCTACAACTCGCCGGAATACCAGGCCGCCAAAGCGCACCGTGAGGGCGCCGGCATCGCCAATATCGTCATTGTCGAAGGCGCGCCCGGCTGAGCGGGCCTGCATTTGCACCGGTTGCTTGCCGCCCTGCGTTATGCGGGGGGGCGAGTTGCCGGTCAAAACTTTGTTTTTCTGAGGAAATCCTGCAGCCCGGCTGTATGCGGCTATGCTCGTGCCTTAAAATTGTCAGCTGACAATGACGTCAATCCGGTTTGCGCCATGGCGATGCTCAGCTCTTCGCTCAGCGCCTCCCACAGCTGTTCCAGCCCTGCCTCGCCCCTTGCGGCTATGGCAAATTGCAGGATCCGCCCAAGGAAGGTGAAGTCCGCCCCGGTTGACAGCGCCTTTAGCACGTCCTCGCCAGAGCGGATGCCGCTGTCGTAGAAAACCGGCACGTCCGGCCCTACCGCCGAACGGATTTTACTGAGCATCTCAATCGGGGCAGGCGCTGCTTCCAGCTGCCGGGCGCCGTGGCTGGAGACCTGGATCGCGTCCACGCCCGCAGCAACCAGCGTCTGCGCATCCGCGACGTCCAGCACGCCCTTTACCACCAGCTTGCCGGGCCAGAGATCACGCAGCCTTGCCAGCGTGTCCCAGGTGGCGCGCGCCCGGCTTTCGGTGCGGTCGAAGGCATAGCCCTCCATCTCGAAATTCGCCATTACCGGCTTGCCCTTCAGCAGGGTGGTCAGCGACCAGCGCGGGTGCAGGGCAAAATCGAGGAACTGCCACGGGCCAATGCGGAACGGCATTTTGAAGCCATGACGCAATTCGCGCGGGCGGCGGCCTACCTCCGGCACATCAACCGTCAGCACCAGCGTCTGATAGCCCGCCGCGCGGGCGCGCTCGGCCAACTTGAAGGTGCCAGAGCCGTCGCCGCTGAAATACAGCTGGAACCAGGCGTAACCCTCTGCCGCCTCCATGATGGTTTCCAAGGGGGTCGACGCAACGGTGGAAACTCCATGCGGCACCCGGTAGCGCGCCGCCAGCCGGGCCAGCATCAGATCGGCGCCCGGGGCCGACAGGTTGCACATGCCCATAGGGGCGATGCCAAAGGGCCGGTTTGCCTCGGCACCAAAAACCCGGACCGCCAGCGAGCGGCGGCTGACATCGCGCAGGATACGGGGCCGCAGGGTTATGGCATCCAGCGCGGCGCGGTTGCGCGCCGCCCCGGTTTCCTGCCCGGCGGCCCCGTCGATATAGTCAAACACCATCCAGGGCAGCCGCCGCCGGGCCAGGCGGCGGGCGTCCTCGGCCGAATGGATGGCGCCTGCGGCCATCAGCCGGCCACGGCCTTCATGAAGCGGTCGCGGATCACCACCGGGTCCATCGTGATCACCGGCATCTTGGCGTTGCCGCTGTCGCATTTGACCACCAGCACAGTGGCTTCACCGCTGGCCAGGGCCTCTTCCAGGGCAGGGCCGGTGTCCTTGTCCTGCACCTCCACCACCCGGGCGCAGCCGGCGGCGCGGGCCATGGCGGCGAGATCGGTGCGCTGGCTGGTGTAGGTCGGCTGGTCGCCGGTGGAGCCATAGGACCCGTTGTCGACGATCATCAGGATGTAGTTGGAGGGCGCGTTGTTGCCGATGGTGGGCAAGGTGCCGAGGTTGGTGAGGATCGAGCCGTCACCGTCGATCACGATCACCGGTTTCGGCTGCGCCAGCGCCAGCCCAAGCCCGATGGAGGAGGCAAGCCCCATGGTGCCCAGCATGTAGAAATTGGTGGGCTGGTCGTCGATTGCGTGCAGCTCCTGTGACGGAATGCCGATGTTGCAGACCACCAGTTCATTGCGCAGGATGGGCGCGATCTCTTTCAGGATTTCGGAACGGATCATTGGTCGCCATAGCCTCCCCAGAAGTTGGCGTCAGTTAGGATGGCAACGGGCTTGTTGCACATGAAGGTGTATTTCAGGATGTTGTCGAATTCCTCCACATCCTTCTGCCAATGGAAGTGGTAGGTCGGGATGTTGAGCTGGGCCAGGAGCGCCTTGGTATGCACCGCCATTTCCACTTGGCAGGCCACCGGCTCGCGCAGTTCGCCGCGATAGGAGATCAGCATCGGAAGCGGCATCCGGTAGTACTGGATCAGCGTCGCCAGCGTGTTGATGGTGACGCCTATGGCGGTGTTCTGCATGATGATGGCCGGGCGCTTGCCGCCCATCCAGGCGCCGGCGCACAGGCCCATGCCCTCGTCCTCTTTGTTGGAGGGGATATGGAAAATGTCGTCGCGCTGATCGATCTCCTCGATCACGCCGGCCAGCTGCTTGCAGGGCACGGTCGTGACGAAGGAGACGCCGTTGGCCGCCAGATCGTCAGCGATCCTCTTGTCGATATTCATGGTCGGTTGCCTTTGCTTCGGGGGTCTTGTTTCGGGGTCAGGAGGTGCGGCAGACATGCACCGCGCAAGGCGCGTGGCGGACCACGCGGGCGGCTGTCGAACCGAGGAAAAAGTCGCTGAGCCCCGGTTTGTGGGAGCCGACGATGATGCAGTCCATGCCGTGCTGTTCGGCGTATTCGACAATGGCGCGGTAGGACCGGCCCTTGACGATCTCTGCCGTGACATTGCCGTGGCCTGCGGTTTTTTCGGCCAGCGCCTCGCGGGCTTTGTCGTAGCCTTCGCGCACGGTGTCTTCGTCAAGGTAGGCGGTGACAGAGCTGTGCGGCGGCTCGTAGACATGCAGCGCGGTGATGTGTCCGCCGGGGTTGCACAGGGTGGCGGCGGCCTTCAGCGTTGTTCCGGACACCCCGTGATCCAGGGCCATGGGAACCAGGATATTGTCATACATGGTTGCTCTCCGTTTGTTTGGGGCGCGGGCTCAGGCCCAGGGGTCGAGGATGATCTTGGGCGCCGCCACCGCAC
Source organism: Leisingera sp. (assembly GCF_982940295.1). Taxonomy (NCBI): domain Bacteria; kingdom Pseudomonadati; phylum Pseudomonadota; class Alphaproteobacteria; order Rhodobacterales; family Roseobacteraceae; genus Leisingera; species Leisingera sp. Next base: position 8,961 of record NZ_CEYXRG010000032.1, read on the forward strand.
CGCTGCGCAGGTCGCGGAAGGCGGCGGCGCCGTCCGACAGCGGCCGTGTTTCCGGCCAGTCCAGCGGGCCGAGGCGGCCGTCAAAAATGGCCTGCGCGGTGTCGCGGAAGTCCTGCGCGGTATAGGTGTAGGTGCCGATGAAGGTGATCTCCTGCAGGGTCATGCGGCGGATATCCAAACCGCCGGTGTCCTCGCCCAGACCGACATGGGCAATCACCCCGCCCGGCGCAGCGGTTGCTGAGGCGGCGGCGCGGGTGGCGGCATAGCCCACGGCGTCGATCACCAGCGGCACCATGCCCTGGAACTCGGGAACGGCTTTCTGGCCGCAGCGGTCTGCCAGAAAGGCCCGGCGCGCGGTGTTGGGTTCCTGGATCGTGACGTCCTCCACCCCCATCGCGCGCAGAGCCAGCGCGGCCGCCAGCCCGATGGCACCGCCGCCGATCACCAGCGCGCGGCGCTCCATCGCCGGATGCAGCGCCTCCAGCGCCAGCCGGGCGGCGTGCCAGCTGACCGCCAGCGGCTCGGCCAGGGCGGCCTTTGCCAGCGGCACATCTTCGGGCACCGTCACCAGGTTGCGCTCCGGCATCGCCACGAACTGGGCAAAGGCGCCCTCGCGCGGGGGCATGGAGATGATTTGGCGGCTGGCGCAGAGGTTTTCGCGCCCTGATGTGCAGGCGGCGCAGCTGCCGCAGGTGACAAGCGGGTTGATGGTGACCCGGCGGCCCGCCTGCGGTCCGTCCTCGATCACCCCCGCGGCCTCGTGCCCCAGGATCAGCGGTGCGGGCCGGCGGCTGTCGTGGCCCAGGTAGGCGTGCATGTCCGAGCCGCAGATGCCGGAGGCCTGGATACGGATCAGATGCTCGCCGTCGCGGCCCGCCGCCATCGGCACGTCGCGGAACGCCAGCGTCTCAACCCCTTCATAAACCAAGGCTTTCATTTCGCCGTGAACCCTCCATCAACCATCAGGATTTGCCCGGTGACATAGGCCGACGCCTCGGAGCACAGGAACAGAAGCGGCCCGTCGATATCCTCCAGCCGGCCGTTGCGGCCGATGCAGGTCTGCGCGGCATTGCGGGCGGCGCGGGCCTCATCCCCGAACACCGCCTGGGTCAGCTCGGTCGGGAAGAAGCCCGGTCCGATGGCATTGGCGGTGATGCCAAAGGGCGACCAGGCCTCTGCCATGGCGCGGGTCAGCTGGCCTATGCCGCCCTTGCTGGCGCCATAGGCGATGCCGCCGGGGAAGGCGCGGGTGGTCTGGAGGGAGGCGAAATTGACGATCCGCCCCCAGCCCCGCTCCTTCATCGCAGGCACCAGAGCCTGGCTGAGGAAGAAGGGCGCCGAGAGGTTTAGCGCCAGGGTCTGGTCCCAGCCCTCGGCGGTGACCTCATCGGCGGGTTGCCGGGTGTTGACGCCGGCCGCGTGGATCACGATGTCCGGCGCCCCGAAGGGAGCCGCGACAGCCGCCCGCAGCGCATCCAGCGCGCTGCGGTCCGCCACATCTGCCGCAACGGAGGCCGCATTCGATCCGATCTCCGCGCAGAGGCTTTCCAAGGCTTCTGCCCGGCGGGCCACCGCCACCACTTGCGCCCCGGCAGCGGCCAGCGCGATGGCCGCCCGCCGCCCCAGGCCAGAACTGGCGCCGGTGATGCAGGCGGTCCGGCCTGTCAGATCGAACAGGGTGCGCGGGTCAGCCATTGGCGGTCAGGTCAAAGGTTTCATCCGGGAAATACTTGGCCAGCCGCACGTCCGCGGCGCGGGCGTGGCCCTCCATCCCCTCCAGCCGGGCAATGCGGGCCGTGGCCTCCGCCACCGGCTTGGAGCCTTCACGGGTGGCGCGCTGCCAAGTGACGATTTTCATGTACTTGTGGACACTGAGCCCGCCGGTATAGCTGGCCGCGCGCGAGGTCGGCAGCACGTGGTTGGTGCCCGCCGCCTTGTCGCCGTAGGAAACCGTGGTCTCCTCGCCCAGGAACAGTGAGCCGTAGCAGGTGAGCCGCTCCAGCCACCAGTCCAGATCCTCTGCCTGCACGGTCAGATGCTCGGGCGCGTATTCGTCGGAACAGGCCGCCATATCCTCGCGGTCCGGACACAGGATCACCTCGGCATAGTCGCGCCAGGCGGCGGTGGCGTTCTCGCGGTTCACTTCGGGCAGGTCGTTGATGTAATCCGGCACCCGCCGCATCACCTCTTCGGCCAGGGCGCGGTCGTTGGTCACCAGCCAGACCGGCGAGTTGTAGCCATGCTCTGCCTGGCTCACCAGATCGGTGGCGACGATATGGGCATCCGCCGTGCTGTCGGCCAGGATCAGGCTGTCGGTGGGGCCTGCGATCATGTCGATGCCGACGCGGCCGAACAGGATGCGCTTGGCCTCCGCCACGAACTGGTTGCCGGGGCCGACCAGGATGTTGGCCTTGGGCAGGCCAAAGAGGCCAAAGGTCATCGCCGCGACCCCCTGCACGCCGCCCATCGCCATGATCTTGTCAGCGCCGCAGATATGGGCGGCATAGACGATGGCAGGGGCCACGCCGGTATCCGGGCGCGGCGGCGAGCAGGCGGTGATGTGTTTGCAGCCTGCCACCTTGGCGGTGGTCACGGTCATGATGGCGCTGGCGATATGGCTGTAGCGCCCGCCCGGCACGTAGCAGCCCGCCGCATCCACGGGGATTACCTTTTGCCCGGTGATGAAGCCGGGGGAGATTTCGGTTTCCACGTTCTGCATCGTGCTCTTCTGCAATTCGGCAAAGCGGCGCACATTGTCATGGGAAAACCGGATATCGGCCTTGAGCTTCTCCGGCACCAGGGCGCAGGCGGCTTCGATCTCCTCCGCCGTCAGCAGCACGTTGCCTTCGTAACGGTCGAACTTGGCGGCATATTCCAGTGCCTTGGCATCGCCGCCGGCCTCGATGTCGTCCAGGATGCCCTGCACGATCTTGTGGGTCTCAGAGGCATCCGACTTGGGGGTCAGGGCAGCCTTTTTCAGGTATTCTCGGGTCATTTTCAGGGGGTCCTACTTGTAGATATCAGGAAGCAGCGTGGTCGAGATCGGCGGGAAGTAGGCGATCAGCAGCACCACGATCAGCATGGTCAGCACGAAGGGCACGGCACGGGCGGCGATCTTGAGAATGGACTCGCCGGTGATGCCGGAGACGACGAACAGGTTCAGGCCCAGCGGCGGGGTGATGAAGCCCACGCCCAAAGCGGTGATCATCATGATGCAGAACTGGATTTCGTTCATGCCGATGTTGTCCGCGAGCGGCTTCAGGATCGGCGCCAGGATCACGATGTTGGGCGTCGTTTCCATCACGCAGCCCGCGGCGATCAGGATGCAGATCATCAACAGGATCAGCATCGCCGGATCATCGGTCAGCCCGGTCACCGCGGTCACAAACCCCTGCGGCACACCCATGATGGCCAGCGCCTCTGCCAGCGGGGCGGAGAAGGCGATGATCGGCAGGATCACCCCGTTCACCTTGGCAGAACTGACCAGCATCGCCGGGAAATCCGACAGTTTCAGCGTGCCGAGCAAGAAGCCCATCAGGATGGTGACGACCACGGCAGTGGCGCCGGCTTCGGTCGGGGTCAAGCGGCCGGAGAAAATACCGTAGAAGATGATGCCCGGCACGATGAAGGCATACCAGCCGGATTTCAGCGAGTGGCCCAGGTTGCCCAGCCATTCGCCCAGACCCATGTTGCCGCCGGTCTCATAGGTATAAAGGCGGTTCATGATGATGTTGGTGATCAGGATCGACACCAGGATCGCAAGGCCCGGGATCAGCGCCGCCAGAAACAGGGTGGAGGCGGAGATGCCCAGCACCAGGCCGATGATGATATAGGCGATGGAGGGCGGGATCAGGATGCCGGTGCAGGCGCCCGCCGCCACCAGTGCGCAGGCATAGGGGCGGGGATAGCCGCTTTCGACGAGCCGGTTGATGGTCATCCGGCCCACAGCGGCGGCACCGGCGGCGTCAGAGCCGGAGATTGCCGCGAACATGCCGCAGACCAGCACCGTGGCGGAGCCGAAGCCGCCGCGCGTCCAGCACGTCAGTGCCTCGGCCACATCCAGGAATTTCTTGCTGAGCCCGGTGCGCACCAGCACGTCGCCGGTCAGGATGAAAAGCGGCACCGCAGTCAGCGCAAAGGCGTCGATACCGGTAAACAGGCTTTCGCCGATAGCGCTGAGCGGCAGGTCGCCCGACATCACCAGCATGGTGATGGCTGCTGCGCCGATGGCGGCCCAGACCGGCACCGCCAGCGCGATCAGCGCCACGAACATGATCACTGGCAGGTAGAAGTCCCAGCCCAGCTCGACCGTCTGATTGAGTGAATTCCACAGCATCCCTCAGCCCCTCAATCAAACAGCTTGTCGCCTTCAAAGACGGGTGTGCCGTCGCGAAGGCTGCGGTAATCGCGCAGGAAGGATTGCAGCAGGCGCCAGATCATCAGGGCAAAGCCCGCGGGCACCGCCATCAGGAACCACACCATCGAAATCCGCAGCCCGTGGCTGACCGATCCGAACTTGGCGGAGACCAGCACCGTCTCGAACGACCAGTAAAGCGCCACCAGCGCGACGATGAACATCACCAGGTCGCCGAAGATGTAGAGCAGCGCCTTGGGCCGGGGGCCGAGGTAGTGCATCAGCACATCAATGCGGATATGCGCGCGTTCCTTGACCGCAGCTGCGGCGCCGATCCAGGCCAGGTAGATGAAGGAATAGCGGACGATCTCCTCGCCCCAGATCGAGGAGAAAGCAAACAGCTCCCGCCGGATCACCTCGATCGCCATGGTGATGACCAGCATCACGTAGAAGGTCAACAGCAGCCAGCGCTCCGCGTTCTTGTCTATCGTTCGCAGGATTTCCATCGCTGTTCCCGGTGTTCAGGCACACCCCCGCAGTCAGCCCGGCGGGCTGCTGCAGAAGCGGCGGTTTCGGTAGCGGGCGGCCGCCGGTGTCCGGCGCGCGCCCCTGCGGCGGTCAGGCGTCGTGGACGAAGTATTTGCCTTGGGTGCCTGCGGCCTCCTCCAGCTTGGCGAAATTGTCCATCGACCCGGCCAGCTCAGTCTTGAAGGAATCCCATTCGCTGCGCTGGTAGCCGCCTGCGTCTTTCCACTCTGCCAGCTGGTCATCGCTCAGCGAGTGGAATTCGACGCCTGCCTTGGTCAGTTCCGCCATTGCATAGGCGCGGGCGGAGGGCACCTTGGACAGGTTCTGATGCGCGGTCATTTCCGAGCCCCACATCACGCCGTCCTGCACATCGGCGGGCAGCGCGTTGAACCATTCCAGGTTGCAGGAATAGACTTGGCTGTCCGGCACCGCCTGAGTGAAGGTCACATGGCTGAGGATGTCTTTGAACCCAAAGACATAAAGCGCGCCGACCGACGGGTCGAGAGCATCTGCCACCCCTTGTTTGATCGCCGAGGGAGTCTCGCCCCAGGCGACCGGCGTGGGGTTGGCGCCGACCATGCGGTAATACTGCTGCAGCATTTTCGATCCCGGTACCCGGAATTTCACACCCGCCATATCGCCCGGCGCCATTACCGCGTTGCCGCCCTTGCGCACGGCCACAACACGGGGGTCGATGTTCACATAAAACAGCGCCTTGAAACCGGCAGCCTCGACCTTGGGGTGGACCTCGGCCTTCCAGAAGTCAGAAGTCACCAGATTGGTGAAACGCTGGTTGGAGCCGCAGAGGTAGGGCATGTTGATCAGATCAACGGTGGAGGCGAAGGGCGCGAAATTCGACAGCGAATGCTGCGCCGCCTGAATGGTCCCGCCTTGAACTTTCTGCACCAGCGCGCCGCCCGCGCCCAGCTGGCCGCCGGGGGCCAGCTTGACGTAGATCTTGCCGTTGGTGGCGTTCTGGATGTTTTCCTTCAGGTCCAGCTGCATGATCGGATAGCTGCGCGACGCGCCCAGCACGTAGGCGGTGGCAACGGTCATGATATGCTCCGCCGCACGCTCGCGCTCTTTCTCCTCCTTGGCGGTCTGCGCGGCGGCCTCCGACGACCACAGGACACCGCCTGCACCCGCCACCAGCGCCGCGGTGAAGGAGCCGGTCGAAGCCAGTTTCAGAAAATTGCGGCGCTCAGCAGATTTGAGGCCATCCTTGTCAGTCGTCATCGTCTTCCTCCCTTGGAAATCCGTCAGCTGCCGCTCTTTTTCTTGTGGTCAGCCTCCCGCTTGAGGATCGCGGCCACGAACAGGACCGACGCCGCAAACAGAACCAGCATCTCTCCCACATCGCTCAGAAAGCCGCCGCCGCCGAATGCGCCCAGGGCAACATTGGCAAAAAACACGGCAAAGACGGCAACGGCAGCGAAGAGAAACATCGTTAGATCCCGTTTTCTGATCCCAACACTATTTGTAAGCGCTTACATCGATAATGCAAGCGCTTACATTGATGGATGGCAACTGCTGGATTTTGTGCTAAGACAGGGGCGATGGAACGACAGGCGTGACATGGGAAAAACCCGCTCAGCTCCGACACTTAACGATGTTGCACGGGAGGCAGGCGTCTCGACCGCGACTGTTTCGCGCTGCCTGAATTCACCGGAACGGGTGATCGAGGCGACCCGCCAGCGGGTTATGCAGGCGGTCGAATCACTGGGCTACACCCCGAATTTCGCCGCCCGGGTGATGGCGGCCAAGCGCAGCTTCACCATCGGCGCGATCATTCCAACCATGGATAATGCAATTTTTGCGCGCGGGCTGCAGGCCTTTCAGGATGAGCTGCGGGAGCGCGGCTATACGCTGCTGGTGTCCAGCTCGGCCTATGATCCAGAGGCCGAACGCGAGCAGATCCGCACCCTGGTGGCGCGCGGCGCCGACGGGCTGCTGCTGATCGGGCATGAACGCGACCCGGAGATTTACGACTACCTCGACCGGCATCAGGTCCCTTCGCTGGTCGCATGGTCCTATGAGCCGGAGGCGATGCGGCCCTCTGTCGGGTTCAGCAATGCCAGCGCCATGCGCGCGCTGGCGGACAGCGTACTCGCGGCGGGCCACCGCCGGATTGCGATGATTTCAGGCGTGACAGAGGGCAACGACCGGGCGCTGAGCCGGGTGCTGGGTGTCAGGCAGGCGTTGCGGTCGGCCGGCTTGGGGGAGAGTGCGCTTACTCTGATCGAAACCCCGTATGAAATCGACAAAGGGGCAGAGGCGTTCCGCCAGCTGATGGCGCTGGATCCGCGCCCGACTGTGGTGATGTGCGGCAATGACGTGCTCGCGGCCGGCGCCTTGCGCGAGGCGAAAGGGATGGGCATTGCGGTGCCTGAGCAAGTCTCCGTCACCGGCTTCGACGACATTGAGCTGGCCGGAATTGTCAGCCCGGCGCTGACCACCGTACACGTTCCGCACCGCGAAATGGGCCGCAAGGCCGCGCGGGAACTGGTGGCGATGGTCGAAGGCACATCGGCAGGTCAGCCGGTTTGCATCAGCACGCACGTCGTGACACGGCAGTCTCTGGCTGCGCCGCCTGACGCGTCATAAGCCCTGCATCAGCCTTTTAACGCCATAACTGCGCGCAGCAGCAGCTGTCCCGTCACGTGTGAACCCCGGCAAGCGCGCCTGCCGGGTTTTGTTGCATGCCAGTGGCGTGCCGCCCGCTGTGGTCACTCCGCCGCGATTGCGCGGCCGCCTTGTTCTTCAGGCTCGAACGGCGACCATTCAAGGCCGCCGTCGTACCGCCAGGCCAGCTTGCCTTCGCTGTCCATCGCAATCAGGGACAGCCAGCGGTTGTCGAACAGCTCCCGGACACCGGAGTGGCGCTTCAGGATATCGGTCATCGCCTCCCGCGGGGCTTCGATGATGACGGACAGGCGCAGCGGATCATGCTGGAAACCGTCCCCGTCATGCACCGACTGCCAGGGCAGGCCAGGGCGCAGCGATCCGCCGTTGCCTTCGAGCACACCGATGCCGCCCGCAACATTGTGGAGCAGCTTGTTGCCGCCGCCGAACAGCTCCGGTGCCACGGTGGAGCCGTAGTACTGCAGGCTGATCCAGCTGGCGACCTGCACCGGGGCGGTCATGATCAGCTCCAGCACGCCAAAGCCCTCGTCGGCCTGCCAATCGTAGTTGTGCAGGAAGGTGTTGCCGGACAGGTCCGCGCCCTCTGTCCGCTGGCGCGGGGCGGCGATAAGCGCCTGGCATCCGGCCAGGCCCCATTCGGGGCGCAGCTCGGCCCAGTCGCTGGCCCGGCGGGCAATGTCCGCCTCCCCCTTGGCGCGGGGCAGCCTGGCGGCGCGTTCGGTGCGGGCCAGCCGCCCGGCGCCGTCCAGCCAGCGCTTCAGCCGGGCCACATCCGCCTTCCAGTCCTGGCCGGGCAGATCCTGATCATAAAGCGTGACCGCATCGGTGGTGGTATGGTGCAGGGCCGGAAGGAACAGCGTATCGGCGGGGATGCTGATACCTTCATCTTGCAGGCCGTCGCGCACCTGGGCGTCATTCAGCAGCCCGGCCAGCAGGCGCGCGTTCACATCGCCGGCATGGCCGCCGCAGGCACCGCACTGCAGGGCGCTTTCATGCGGGTTGTTGGTTACGTCGGCGCCGTGGCCCGTCAGCATCACGATCCGGGCGAAATTCTGCGTCGGGGACATCGCGGACAGCACGGATTTCGCCATGCCGATGCGGGTCTCCAGGCCGATTGAAGGGTCAAGCTGCGGCGCGGGGTCCGGCTTGGCGCCAGCCGGGCGGCCAAGCGAGTCCCGCAGCAGCTTGCTGACGTAAAGCGGGCCGGTCGCCTCGACAAAGGCAAAGGATGAGACCGCCGCCAGCTTGAAGCGCCCCCAGGCGCGTTTGGCCCGCGCAGCATAGCGCCGCGTCTGATCGGCGGTGTCCGGTTCGGCGGCCTTGGAGGCCACTCCGGCCTGCAGCAGGACCGGGCCGCGGGTTTCGATCACGTCCGAACCGGCGGCCTGGTGTGCGCTGGCGAGGCCGAAGAAACCTGCGAAACCGATGGTCTCGATACCGGCGTCCTGCGCTTCCAGCATCCGGCGGAACACTTCGGAGCGCACGTCAATGCAGAAGGCGGCCTGCACGGCAGGACGCCCCGTGGTCAGACGCGGCTGGCGGGAGGCCAGGACGCCGGAAAGCTTGCGCTGCTGCGCCCGCTCGGCGGCGTCCTGAAGCACCGCATCGATGACCAGATCCTGGCTGGGGGTGACAGGCATTTCATGCTGCGCGGCAACCTCCGACCACCGGCTGGCAATTTCGTCCTGGTAGAGGTGGAACAGCGCCTCGTCGAACACCATCCGGATGGCCAGCAGCTCAGCCGCTGTGTTGTCCGCCTGGCCGTCCAGTTCCGCCTGCCACAGCAGATAGCGGGCATACTGCGCCCAGCCGCCGAGTGTGATCAGCCACCTGTGGTAGGCGGTCTCAGCGGCCTCGGCCGACACGCCGAGAGTTTCGGAGGCACGCCCGATTGCCCGCCAGTGGGACCGGTTGGAGGCGGCAACAAAGGCGCCAAAGCCCTTGAGGCCGTGGATTTCCGGGGTCAGATCGCGGGAGGCGAATTCGCGCCAGGCGCTGAACGCGCCGCCGGTGCGGTTGGGCTGCCACAGGGCCTGTCCCTGATCGAAATGGCTGGACGCCCAGGCGCCGATCCGCTCCTCGATCAGCCCGGGCCAGTCGACGCCGGACACATCTGCCGCCAGCTCTGCCACTGTCGGCAGGGCGCTCAGCGGAGCGCTTTCGGTCCGGAGAGCTGCCTTGACCTCTTCCAGATCCGGCTGGCCAAAGCGGGTTTCGGCACTGGCAAGCGCATCGCGCAGGTCCTCCACGCCGATCTCTTCGGCGTCGAATTTGGCCGCCCAATGCGCGCGCTCCGGTGTGATCCGGGTGCCGGCGACCCGCGCCAGGCGTGCCGCCGCCACCGCCAGGGGTTCACCGGTCTGGCCAAGGAAGGGGTTGACCGCAACGCTGGAGGAGAGCGGGAACAGCGGCGGGATCGCTTTCACCGCCTTGTTCGCCTCGGCGACAAATTCCAGCAGGGCAGCAGGGTAGGTTTCGTGCTTGGTAAACATGTCTCGCTCCGTTTCAGGCGGTTGTCCGCTTCGACCAGCCGTCCAGCAGCCTGTCGAAGATCGCATTTGCGTAAAGCCCGCTGGACAAATGCACGCGCATGCCTGCGGCGGCCGGGTGCGTGGCCCAGAGCGGGAAGGTGGCCTGAGCCACGGCAACCGCGCCAAAGCTGATCAGCGCCAGCACGATCAGCGCCCATTCCAGCGGGCCCGGGGCGGGGGCCGGCGGCAGCGTGCCGGCGGTCATGTGCTGGGCCAGCGATTGCAGCAGGAAGTAGCTGACCGATGTTGCAGAGGCATAGATCACGGTGCGGCGGGTCAGCGCGCCGGGGGCCGCATCGGCGAATCCCTGCGCCAGAATATAGGCGACACCGAAGATCAGGATCACACCCAGGGCTATCGCCTGGACCGACTTGCCGTCAAACCCGAACACCGCGCCGATCAGCCCGTACATCACGATGCCAATGGCAAAGGCCTGCAGCACGTTGCGGGCGCTTGGCACCGCGACGGGGCCGGGGCGGCGGATGGCCGCGACATTGCGGACCGCCTCGCCCGCGCTGAGGAAGGCGTGCGCCTTGTACAGCGAATGCGCCACGATATGCAGCAGGGCCAGAGGGAACAGCGCCAGGCCGCATTGCATGACCATGAAGCCCATCTGCGCAATGGTGGACCAGGCCAGCGAGGTCTTAACTGCGGCCTGGGTCAGCATCACCAGCCCGCCAAACAGAGCTGTGAACCCGCCCAGCATCACCAGCAGCGCCATCACGCCCGGCGCGGCCAGCATTACATCGGCGAAGCGGATCAGGAGGAAGCCGCCGGCATTGATGACACCCGCATGCAGCAGGGCCGAAACCGGGGTAGGGGCCTCCATGACTTCGGTCAGCCAGCCGTGGACCGGAAACTGCGCTGAGGCCAGCACTGCCGCCAGGGCGATCAGCAGCACTGCGGCGGCGGTTGCCGGACCGGGCTGCGCGGCGGCCAGGATCGTGGAGATGTCAGATGTGCCATAGGTCAGCACCAACAGCAGCACTGCGCCTGCCAGCGCAATTTCGCTTGCACGGGCAACAACAGCCTTTTTGCGCGCGGCGCGGCGGGCGGTTGTGCGCTCCGGGTAGAACAGGAGCAAGCGGTTCAGCAGCAGGCTGGTTGCCACCCAGGCTGCCAGCAGCTGGATGAGGTTGCCCGACATCACCAGCAGCAGGACCGCGGCCAGGGTGGCGGACATCCAGCCGGTAAACGCCCCCTGGCGCGCTTCGCCGTCCATGTAGGTGGCCGCGTAGCGCATGACGATCCAGCCGATGAAGCTTACCAGCACCAGCATCGTGGCGCTGACCGCGTCCAGCCGTACTGAAAGCCCGGCCCCCCACAGGCCAATTAGCGCGGACGTCCCTGGGCCTTCAAGAATAAGCAGTCCGGCTGCAGCCGCTGAGATGGCAAAGGCGGCAAGCGTTGCCCATTCCGCCAGCTTGGGCAGCAGGCCCGGGCGGCGGCCCGGGTGCTGGCGCGCATAGACTGCTGTCGCCAGCAGGATGAGCGGGCTTAGAAAAGGCAGTAACAGGTAGCTCATGGTTCAAATTCCTCGGTCTCAGCAGGTGGAATCGCTCTGCAAACCGAGATAGGGCAGGCTTCATGTTTTAAAAAATTCATTGTTTGATAGGTATAGTTCTAATAATTAGAACGGCATGCCGCTGAACTATCATCATTTGCGCTATTTCTGGGCCGTTGCACACGACGGGAATCTGACCCGGACCGCGCAGCAGCTGAACCTGTCGCAATCTGCCCTGTCCGTTCAGATCAAACAGCTGGAAGAGCGTCTTGGCCATGCGCTGTTCGAACGCCGTGGCCGGCAGTTGCACCTCACCGAAGCAGGCCGGATCGCCTTGGACCACGCAGACGCGATTTTTGCTGCCGGGCAGGAGCTTGTCGCCACATTGCAAGAGGCAGGCCGCACCCGTCAGGCCTTGCGCGTTGGCGCGCTTGCCACTTTGTCACGCAATTTCCAGATCGGTTTTCTGCGCCCAATTCTTGCGCGCACGGACGTTGAGGTGATCCTGCGGTCCGGAAGTCCTACCGAACTGCTGGAGGGGCTCGGGACGCTCAATCTGGATCTGGTGCTGATGAACCGGGAGCCTCCGGACGACAGTCTGGCGCCCTATGAAACCCATCAGATTGCTGAACAGGCCGTCAGCATTGTCGGCTCTCCGGAACGGTTCGATCCGGAATGCCCGATCCGCGAGCTGCTTGCTGCGCACCCGTTCATTCTGCCCACTACTGACAATGCCCTGCGCACCGCGTTTGATGCCATGGCCAGCCGGCTGTCGGTGCGTCCGCAGGTTGCGGCAGAGGTGGATGATATGGCGATGATGCGTCTGCTGGCGCGGGAAAACATCGGCTTGGCCCTGGTGGCGCCGATTGTGGTGCAGGATGAATTGACGTCCGGCCGACTGGTGGAAGCCAAGGAGCATCCGAAGATCAGAGAGACATTTTACGCCATCACCCTGCGGCGCCGGTTTCCGAACCCGGTCGTGCAGGAGCTTTTGGCGAGCAGCTTTGATCCGGCACCGCTGCCTTAGGGAGTTCACCGTTCCGGCCGCTGCGTGGATTCGTCACGTTTGAAAAAATACTTCACTCTGGCAATTCACTGCCGGATGCCCGGCTTTGTGCCCGCTGCGCTGCGCCGGGGCAGGGCACCTGGGGCAACTTGACACTCACCGCCATATTGCAAACCCGGATCTTTTCGTATACCGCGGCATACAAATAGCATCCAGGGTGGCGGCGGCGGTTGCCGGAACCAGGGTGCTAGCTCCTTTTAACGCTTACTCGCCGGGACAGCCATGAGCCTTTACACAGACTACTTGAATGAGATCGAAACCCGCAAAGAGCAGGGTTTGAACCCCAAGCCCATCGACGATGGCGCGCTGGTTGAAGAGTTGATCGCGCAAATCAGGGACACCGGGAATGCGCACCGCGACGATTCCCTGAACTATCTGATTTACAACACCCTGCCCGGCACCACGAGCGCGGCAGGGGTCAAGGCGAAGTTTCTGAAAGAGATCATCCTGGGTCAGGCCGAGGTTCCGGAAATCTCCACCGCTTTCGCATTTGAGCTGCTGTCCCACATGAAAGGCGGCCCGTCGGTCGAGGTGCTGCTGGACCTGGCGCTTGGCGAGGACGCCGCGGTGGCCGGGCAAGCGGCCGACGTGCTGAAGACGCAAGTCTTCCTGTATGAGGCGGACACCCACCGTCTGAAGCAGGCGTATGCAGCCGGGAACGGCATCGCTAAGGACATTCTGGAAAGCTATGCGAAGGCAGAGTTTTTCACCAAGCTGCCGGACATCGACGAAAACATTGAAGTCGTCACCTATGTCGCTGCTGAGGGCGATATCTCCACCGACCTGCTGTCGCCGGGCAATCAGGCGCACAGCCGTTCGGATCGGGAACTGCACGGTAAATGCCTGATCTCCGAGAAGGCACAGCAGGAGATCGAAGCGCTGAAGCTGCAGCACCCGGGCAAGCGCGTGATGCTGGTTGCCGAGAAGGGCACGATGGGGGTCGGATCCTCCCGCATGTCCGGTGTCAACAACGTCGCGCTGTGGACCGGCAAGCAGGCCAGCCCCTATGTGCCGTTCGTGAACATCGCGCCGGTTGTGGCAGGCACCAACGGCATCTCCCCCATCTTCCTGACCACCGTTGGCGTCACCGGCGGCATCGGGCTCGACCTGAAGAACTGGGTCAAGAAAACGGATTCCGACGGCAATCCGATCCTGAACAACGACGGCAACCCGATCCTGGAGCAGAAATACTCTGTCGAAACGGGCACCGTGCTTTCGATCAACACCAAGACCAAAAAGCTGTGCAGCGCTGAGACCGGCGTAGAGCTGGCGGACGTTTCCTCTGCCTTCACCCCGCAGAAGGTCGAATTCATGAAGGCCGGCGGCTCCTATGCCATCGTGTTCGGTAAGAAGCTGCAGAGCTTTGCTGCCGAGACCCTGGGCGTCGAGCCGGCACCGGTCTTTGCGCCGTCCAAAGTGGTTTCGCATGAAGGCCAGGGCCTGACTGCGGTGGAGAAGATCTTTAACAGGAACGCCGTGGGCGTGACTGGGGACACTGTCCTTCACGCAGGGTCTGACGCCCGCGTTAAGGTCAACATCGTCGGCTCGCAGGACACCACCGGCCTGATGACCGCGCAGGAACTGGAGTCGATGGCCGCGACCGTCATCTCGCCGACCGTGGATGGCGCCTATCAATCCGGCTGCCACACCGCGTCCGTATGGGATCTGAAAGCGCAGGCCAACATCCCCAAGCTCATGAAATTCATGAACAAGTTCGGCCTGATCACTGCGCGGGACCCGAAAGGCGTCTACCATTCCATGACCGACGTGATCCACAAGGTGCTGAACGACATCACTGTGGATGACTGGGACATCACCATCGGCGGCGACAGCCACACCCGCATGTCCAAGGGCGTGGCCTTCGGCGCCGACTCCGGCACCGTGGCGCTGGCGCTGGCAACCGGTGAGGCGACCATGCCGATCCCCGAGTCCGTCAAGGTGACGTTCAAGGGCCGCATGAAGGACCACATGGACTTCCGCGACGTGGTGCATGCCACCCAGGCGCAGATGCTGCAGCAGCACGGCGACAACGTGTTCCAGGGCCGCGTGATCGAAGTGCACATCGGTACCCTGCTGGCCGACCAGGCCTTCACCTTCACGGACTGGACTGCGGAGATGAAGGCGAAGGCCTCGATCTGTATTTCCAACGACGAAACCTTGGTGGGCTCGCTGGAACTGGCAAAGTCGCGCATCCAGGTGATGATCGACAAGGGCATGGACAATGAGGCTGGCACCCTGCAGGGGCTGATCGACAAGGCGGACAAGCGCATCGCCGAGATCACGTCCGGCGAAAAACCCGCCCTGACACCGGATGACAGTGCCAAGTACTACGCCGAAGTTGTTGTTGATCTCGACGCAATCGACGAACCGATGATCGCGGACCCGGACGTAAACAACGCCGATGTGTCCAAGCGCTACACCCACGACACCATCCGCCCCGTGTCCTATTACGGCGGGGACAAGAAGGTCGACCTGGGCTTTGTCGGCTCCTGCATGGTGCATAAGGGCGACATGAAAATCGTCGCGCAAATGCTGAAAAACCTGGAGAAGAAATCCGGCAAGGTGGCGTTCAACGCGCCCCTGGTTGTGGCGGCGCCGACCTACAACATCATCGACGAGCTGAAAGAAGAGGGCGACTGGGAAATCCTGCAGCGCTACTCGGGCTTTGAGTTCGATGACCTGATGCCGAAAAGCAAGGCGCGCACCGAATACGAGAACATCCTGTATCTGGAGCGTCCGGGCTGCAACCTCTGCATGGGCAACCAGGAGAAGGCTGCCAAGGGCGATACGGTTCTGGCCACGTCGACGCGCCTGTTCCAGGGCCGCGTCGTGGAGGACAGCGCAGACAAGAAGGGCGAGTCCCTGCTGGCCTCGACGCCGGTTGTCGTCCTGTCGGCGATCCTGGGCAGAACCCCCAGCATGGAAGAGTACAAGTCTGCCGTGGAAGGGATTGACCTGACCAAATTCGCGCCGCCGCTGGAAAAACCTGCAGGCGCGCGCTCGGTCCACTTCTGACGCCAGCTGAAACCTCTGGACCGCCGGGCGGGCGCAAAACCTAGCCCGGCGGTCAGCCTCACTTGGAGCCGGGCGGATGTGCCTCCGTACGGTGCGCCCTTCTGAGCTGGTAATCCTGATTATGCTTAATAATTTTAAAGGGATAGCCAGTGCGGCTTATCCTTTATGGCGGCATTTGCACGGCCTCCCGGCGGCTCCTTTCTGCGTAGCCTCAGTACTCCTTCCAGGGTGCGTTTTGCATTTTCTCCGGTCTCAGACCGCTGTTGCGGGGCCTTAGCGGCGACCATGCCGGACGCGAGGCCGCGTGCCTAGGCTCAGGACCCATTGATTTCCGTTTGGCCGCGTGATTCACGGTGCTCAAGGCGAGCGGTGAACATGTCTGACCTTTTCTGGCTGAGCGACGCGCAGATGGCCCGTCTGAAACCCTTCTTCCCAAAGTCCCACGGGAAGCCACGCGTTGACGACCGTCGGGTCTTGAGTGGGATTATCTTCATCAACCGCAACGGGTTGCGCTGGCGTGATGCGCCCAAGGAATACGGCCCGCACAAGTCGCTCTACAATCGCTGGAAGCGGTGGAGCGACAAGGGCATCTTCGCCGAGATGCTGATTGGTTTGGCTGCTGATAATGGTTAAGAGAAGACGGTCATGATCGACGCAACATATCTCAAAGCTCATCGCACGGCGTCCAGCCTTGCGGTGAAAAAGGGGGACGTTGCCGTTTGATTGGCCGGACCAAGGGCGGCATGAACGC
This sequence comes from Leisingera sp., assembly GCF_982940295.1. Classification (NCBI taxonomy): domain Bacteria; kingdom Pseudomonadati; phylum Pseudomonadota; class Alphaproteobacteria; order Rhodobacterales; family Roseobacteraceae; genus Leisingera; species Leisingera sp. The sequence goes on from NZ_CEYXRG010000032.1 coordinate 25,353, forward strand.
AAAGCTGCACGCCATCTGTGACAGCCAAGGGCGTCCTCTGGAGCTCTTTGTGACTGCCGGACAAGTCAGCGATTACACCGGCGCACGTGCTCTCGTTGGCAGCCTACCAAAGGTAGATTGGCTGCTCGGGGATCGTGGCTATGATGCCAACTGGTTTCGAGATGCGCTGAAAGACAAAGGGATACGCGCCTGCATCCCAGGTCGAAAGCAACGAAAGACGACAGTTCGATACGACAAGCGCCGCTACAAACGACGTAACCGCATTGAGATCACGTTCGGAAGACTGAAGGATTGGCGGCGCGTGGCTACCCGCTACGATAGGTGCCCCAAGGTCTTTCTGTCGGCAATCGCGTTGGCAGCCCTCGTCATATTCTGGCTTTGTGTCCTGAGCCTAGCCAAGACGTTGCACGGCGGCTGAACGCCGCCGGTGCGCTATCTTTCTTGAGGCAGTGTATTGTCGCGTCGGATTGCGCAACCAAGGCTCTGAGCCTTCAGATCTCAAGATCCTCAATGGACTTGCCAGCTTTCAATGCTTCGTGAACCCAAGCTGGTTTGCGCCCGCGGCCGCTCCATGTCTGGGATGCGTCTTCTGGATTGGCGTATTTGGCTGGTGCCTTTGCGCCGGACTTTCGGCCCTTAGCGCCATGAAGCGCAATCACCTCTTCGAAGGGCACACCGTGTTTGTCGGCGATGGCCAGCATTTCAGAATAGGCGTTTTGCTTCGCTTCTTTTTCCACTTCAACTCTGCGGGCTTCGATTTCTTTGGCCAAGGCATTGAGTTCAGCCGCATTCAGTCCGCTCAGATCTATCGTCATGTCTCACCTGTGTTTTCGGTTTGACGTCGTCAAAGCATATAATGTTATTTGTTACAAGTTGCAGGCTTTAGACCTGGATACTAATTCAATCAGAATCTAGTCGTTGTACTCAGCTATTGATTTCAGCCTCGAAACCTTCAAGTGCGTGCAGGATGTCGTCAAAGTCAGGGGCTCGTCCGATGATCATTTCCTGCATTCCAGCGTAGTCCTTGCGCAATGCGGTTGTGAGTTTTTTTGGGGCATCAATCGCAGCGTGCCCGGTTTTGCATCTTGGTAATTGGCCCAGGCTGCCTTGAAGAAGACCGACTTGTGATGCGCAACTTGATCCAGGAGATCAAGGCTGCTGAGCGCCCGGGATCTGGCTTCATGGCTGATAAGCTGAGCCATATCATAGTAATGGCGAGACATGCGGTCAGCGAGTGGCATGGCAGTATCCTTATGGTAGAGCATGTGCAGGATTGTTGCCTTTTCCCAGAAGGTGCGCTCGACACCTAAAACCTTCACTTCAATCTCGCCAGTGTCCAGCAGATCCGGAAAGGCCTGGTGCAGGTATGGGGAAATCTTCCGGTCTTCGGCAGGCAGGTGGACACCCCGTGCACCAAATTCGAAGCGAACCGCAGGTTTAATGTAACTATCTGACGATGCAGCGATTGATGGGTAACTGAAGAGCAGTGTTTGCGCATCACTGCGGTCAACCTGCAGTGAAAACTCTTGCTCCAAACCAGCATCAAATGCAGTTTTGATTTCATCAAGAAGATGCCCGGTGACTATTTTTCCGGCCGCATCCTGCAGTTCCTGGAGAAGCTGTTTTTGTTTTTTGCCGGATAGGTCAGGGTTTTCAGGATCCCGATCGCCGTCAAAGCCAAACTGTGTCCGGTCGAGGGACAGATCCACATCTTCGGAAAAGCGGTGGATTACGTCATAAGCTTTGGAAAGGGATGTTCCGCCATTGAAGGTCATATGATCTCCAAAGGTGGGCAGGGCGAACAATTGTTTGAGAGACCAGCAGACCCAGAAATCCTTCTCGACAATCGCCTTAGATAATCCAAGCTGCGCGGCGGTTTCCTGAAAGGCTTCGTCCCGGTTTTCAGGAGTGTCGTTGGCAAACTTCTCCATATTCTCAGGCCTGCGTGACGATCTGCTGAACGATAGGGTGCATCCAGGCGGGTACGTGCTTGCTTTGTTTGGAGAGCAGGGCCCGGTCACGGTTATCCAGCGTCTGAGCCAGTTTATCGATTACGTGGTTATCGATCCGGTCTTTCCCGACATAGCGCAGTGCCTGGAATACCGCGCCGGTCTTCTGGCCCGCTCCAACAAGGGTTTTGGAGCAAGCGTTCCGAAACTGGATCACTTGCCGCCCGATTGTCTTGGTGCGTGTTGGGCCATCGGTCAGATAAGTCGGCTTGGACGGCACCTGCGTGGAAAGGCCCAGCTGGTTGGCGGCCATGGCAGGGGAGGGCTGAAGGATCTGATTGTCCTTGCGTGCGATTGCCTTTGCAATGTCATCAGCAGATGGCGACAGCAAACCGAAGCGCTGGCTTTTCTTGGGGTAGTCGTAGAGTCCCCGGGTCAGGCGGCGGATTACACCCTGGCCGGCCAGCCGCGACAAAGCCTGGTCCACGCTCGCGCGGGATCCGATATCCAGAAAATCCGTCGGCGTGAAAATTGACCCGCGGCCTTTCCCGATGATGCGTTGTTTTATCTTGGACATGATCATGGCGTTTCTCCTTGTCAGAAAATAGTATATAAATTACTGACTATCAAGCTTTGCGGTGATCACGCTGGCAAGGCGCCAAGTTGCTGCAAGAAAACGGAAGGGCCAGTTTGCCCGGCTTCTGCGAAATCTGCTTTCCTTGTTTGTCTTGGGGTTCGGGCAAGCCGAACGCCGCTGCGACGGATTGCTAGGGGGCTTTGCCCCCACGCGCCCGCAACCGGAAACCGCCGGGACCGTGTCCTCGGCTGCGCCTGCGGGCCGCACCACTCCCATCGGTTTCCGGTTGCAGTTGCTACCCCCCACGCTTCGCCAGCGGGTCAGGTTTTAGAGACGGCGCCCTTGCAGGGCTCTGCTCAAAACCAGAGCCAAAGGGGACCTCCCGATGGCCATGACACAAAGGAGACGTTGGGTATGAACCTGTTTACGAAAAGCCAATTAGAGAAACTGCTGCAGAACGGCGCAATTGCGGCACGGGAGAGGGCAGGAGAGATTGCTGAGGACATGTCGCGGCAGCCAGTGGTCAAGCTATTCACGCCGTGGGGCGCTGCAACCTGGCTTATCAGCGAGATTGATCCTGAAGACAAAAATATCGCCTTCGGTCTATGTGATCTGGGTATGGGCTGCCCTGAGCTGGGCAGCGTGTACATCCCGGAACTGGTGGCAGTCCGCGGTCCCTTTGACTTAAGGATCGAACGCGACCTTTACTGGACACCGTCGAAGCCGCTTGTGGATTACGCACGGGAGGCGCGTCATCACGGTGCCATCCAGGCGTAAGCTGAACCTTGTCTTGCATGGGGTAAGGGCCTGTCCTAACCGTGCTGCCAATACCCTATGAACTTTTGGGCTGCTGACTGGCCGAGGCCAGTCGGCACGCCTGCAACAATGAATTTGAGCAAAACTAGCAGCGCTTGGAGGACCCCGATTTGGTCCGGTGCGCGCACATTCTGTTGAGGATTAAGACCAATGTCTGAACTTGTGAATTCCTTGCGCCAAACCTGGCGCTCCGCCCAGCTGTATATTGGTTTCCACCGGGACCAGAAAGGCGCGCGGCGCGCAGCCCCGAAGGTGTGGCCGCCGAAGAATGCCAATGCAAGTTTTCACAATGATCCAAGCGAACAGGAAGCCTTTGTTGTGGTCAGAAGCGCAGCAGGGGACACGGACCAGGACGTGCAAATCAAGCTGCGCCAGGACAAGATTGTCCTGCGCCGCGATTTCCCGGATGCCTGGAACGGGGTTCTTGTGACGGAAGATTCAGTATCGGTTGCGGTGGCGGGCATTTCGATCCGGATCAGCCATGATGGTTCCATCACCCGCGAAAGCAGCAGCGAGACCACCTGGGTGGAGGCAGACGGATCTGTGCTGAAGAAGACAGAGTTCGCTGAAGCCAGCATCTCCGCCGACGGGGTGGACCTGACACGCCGCACTTCCGATAGCATCGCAGCTGTTGGCAAAGATGGCATCATCGCCAAAGCGCGGTACGGCGGGGAGTATCCCCGCTGCTTTGATATCTTCGCCAAAATGCGGGCACCTGGAATCAGCAGTTCCCAGTTCCAGAGCCTCAAACAAGAGGAACGCAGGCAGCAGAAGTCCCGGCCGGATTTGTTAACCGGGAGCCTGTTACAGTCAGAGCCGCCCCGGCATGTGTCCAGGGCATCCCGAGGTTTGGAGGGGCATTTGACTGTACACAGCGCACTCTTTTTTCTGACCGTATCCTGGGCCTCGATCTTCGGAGTCTGGTCAGGGCTTTTCGCGGCCGTGTATTTCCTCTTTTTATGCGGCGTAAGATCGGGCGGGTTTTTCCGAAGCCTTGACCAGTTCTCAGTCTGGCGACGCGGCTAACAAGTTCAGATACTGCCACTCAAATTATTCATCAACAGGGCGGCCAAGGCACTTAACCGGCCGACTGCATGTCGCATTTAGCGCCATCTTTCAGAAGCTCGGAAAGCTGCCTTTTGCGTTATGAAGGCTTCCCATTTGCCTGTCTCAAGCCCGCACAAAACTGGAAGAGTTGAACCCCGCTCCTGTAATGCCAGTACGATAATCAAGGGTGTTTTGGTGATGATCCGGATCATTGCCCCAGCCGTGTCCAGCCTGCATTCATTGGTTTTGCTTGGGCCACCGGAGAAGCTGCAGTGATCCGCGCTGTTCCGGAGCCAAAGATCCTTTCCATCTGTTCGACGTAGAAAACCCGCGTGATGGTTGCGCGGTTTCCGGCATACCCATGATAGGCGGACTTGCCGGACGCCAGCGGAAGGCCAGCCCAGATGCGCGCCAGGTTGTCCATGAAAGCAGAGCGTGAAATCCTGCCAGACGCAAACTTCTGATACCCGGCGTCAGAGATCAGGAGAGCTGCCATCCGGTTCTGTGTCGCGCGGGTGAAGCGGGCTCCGTCAGGCAAGCCGAGACGCTTCTGCAGATTAAGCAAGGTTGAAGGTATGATCTGGAAGTTTCCGATGGCATGGGGTTGGCCCGGCGTGCGGTCGATCCAGGTGTAGATTTCCGCAAGGGTCATCTGCGAGGGTTTCTTGCCTGGTCTCACCTTGGCGCCGAGGTGGATTGCGTCATAGCGGCCGCTGGGAGCTTCAGCAAAGGCGATGAGGGCAAACAGCTTTTCGACACTGGAGCCGGAAGGCAACCGGAAGGAGGCCGGGGCAGGGGGCTGCTTTCCTGGCCGCGAGCGCTCAAATGCATTGAGGGCAACCCACTCGCTTTCCCGCGTAGCGAAGTCCCAGCCGTCTTTCGGGGAGGCCGGAGCTGAGGCGAGGTTTTCCCGGATCTCGGCGGTCTCTTTCAGGCTGAAGCTGCTTGAGCTGGACCAACCGTCAGCAGAGGCCGTCACAGGAGCCAGGATCGCGATCAGAAAGACCGGAAGGGCAGTCCTCGCCCTCCCGCCCCGGCGGGAAATTGAGGCGCTAAGCGCCGCTCCACAGCCGGGCTTTTGGCTCAGCCCTCTCGAAGGGATCGGGCCAGCAACGCCCAATTCGGCCCTTTGGGCCTCATGGAAGGTCCACACATAACGCAGCAAGCTGCAAATCAGCGCAAGGCGCTGATTTAATTGCCAAAATTGGCGTTTTAGCAATTCAAGTGTGTCGGAACCTTGTGAAGCCATATTTTTAAGGGATCCAGAGGCCCCAAAATGGCCCGTGGCAGGGGTTGTGGCACGGCTGTGCCATACCATGCCACGCGAATGGCACGGCATGGCAGTGCGGTACTGGCCGGTTTCGGCCCGCTTCAGGAAGCTCATCATCGCTCAATCTCCGCCTCTGCTG
>NZ_CEYXRG010000033.1:0-29672 GCF_982940295.1 Leisingera sp.
CCAGCAGCCCCACATAAAGCGAAGCCGGGGCGCTGAGCGCCAGGCCTTTGCCAGCCTCGGTTCTGAGAAATCCGGCCATGTGACTCCGTTGCTTGCTTGATCTGCGGGCGTGGCGCTGCCATCTTAAATGGACAATCGTCCATCAAAATCTGCGGCCCGGGGGACCGTTCTGTCAACAGGTTTTTCCAAAAAATGTACAAACGTCCATTTTGCTTGGAGAAATCTGCGCGATATGGCTAGATGGGCAAATCATCACAGCTTGCCACAGCAGGCGGACCCGCATAACAGCGGGGAAAACCTGCGCAAGTGTTTGGAAAATTGGGACCGGATGACGGGAAAAAGGGAACAAAACCGTGAACAGAACCGCCTGGCACTGATTGAGGCAGTGCTGGATTCGGTGGCGGAAAAAGGGATCTCGGAAACGTCCGTCAGCGAGATCATCCAGCGCGCGGGCCTGTCGCGCGGCATGATCCATCTGCATTTCGGCGGTAAAGACAACCTGGTGCAGGCCGCAGCGCATTACTCCTCGGAGGAGTATTACGACGGGCTGGATGCGCTGCTGCAGACAGCCGGCAACAGCCCCCAGGAGCGGATTGAGATGATCGTGCGCGGCGACCTCAGCGAACGGGTTCTGAACCGGCGCAATGTCAGCATCTGGTACGCTTTCCGTGGTGAATCCCGCAATCGCAGGGCCATCGCCGAACACTCAGACACGCGCGACGGCCGGTTGCGCGGCATGGTCCACAACGCCTTTTCCAGGATCGTGCGGGAGGCCGGGACACCGGATGCTTCGGGCGCAGCCCGCGACGCCACCCACGGCACGCTGGCGCTGTTGGAAGGGATGTGGACAGACTTTCTGCTGCATCCCGACCGTTTCGACCGGCAAGAGGCGGCGCGGATCATCTTCCGGTTTCTGGCGGCGATGTTCCCTGCGCATTTTTCGCTGCAAGGTGCCATTCTCCCCCGCTAGCCTTGCTGGAATCGACACAGGGGCCGGCTGGCGGCCTCTGCGTTTTAGATCCCTGATTTCACCTTGGTCCAGGCACGGGTGCGCTGGCGCAGCGCCTTGGCGCCGAGGCTTTTATCCGGGAACAAACGCGCCAGGGTGGGCGCGTCCGGGTAGATCCCCGGATCGGACAGGATCTCCGGCAGCACATGCGCGTCTGCCGCTGCATTTGCATTGGCGAAGAACACGGTGTTGGAGACCTCGGCGATCACCTCGGGCCGCAGCATGTAGTCGATGAAGGCATAGGCCGCATCCACATTGGCAGCATCTTCCGGGATCGCCATCAGGTCGATCCACATCAGCGTTCCCTCCTTGGGGATCGCGTAGAGGATTTCGACTCCGTTATCTGCCTCCATCGCGCGGGCCTGAGCGATGCCCGCGTCGCCGGAATACATCACCGCCAGGCAGACATTGCCTGCCGGCAGGTCGGTGGAGGGCTTCTGGTTGTTGAAATAGCGGATATTCTGCGCCGCCCCGGCCAGCAGGTCCTGCGCTTGCGTGATCTCTGCCTTGTCTTCGGAATAGGGATCAGCGCCGAGGTAGTTCAGAGTGACCGACAGCATCTCGACCGGCGAATCCAGCACCCCGATGCCGCAATCCTTAAGCTTGGAGGCGTAGTCCGGGTTGAACAGCAACTCCCAGCTGTCAACGGGCAGATCCCCCAGCCGTTCGGAGACCAGCGCGGGATTGTAGGCGATGCCGATGGTGCCCCAGGTGTACGGCACGCCCAGCTCGCGCCCGCCCGGGACCTTGTCGAGCGAGGCCAGGATTTCCGGGCGCAAGTTGCCGTAGTTTTCCAGACGCGATGTATCTATCGGGTGCAGCGCCCCGGCCTGCAGCTGGCGTTCCGCGTTGGAGGCGGCAGGGAAGACCACGTCATAGCCCGAGCCGCCTGCCAGCATCTTGGTTTCCAGCACCTCGTTGCTGTCGAAGTAGTCCAGCGTCACCTTGGCGCCGGTAGCGGCCTCATAGCCGGAGATGGTTTTTTCGCCGAAGTAGTCCGCCCAGTTGTAGATAGCGAGCTCCCCGGCGGCTGCCGGCGCCGCAAGGGCGGCCGCCAGCGTTGTTGCGAGAATGGTCTTTGATTTGGCCATGTTTTCCTCCCTGTTGCGCACTGCCTCAGCGCTGGCCGGAGTCTCCGGCGGCGTAGAGGCAGAGCAAATCGTTGGCGATTGTGGCCGCCGCGATGGCGGTGATCTCGGAGATGTCGTAGGCCGGGGCGACCTCGACCACGTCCATGCCGACCACGTCGGTGCCTGCAAGGCCGCGGATGATCTCCTGCGCCTGGTATGGGCTGAGGCCGCCGATCACCGGCGTGCCGGTGCCGGGGGCGGAGGCGGGCTCCAGTGCGTCGATGTCGAAGGTGACATAGGTCTTATGGCCGCCGACGATGCCGCGGATTTTCTCCGCCACCGCTTCCGGTCCTGTCTTCTGCACCTCAATAGCGTCAATGATGTTCATGCCCATCGGATCGGGGTTGTGGGTGCGGATTCCCACCTGGACCGAGCGGGCCGGATCCACCAGGCCTTCACGGATCGCATGCCACAGCATGGTGCCGTGGTCGATGCGGCCTTCCTGATCTGCCCAGGTGTCGGAATGGGCGTCGAACTGGATCAGGCTCAGCGGCCCGTGCTTTTCCACGTGCGCCTTCAGCAGCGGATAGGTGATGAAGTGGTCGCCGCCGATCGACAAGAGCGCGGTATCCGTTGCCAGCACGTCCCGCGCCGCCTGGGCGATCTGCCCCGGCACCTGGTGCGGGTAGCCATAGTCGAATTCGCAATCGCCGTAATCGACGACCCGCAGCGCCTCATAAGGGTCGTCCTCCCAGGGCCAGGGTTTCGACCAGGCTATGTGGCTGGAGCCGGAGCGCACCGCGCGCGGGCCCAGCCGGGTGCCGGAGCGGCTGGAGACCGACAGGTCGAAGGGCACGCCCATCACCGCAACATCCGCGCCGCTCAGGTCGCGGGTGTAGCGGCGGCGCATGAAGCTGAGCGCGCCGGCATAGCTGGCCTCAGCAATCACCCCGCGGTCGGTTTCGCGGGTAAATGCCAGGTCGCCCTGCACGGGGTTCACGCTGGAGGTATCGGTCATCTGGGGCTCCGTTTCATTGGAATTTGCTTGAGCCCAGTTTTAAATCCGCGCTTATGCCGGTAAACTCAACAACAGGTATATATCTATGGGTATAGATGACATCAGATTCTGCCTTCCCCGTGCTGCCTGCCCCCTGGCTGGGCCCAATGGCTGCCCTGGCCGAAACCGCCGGCACCGAGCGTTTTCCCGGCGCGCTTCGGCAGATCCTTGGCCAATGCTGCAGTTTCGATTCGATGATCATCTCGCGCTATGAGGGCGCGTCGCCGCCGGTGTCGCTCTATCAGGACCTGGATGAACTGCAGGCGGCGATAACGGTGGAGTTCTATGCGAGCGGCCCCTACCTGCTGGACCCGCTTTACCAGGCCTGCCGCAACGGCTGCAAACCTGGCGCCTACCGGTTGATGGACCTGGCGCCGGAGGCGTTCTACCGCTCGGAATACTACCGCGCCTTCTACCGCAAGATAAACATAAGCGATGAGATCGGCGTGCTGGTGCAGGACCGGGCAGAGCGCTGGTTCATCGTTTCACTCGCCCGCTTTGCCCGCCAGCAGCGGTTTGAGGCAGCGGATACCGGCCGGCTGAACGCGGTGTTCGAGGTGATTTCCGCCGCCCTCCGGCGGCAGTGGGGGCAGGCGGAAACCGCGGCGCAAGGGTTCCAGCAGGAGGGCTGGGAAGACCGCATGCAGACCTTTGGCACCGGCGTTCTCAGCCCGCGCGAGCGGGCGGTGGTGCAGCTGATCCTGCAAGGCCACTCGACACCTTCGGCCGCCGCCTATCTGGGCATTGCCGAGGGCACGGTGAAAGTGCACCGGCACCATGCCTATTCCAAGCTGGGGATCTCCTCGCAGGCTGAACTGTTTTCCATGGCCACCCGGCATCTGGCGGCGGGATAGAGCCGCGTTCAATCACGCAGCAAGCGGTTGATCTCAGAACAGGAAACTGCCGTGAGCGTCCGGCAGATCCTCCTTGGCCGGAGTTTCGAGATACTTCCGCACCGTCGGATCAATGCGCGTGCTGCGTACCGGGTGGACGCCGCAGGCGGCAATTGCTTCGCGTGCAGACACCCGTTCGTCCAGCCGCTTCCAGATCGTCCGCGCCGCATAGGGGCGGGGAAACGGCCGCCAGGCCAGCCCCATAGTCATACCGCGCAGGTACTTGAGCTGCTGGCGGTGGGCGGAGAACAGGATGGTCTGCGCCACGCTGCCTTCATGAGCGCGCTCATGCTCAGTGATAAACAGCCGGTTACCGCGCATCGTGACCAATCCCTGATACCGCGAGATCTGCCGGATGCTTTGTTCCGGGTCATGGGCGATTTCCAGGTTGCGAGACAGGATCAGCCCGTCCTTTTCGATAAACCGGGTCAGCGCGCAAAAGATACCATCGCCCCAGGAGGGGGTGTGGAAATAGGCGTGGTAGAAGCCGAGGTAGCGTTTCAGATTGCGCTGCTGGCCGCGGAACGGGGCCAGAAACTGCTCACCCGGGCCATGCTGCCCCGGGCCGGCCGCAGCGTCCAGGCGGGCTTCGAAATCGGAACGCGCGGTAAACAGCTGCGCTTCTGCAATCCCGAAGTAGCGGGCGATCCTGCGCAGGTTGTGCGCCGATGGCAGGCTGCTGCCATTGAGGTAGCGGTTGAATTGCTGCCGGTTGAGACCGATCTCGCGGCAGATATGCGCAATGCTGCCATGCTCGGCGCAAAGCGAACGCAGGTTTTCTGAAAAATTGACGGACAAGTGCCAAAATCCTTCGCGTTTTGACGCTATCACGAACCATATAGCGTCACTCCGCGCATGTTTGCACAGTTTTGAATCCGGCGAAACCGGCGTTTCTGGAAACAAGCCGTGTGATTTTGGCGGACCGCAGACCAGGAGGACGTAGGGGTGCGGGCGGCTTGAGGAACGGCGCAATGGGAGGCCCCTGTCTTGCGGGCTTCCTGATCTGATCCAAGGGAGGATACAATGCGGATCGAATGGACCAAGGCGCCGGTGGGGCGGCGCAAATTCCTGAAGGGCGCCACTGCGCTGGGTGCGGCAGCCGTTCTGCCGATGGGCTTGGGCAGCCGCGCCATGGCGGCTGGGGACGGGACATTGCGGGTGCGCTCCTATGGCGATCTGCAAAGCATTGACCCCGCGTACTCCAAAGGTGTGATCGACGAGGAGATCCACGCCGGGATCTACAACAAGCTGATCCAGTACAAGCCGGGCCGCGAATGGGACTGGCAGATGGATGCCGCCGCGATGATCGAGCAGGGTGACGAGACGCACATCAAATTCGCACTGCGCGATGACATCGGGTTTACGAACGGCTTTGGCGCGATGACTGCCGAAGACGTGAAATACAGCTTTGAACGGGTTGTGGCGGAGGAGACCGAGAGCCCGAACAAACCCGACATGGGGCCGCTGAGCCACGTCGAGGTGACCGGCGAGCGCGAGGGAACCATTGTTCTGAAAGAACCCTTTGCACCGCTGTGGAGCATCGCGCTGCCCTATATCACCGGCAATATCGTGTCGAAAAAGGCCTGGGAAGCCGCGGGCGGCAAGGCAACCACCGATCCGCTGGCGGAATCCGGGCCTTACCTGCGCGACAGCTGGTCGCCCAAGGAAAAGACCGTGCTGAAGCGCAACCCGGACTGGAAGGGCGAAGCCCCCGCCTGGGATACCATCGAGATCCTGCCGATCGACGACGAAAACACTGCCGAGATCGCATTCGAGGCGGGTGAGCTGGATTTCACCCGCGTCTCGCTGGGTTCGGTGGAGCGCTACCGCGCCGGGGTGCCGAACGGCGGCACACTGCTGGAATACCCGTCCTTGTACTATGCTTGGCTGGGCATGAACCTGGATCACCCCAAGCTGCAGAACAAGAAGCTGCGCCAGGCCATCCAGCACGCCATCGACGTGCCGTCGGTCTTGGAGGCCGCATATTTCGGCGCTGTCGAACCCTCCACCGGCATCATTGCCCCGGGCCTTGCAGGCAACCGCCCGCAGTCGCTGGTGCCGCCGCAGGCGGATTTCGAGAAAGCTGCTGTGCTGCTGGCGGAATCCGGTGAGACCAATGTCACGCTGAAACTCGACACGCTGAACAAGACCACCTTCACCACCGCGGCGCAGGTGATCCAGGCGACGCTGGCGCAGATCGGCATCACGGTTGAGGTGAATGTGCTGGAATCCGGGGCCTTTTGGGCCAGCGCGGATAACGAGGACCTGCAGCTGGTGCTGAACCGCTACTCGATGACCCCCGACCCGTACTATGCGACCTCCTGGTTCACCACCGAGCAGGTCGGGCATTGGAACTGGGAACGCTTCAGCAACGAAGAGTTCGACCAGATCCACGCCTCGGCCTATCAGCTGACCGATCAGGCGAAGCGGGCCGAGATGTATCAGCGCGCGCAGGATCTGATGGAGGAAAGCGGTGCCTACCGGTTCCTGACCCATGAGGCGACGCCGGTGATCCATTCGGCGGGTGTGGTGCCTGCGCTGCGGCCCGACGGGCTGGCGCTGCTGCGCTATTTCGGCAAGGCCTGACACTCCCCTCAGGCCCGGTCCTCCCCCCGGACCTGACCTGGCACGGCTGCAGTTTGCGGCGCGGCCGTGCCGTTTTCATCCGCACAGCGAAGATAAGGGAGCCATGCGGCCATGTTACTATATGCAACCCGGCGGTTCGGGCTGGCACTGCTGATCCTGATCGTGGCGGTCACCGTCATGTTCCTGATGATCCGCGCCGTGCCCGGCGATCCGGTCCAGATCATGCTGGGCCCGCGCGCCACGCCTGAGCTGCAGGCGCGGCTGACGGCTGAGCTGGCGCTGGATCAGCCGATCTGGAAACAGCTTCTCATCTTTTACGGAAACCTGGTGCAAGGAGATCTGGGGATCGACGTGTTCTCGGGCCGCTCGGTGACCGAGATCGTGTTTCAGCAATTGCCGCACACCCTGTGGCTTATCCTAGGCTCGATTACCTGGTCCGCTACGCTGGGCATCGCGCTTGGCGGCTATGCCGCGGCGCATCCGAACACACTGATTGACCGCATCACCGCTGCAATTTCGGTAAGTTTCGTGGCCGCGCCCGCCTTTGTGGTCGCGCTGCTGTCGCTGCTGATCTTTGCGGTGAACCTGCAATGGTTCCCGGCGATCGGCGCGGGAGATGGCTTCTGGGGCCGCCTCAACCATCTGGTGCTGCCCGCCTTTGCCATCGGCCTCAGCTGGGTGGGCTACATCGCCCGGCTGGTGCGCGCCTCGATGCTGGAGGTGATGGGCGAGAGTCATATCCGCACCGCCCGCGCCTTTGGCATCAGCGAGCGCCGGGTGGTGATGGTCTATGCGCTGCGCATCGCCATTTTGCCGGTGGTCACAGTGATCGGTGTTGGCATGGGGTTCCTGCTGTCCTCTGCCGTTTTTGCCGAGATCGTCTTTGCCCGCCCCGGCCTGGGCAAGCTGGTGATCGACAGCATCACCACCCGCAATTACCCGATCGTGATGGGGTCGGTGCTGATCTCGACCGGCCTGTTCGTGGTGTCCACCGCGCTGGCCGACCTGATCAACGCCTGGCTCGACCCCCGCGCCCGCACGGCGACCTGAGGAGGCTGCAATGTCTGACGTTCAATCCGGAACACAGCCGGCCTCCCCGCCTGGGGCCTCGCCCAAATCCCGGTCCGAGCTGGGCCAGATCCTTCACGGCGTCGCCCGCGACCCGCTGGGGCTGATGGGGCTGATCATTGTCGGCACCATCGTGTTCTGCGCGATCTTCGCCGCCTGGATCGTGCCTTATGATCCCGTGGCGATGAATATCAAGGACCGCCTGCAAGGGCCCTCCGCGGCGCATCTTCTGGGCACTGACCAGCTGGGGCGCGATACGTTCTCCCGCGTGATCATGGGCGGCCAGGTGGCGCTGAAAGTGGCACTGCCCGCGGTCTTCGGTGCCATGGCCATCGGCCTGACTCTGGGCATGATCGCGGGTTACGGACCAAAGTGGCTCGACAACCTGCTGATGCTGTTCTTCGACACCATCCGTTCCTTCCCGACGGTGATGTTTGCGCTGGCGGTGGTTGCCCTGGTGGGGCCAAGCCTGCAGACCGTGGTGTTTGTGGTCATGGCGACCTCGATCCCGACCTACGGCCGGGTGGCACGGACCCAGACGCTGACCTTGCGCAACTCGGAATTCATTCTGGCCGAACGATCCATGGGTGCCAGCATGAAGCGTATTCTGGGCGTGCACATGCTGCCCAATATCGTCGGCGTTCTGGCGGTGCTGGCGGCGATGGACATCCCAACCGTGATCGCGCTGGAGGCAGGGCTGTCCTTCCTCGGACTCGGGGTGAAACCGCCGACACCCAGCTGGGGTGCGCTGCTGAAGGACGGCTACTCGCTGATCCGCCAGACCCCCTGGCTGGTGGTGGGCGGCGGGCTGCCGATCATCCTGGCAACGCTTGGCTTCACCTTCCTGGGCGAGTCCCTGCGCGATGTGGTTGACCCGAAACTGAGGAAACAGCGATGACCGATACGCTTCTGGAAATTGACCGCCTCAGCGTCGACTATGAGACCGCCCGCGGCGACCTGAAAGCCTTGCGCGAAATCTCTTTTGACGTCCGCAAGGGGGAGATCGTCGGCATCGTTGGTGAATCGGGCTGCGGCAAGTCCACCCTGATCTCCTCGATCCTGCGGCTGACCGCGCCGAACACCCGGTTTCGTCAGGGCGAGGTGCGGTTCAAGGGTGAAGACCTGCTGCAAAAACCCGAGCGCCAGATGCGTGATCTGCGCGGCGCCGATATCTCCATCGTGTTCCAGGACCCGATGCAGACCCACAACCCGGTCTTGTCGATCGGCCAGCAGATGCTGGATATCCAGCACCGTTCCAAGGCCACGAAGGCAGAGAAAAGGGCACGCGCCGCGCAGATGCTGGGGGCCGTCGGCATCCCCGACCCGGAGGCACGGCTGGACCAGTTCCCGCATGAGTTCTCCGGCGGGATGCGGCAGCGGATTGCCATAGCCATGGCGCTGATGTCGGAACCGGACCTGCTGATCGCGGATGAGCCGACAACGGCGCTGGATGCCACGCTGGAGGTGCAGATCATCGAGCGCCTGCAGGAACTGCAGCAGGAGTTCGACTGCGCCATCCTGTTCATCTCGCACCACCTCGGCGTGATTGCAGAGCTTTGCGATCGCGTAGTGGTGATGTACGCGGGCGCCGTGGTCGAAAGCGGCGAGGTGCGCGAGATCTTCCACGATCCCAAGCACCCCTACACCCGCCGCCTGATCGACTGCGACCCGGGCCACATCAAGGAACGCGCCCGCGTGCTGCCGACCATCGTCGGCGAGGTGCCTGATCTGGCAAACCTGCCCGGCGGCTGCATCTTCCGCGACCGCTGCGACCAGGCAATGCCGCGCTGCGCGTCGCATGTTCCGCCGCTAACACAGCTGAAGGACGGCCACCACGCCGCCTGCTGGCTGAACCACAAGGAGGCCGCGGAATGAGCCTGCTGGAAGTCAAAGACCTCAAGACCAGCTATGGCCCTGTCAACGTGCTCGCCGGTGTCAGCTTCACCGTTGAGCCAGGCGAAACCTATGCGCTGGTGGGCGAGAGCGGCTCTGGGAAGACCACGGTGATACGAGCGATTGCCGGTCTGGCCCCGGCGCAGGAAGGCTCGGTCAAGTTCGAAGGCCGGGAAATCCGCGGCGCTTCGGAACGCGAATTGCGCCCCTTGCGCAAGGACATCTCGATGATGTTCCAGGACCCGGTCGGCTCTCTGTCGCCGCGTCTGACGATCCGCAGCCTGATCACTGAACCCTACCGCATCCAAGGCATGAAGGACCGCGATCTGGACGCCGAGGCCAAGCGTCTTCTGGAAATGGTGAACCTGCCTGCGCATTTTGCAGACCGCTATCCCTATCAGCTGTCAGGCGGGCAAGCGCGGCGGGTCGGTGTCGCCCGCGCGCTGGCGCTGGAGCCGAAGCTGATCCTGGCGGACGAACCCACTGCGGGCCTTGATGTGTCGGTGCAGGGGGAACTCTTGAACCTGATGAATGATCTGCGCGAACGGCTGGGGCTGGCCATGGTGATCATCACCCACAACCTGAACGTCGTGCGCCATGTGGCGGACCGGATGGGCATCATGTACCTGGGCAGGCTGGTTGAGGAGGGCACGACGGAGGCCATCTTCAAGGACCCGCGCCACCCCTACACCCGCTGTTTGCTGAGTGCCAATCCGGAACCCGACCCCGATGCCCGGCTGGAGCGCATCGCGCTAAAGGGCGAACCGCCCAGCCTGCTGCGCCGCCCCAAGGGCTGCGAGTTCCGCGAGCGCTGCCCCTTCGCGCAGGAGGTCTGCATTCAAACCCCGCAATGGGAGGTCGAAAACGGCCACGGGTTGCGCTGCCTTGCCCCCTTGAGCTGACGGCCTTCCGCCCGAAACCCCTCAACATCTGAAAGACCATGACCAGCACATTGTATTTCAACGGCGCTGTCCTGACGATGGACGCGGCCAATTCCTGCGCCCCGTCGGTGCTGACCGAAGGCGAGACCATCCGGGCCGTTGGCGCAGAGGTAGACCTGCGCGCGCGGATGCCTGCGGGCACACAATTGGTGGATTTGCAGGGCCAGACCCTGATCCCTGCCTTCATCGACCCGCACGGGCATTTTCCCGATCCCGGCTTCATCCGGCTGTTCCGTGTCAACCTCGCCTCTGCCCCCAGCGGCGACTGTCCGGACATCCCAACCGCGCTGAAGCGGCTGCGGGCCAAGGCGGCGGAGACGCCCGCCGGGGAATGGGTGATGGGGGTGCTGTTCGATAATACTGCCATTGCAGAGGGGAGGATGCCCACACGCACCGAGCTGGACAGTGTCTCGACCGAACACCCCGTCTGGGTGATCCACGCTTCCGGCCACAACGGATCTGCAAACTCGCTGGCGCTGGAACGCCACGGTGTGAACCGCGATACGCCCGATCCCCTGGGCGGCCGCTTCGGCCGCGACCCTCAGACCGGCGCGCTGACCGGGCTGATCGAGGGCCTGTCAGCGATGGGTGAAATGGGAGACACCGATTTCCTGATCGACCGCGACCGCTTCTGGGCTGGGTTCAACAGCTGCCGCGATGAATACCTGGCCCATGGCGTCACCTACGCCCAGAACGCCTGGGCCACGCGTGATATGCTGGAGCATTTCGCCTCTCTGCCCGCAGATCAGGACCCGGGTTACGACCTGATGCTGCTGCCCATTGGAGAGCTGGAGCCAGCGCTGAGCCGCGGCCCCGAAGCGCTCGACTGGCCCGGCAACCCGCATTTCACTCTTGGGCCCCGCAAACTGTTCACCGACGGGGCGTTCCAGTTGCAGACAGCCTTCCTCAGTGCGCCTTATCACAAGCCAGTGGACCCGGCGCACCCTTGCGGGATGCCCTATGCGGATGCCGCCAACCACCGCCGTGAAGTGAAGAAGCTGCATGATTTGGGCTATCAGATACACTGCCACTGCAACGGCGATGCCGGGGCGCAGATGTTCATCGACGCGGTTGCCGAGGCGCTGGAGGCCAACCCGCGCGCCGACCACCGCCACACCATCATCCACGGCCAAGCCCTGCGCGACGATCAGTTGCAGCAGATGGCTGAACTGGGCATGACCGTCAGCTTCTTCCCGGCGCATGTGCATTTTTGGGGCGATCGCCATTTCGACACCTTCCTGGGGCCGGAACGGGCCGAGCGGGTTTCGCCCTGCGCCTCCGCTGAGCGCTATGGCGTGCGTTACACCATCCACAACGACGCCTCGGTCACGCCGACCCGGCCTATCCATCTGGCCCATTGCGCAGTGAACCGGCTGACCGCAACCGGGAGGCGGCTGGGAGAGGACCAGCGGGTCAGCGCGCTGTCAGCCCTCAGGGCGCAGACTATCGACGCCGCCTGGCAGGTGTTTCAGGAGGGCACCCGCGGCTCCATCGAACCCGGCAAGCTGGCGGACTTTGCGGTGCTGAACCGCAACCCGCTGGAAGACCCGGATGCCATCGAAACCACCATAGTCACTCAAACAATCCGCCGCGGACGGACCGTCTGGGCGCAGGAGCACACATGAGGCAGGCCAAACCGCGGATCGCCATTGCGGGCTTTCAGCACGAAACCAACTGCTTTGGCATCAACAAGGCCGGGCTGGCGGAGTTTGAGATGGCCGATTCCTGGCCCGCCATGCTGCACGGAGAGGAGGTGGTCCGCGAAACCCGCGGCATGAACCTGCCCATCGCAGGCTTTGCCCGGGCAGCGGAGGAGGCCGGGATGGAAGTGCTACCGATCCTGTGGTGCGCGGCAGAACCCTCGGCGCATGTGACGGATGAGGCGTTTGACACCATCTGCGGCACGATCCTGGACGGGCTGCGGACTGCGGGGCCGCTGGACGGCATCTACCTTGATCTGCATGGTGCCATGGTGACCGAAACATATGCCGATGGTGAGGGCGAGATTCTGCGCCGGGTGCGGGAGCAAGCCGGAGGCAGCCTGCCCATCGTGGTCAGCCTGGACCTGCACGCCAATATCTCGGCAGCGTCGGTGGAACTGGCGGATTACATCGCCGTTTTCCGGACCTATCCGCATCTGGACATGGACGGCACCGGCGCGCGTTGCCTGCCGGTTCTGCAACGGCTGCTGGCGGGCGAAAAGCTGAACAAGGCGTTCCGGCAGATGGACTATCTGATCCCGCTGCACGCCCAGTACACCGGTTCAGCCCCCGGCGCAGAGCTCTATGCCGCGCTGCCGCCGCTGGAGGAAGCCGGAGTTCTGGCTGACATTGCGCTCGGCTTCACCGCAGCGGATTTCCCGGACACCAGGCCCTCTTGCGTGGCGTACGGCACCACGGCTGAGGCCGCGGGGCGGGCGGTGGACCAGATCGAGACCCTGTTCGCCGCGCTGGAGGCGCAGTCGTACCACCCGATGCTGTCGCCGCAGCAAGCGGCGGCCATTGCCTGCCAGCCTCGCGCAGGCAAGCCTGTGGTGCTGGCAGACGTTCAGGACAATCCGGGTGCAGGCGGCACTTCCGACACCACCGGGTTGCTGGCGGCACTGGCTGCGGCCGGGGCGCAAGGTGTCTTGATGGGGCTGTTCCATGACCCCCAGGCCGCAGCCGCCGCGCATGAGGCAGGGGAGGGCGGTATCTTCCGCGCAGCCCTTGGCGGGCGTTCGGGGGTTGCAGGCGACCAGCCGTTTGAAGCGGAATTTCAGGTCGCCGCTCTTGGTAACGGCAGCTGCCGCTATACCGGCGGGATGTATGGCGGCGGGGTGGCGACGCTGGGTCCAACGGCTGCGCTGCGGCTTCATGGAGCGGAGGCGGATATCACTTTGGTCGTTACCAGCATCCGCAACCAATGCCTGGACCTGGCGCATTTCACCCATATCGGCCTGGATCCCAAGGCGTACGCAACCATCTGCGTGAAAAGCACCGCCCATTTCCGCGCCGATTTCGAGCCCATTGCCAGCGCCGTTTATCCAGTGGCCGCCCCCGGCGTGTTTCCCTGCGACCTGAAACAGGTGCCTTACAAGAACCTGCATCCCGCTGTCAGGACCGTTCCGGCCAAGGGCTAAGACACATACCGCAAGCGGCCAAGGGGTGGCCGCTCGCGAACAGGGTCAGACGTCCTCGCCATTCTGGTAAGGCACCACCAGCGTCGGGATCTGCGACCGGCGCAGGACCCGCTTGGCCACAGTACCCAGGAAGGTGTGGGAAAACCCGTGGTCATGAGCGCCGAGCACAATCAGATCGCAGCCCAGCTCGACCGAGCGGCGCAGGATAACCTCCGCCGGGTGGCCGTCGGTCACCTCGACCGAGGTGACCTGATCGCGGATCCTGGCGTCATCGCCCTCGAAGGCCGCCCAGAACCGGGCCTGGCGTTCGGCCAGCACCTGCTTGACCATCTCGTGCCGCCGCTTGGCCGCAGTTTTGCGGGTTTCGTCGTTCAGCACGAACATCTCAAAGGTAATGCGGGCGTCCTCTGAGATCGGCTCATTCACGTGCAGCACATGAATTTCCGCCCCCGTCGCGTGCGCCAGACTTGCCGCATGGCGCAGTGCTAAGGTGGAGTTGTGCGACAGGTCGGTGGCAAACAGGATGCTGGTGATCATCGGTGTCATGTCTGTTCCTTTCCCATCAATAGCCAAACAGCCGCGGCAGCCACAGCGAGATTTCCGGGAAGAAGGCGATGATGAAGATCGCAATCGTGTTCACTGCGGCAAAGGGCAGGGCGCGCAGCGAGATCGTCTCGATCGATATATTCGAGATCCCTGAGGCAATGAACAGGTTCTCCCCCAAAGGAGGCGTCTGGAAACCGATGCCCAGGGTGCAGACCATCACCACCCCGAAGTGGATCGGGTCAATTCCGACCGAATAGGCCACCGGCAGCATCACCGGCACCAGGATCAGGATCGTCGCCAGGGTCTCCATGAACATGCCGACAAACAGCAGGAAAAAGATGATCAGCGCCCAGATGACATAGAGGTTTTGGGTGAAGCCCAGCATCGACTCCGCAATCAGCGCCGGGATCTGGTTTTCGACCAGCAGGCGGCCGAACACGGTGGCGGTGAACAGGATCAGCAGCACACGGCCTGTCAGCCAGGTCGTGGCCTCCAGCGATTGGAACAACGACGACCAGGTCAGCTCGCGGTAAATGAAGACGCCAATAACAAGAGTGTAAAAGATCGCGACGATCGCTGCTTCGGTCGGTGTGAAAAAGCCGGTGTAGATACCGCCCAGGATCACCAGCGGCGCCATCAACGACCAGAATCCGCGGTACATTTCGCACATCACGTTGCGCACCGACCAGCCGTCAGCAGAGCCTTTGTAGCCGCGCTTCTTGGACATCACGAAATTCATGATCAGCAGGCTGGTGGCGATCAGGAAGGCCGGGACAAAGCCCGCGATGAACAGTTTCGAGATCGAGACCGACTGGAAGGTGCCGAATTTCTCCACCGCCTCCGGCGGCGGCGCCATGCCAAGCGCTGCGATCCCGAAGATCACCATCGGGATCGATGGCGGGATGATGATGCCGAGGCCGCCCGATGACGCGGTCACGGCAGAGGCATAGCCGCGCTCGTACCCGCGGTTGATCATGGCCGGGATCATCAGCATGCCCACAGCCGCGGTGGTCGCCGGGCCGGAGCCGGAGATCGCGCCGAAGAACAGGCAGGCCATCACGGTGGCGGCGGAAATTCCGCCTGTGAACGGACCGGCCAGGCTTTCGG
The DNA here is from genome assembly GCF_982940295.1 of Leisingera sp. NCBI lineage: Bacteria > Pseudomonadati > Pseudomonadota > Alphaproteobacteria > Rhodobacterales > Roseobacteraceae > Leisingera > Leisingera sp. The sequence continues at coordinate 15,292 of NZ_CEYXRG010000033.1, forward strand.
CCACATTGATCAGGCGTTTGGAGATCCCCGCCGCCTCCATCAGCGCACCGGCAAGGATGAAGGCGGGCAGCGCCATCAGCGGGAAGGACCCGACTGAGGTGAAGGCGATCTGCACGAATTTGATCGGGTTTTCGTCCAGGTAGAGGAAAGACAGCAGCGAGGACACCCCCAGCGCAACGGTGATCGGGGCACCGAGCAACAGAAGCAGCAGAAATGATCCAAACAGGATCGTGACGATTTCGGTTTCCATTATCTTATCCCTCCCTTGATCACACGCGGCCTTCCGCGCCAGCGGCGGCCTTGATTTCATCAAGGTCGATCTGGTCGGGATCGTGGATTTCTTCGCCACGGATCAGTTTCCGGTAGTTCACCTGCAGGATGCGGATAGTCATCAGCGTGAACGCGATGGGGAGCACCATGTAGATATATTTCATCTCGATGCCCAAGGTCTGCGACTTCCAGAACTTGTTCATCTTGTTGAAGACGAAATCGGTCGCCAGCCACAGGAAATAGCAGTTGAAGAACAGCCAGAACAGGTCGGCGAAAGCTTCAATGTATTTGATCCAGCCCGCCGGCAGGAATTTGAACTGGAAGGTGACCCGGTTGTGCGCGCCTTTCAGCGCCGCGTATGAAGCACCAAAGTAGACAAACCAGACAAACATGTAGACCGAGAGCTCCTCGATCCAGGAAAACGAGTGCCCGAACACCTCGCGCGAGATGATCTGCACAAACAGCAGAATGACAAAGCCGGACAGCAGTAAGCGGCAGATATAGCTTTCTAGATTGTCCAGGAACTTCCAGAACATGATGGTCTCCTCCCCTGTGCGGAGCAGCGCGCGAACGCTGCCCCGTTGTTCGTTTGGATGTGCCGGAGGCTTACTGGACCGGGTCGCGGCCGATGGCGGTCAGCACCGCGTTCAGCTTTTCGACACCACCGATGGAGTCGTAGAACTGCGGCCAGACGGCGCCAGTGGCCAGCTCAATAAACTCGGCCTCATCGTTTTCGGGGTCAACGATTTCCATGCCCTTGGAGATCAGCTCTTCCTTGATCGCGGCCTCGGAGTCGCGCAGGAACTGGGCCGATTTCAGGGTAGCTTCCTTGCCTGCGTCCAGGATCATCTGCTGATCTTCCTCGCTCAGCCCCTGGAACACGGCCTCGGACACGATCAGCGGCTCGATCGAGAAAATGTAGCGCAGGTTGGTGACGTGATCCTGCACCTCATAGAACTTCATCGCGTTGATGGTCATGTAGGGGTTGTCCTGACCGTCAACCACTTTGGTTTGCAGGCCAGTAAAGGTCTCGGACCAAGCCATCGGGGTCGGGTTGATGCCCCAGGACTTGTAGGTTTCGATCATGATCTCGTTCTTGGGAACACGGATCACCAGGTCCTGCAGGTCGGCGACAGAGGTCACCGGCTTCTTGGAGTTGGTCAGGCGGCGGAAGCCGGTGTAGGTCCAGGCGATGATGCGCACGCCGGCATCGCGCAAGGTGTTTTCTGTCAGCTCCTGACCGATAGGGCCTTGGGTCAGGGTTTCAGCGTCTTCCAGCGACAGGATCACATAGGGCAGGGTGAACACGCCCACGGTCGGGGAGAACGGGGTGACGTTGTTGATCGCCAGCAGCGACATGTCCAAGGTGCCGATCGCCGCTTCATTCACGGTGTCCTGTTCTGAGCCCAGCTGGCCGTTCAGAAACAGGGTCGCGCTGTGCTCACCGCCGGATTTTGCTTCCAGCGCCTCGATAAAGAACTTCCCGGTGGCTTCCTGCGGGCTGCCGGCGCTGTCGCCGACAGCGATCTTGAAGTTCTTGGCGGATACCGCACCGGCGGTCAGCAACGCGGCGGCAGAAACGGCTGCGGTCAGCGTGCAGACCTTCTTGAGAAATGACATAACTTCCTCCCGTATTGTCATTCTGGGGCCCAAGGTGCGCGCTGGCCCGCCCTCCACAGCGTGATTGCCAGTCCGATCCGTCCTTGGTCTGCGGGAAGCTACATTGCGTTTTATGTTTCTAGAATGTAAACTTTTGAAAGCAAAGTTTCACATATATCGAACTTAGGTATGAACCGGAAATCACACGTCAAACATGTTGCTGATGCCGACTTGAAACTGTTGCGGGTGTTCAAGGCAGTGGCAGAAAGCGGCGGGCTGGCTGCCGCGGAAACCGAGCTGAATATCGGTAAATCAACGATCTCCAAATACATCGCCGACCTGGAACTGCGGCTGGACCTGAAACTGTGCAACCGCGGTCCGGCGGGGTTTTCGCTGACCGATGATGGCATCAAGGTCCTGAAATCCGCCGAGGGCCTGCTGACCTCGGTGGCGGATTTCCGCGCCGAAGTGAATGAAATCAAGCAGCAGCTGGCTGGCACCATCCGGATTGCACTGTTCGACCAATGCGCCTCCAATCCGGAAGCCTTTGTCCCGGGTGGTATCCGCGACTTCAACAAGGCCGCCCCCTCGGTCGAGATCGAACTGTCGCTGGAGCCGCCCAACCTGATCGAGACCAAGGTGATCGGCGGTCAGCTCGACATCGGCATCCTGGCGCTGCACCGGCCATCGCCCAGCCTGGACTACATGCCGCTCTATGGAGAAAACATGTTTCTCTACTGCGGCAAGGGGCATCCGTTTTTTGATTGCGACCACACCAGCTTGGGGCTGCGGGACGTGCAAGCGATGAACTATGCAGGCATCCGGGTGAACTCGCCGAACCTGCACGTCGGGCAAAAGCTGGGGTTCCGCCGCGCCGCCAAGGTGCAGAACGAACAGGCGCTGGCAATCCTGATTATGTCGGGCAGCTATCTGGGGTTCCTGCCGGACCACCTGGCGGCAGGATTTGTCCGCAACGGGCTGATGAGGAAGGTGCTGCCGGACGAGGCCTTTTACCGCAGCCAATTCGCCGCAGTCACCCGCAAGCGCCCTGCGGTGAACCGCATCACCAAACTGTTCCTCGACACATTGGTTGCTGCACATTCCCGGCCGGCGGCGGATCTCTGAGGCGAATTTGACCCGGTACGGCGCCACCCAGGCCTAGATGATATCCAGGGACACCTTGACCCGGTCCATCACCACCGAGGAGGTGAAGCGGCTGACGTTGGACTCGTCAAAGAAAAACTCTTGGGTAAAGGCTTCGTATTCCTTGATGTCCTTGACGATGACCACCAGGATGAAATCCGCCTCGCCGGTGGTGTAGTAGCACTGCTGCACCTGCTTTGCCTTGCGCATCTTGCGCTTGAAAGCATCAAGATGCATCCGGCTTTCCCGCTCCAGCACCACCTGCACGATCACCGTCATCTCCCGCCCCAGCCGGGCCGGGGAGAGGATGGCGATTTCCCTCTCGATCACACCGGTGTCGCGCAGCTTCTTCAGCCGTTTCTGAACTGCGGGCGCTGACAGCCCGACCTCGTGGCTGATGGCCTCGGCGGTCAGTTGAGCGTTGCACTGGATCAGCCGCAAAATGTCGTGGTCTTTGTCATCCATGGCCGAGTTTTCATCCGGCAAGGCGTATTTGACAACTTGTTTCGTCGATTTCTCCTGCAATTTTGAGGGCTTCCGGCGCGGCCAACCGTTAAGTTTTTCAATTGCAGGCGGCTTGGACCGGCCTCACCAGCAATTCCGAGTACAAATTGCATCGGGGCAAGGAGCTGCCAGAAGATTACTCCAGCACCGTTTCAATCGCTAGTCTCCGGTCAAACCTCACCGGCTCGTTTCTGCAAGATCATGGAATATGAATATGTTCAGCACAGCTGATTTGCGTCATCAAATTTCCCGCGGTTTCAATACATGCAGACAGAATACCTATAAAAATAAAGAAAAGCATCTTCCTGCCTTTAGAACGTTCCAGACTTCAATTTTGCGGCATAATGGAAACGTCAATTCCGGAAAACTTCATTTGCGGTGGCATCGCGGTACACACTTTCTCAGGAATTTCCTGATTAACACTCCTGTATGCGCCCCCGCAGCCGGGGCGTGCCGCCGATTGCAGGAGACTTTCGCCAATGCCCCGGACCACGAAACTGCCGCTGAAACTAAAACTGCCGATGATCATGGTGGCGCTGACGGGCGCGTTCCTCGTCACTGTGTCTCTGCTTGTCTATTCAATGGCGGAGCGCAGCATCCGGGAAAACGCCTTTGCCGCGCAGGAGATTGAGGCCAAGTCCGGGGCCCAGGCACTGGAGTTTTTGATCAAGGCCGCACGCTCCGATGTGTCGAGCCTGGCGGGCCAGCCTGCGGTTTTCCGGGCGATCGGCAATTTCGAGCGGGTGATCGGCATGGTCGAGGAAGACGACCCTATCGCCTATCTGAAACAGACCTATGCGGAGGCAAACCCGCACCCCGCGGACCAGCGGGAGGAGCTGACAGACGCGGGCGACGGAAGCTATTACAACCAATCGCATGTCACCTATCACCCGACCTTCCTGCGAAGCCTGCGCCTCAACGGCTATCAGGATCTCTACCTGATCAGCGCCAAGGGGCAGGTGGTCTATTCGGTAAAGAAGCAGGGTGACTTCCTGACGGACATTCAGCCCGGCGGCAGCAGCGGGCTGGCCCAGGTGTTTCAGGCCGCACTGCAGGCAGAGGCCGGCACCGTGGAAGCCGCAGATTTTGCCGCCTACAGCCACAGCGCAGACGGCGTCGCTGCCTTCATGGCCGCCCCGGTGTTTTCCAAACGCAAGGAGGTGGTCGGGGTGATCGCTGTGCAGCTGGGCACGGCGGGCGTTGTCAACGCCCTGACCAGCAACCTGTCGGGTGGCACCCACCAGAATATCTTTGTCGTCAGCAGCGATGGCCTCGCCCGCAGCCCGTCTTCGGTCGAAGGGCTGTTTCCGGTCCTGCAGTCAATGCCCGACACACCGCAGATCCAGGCCGCGAAGGCCCGGGAAGCTGGCCAATTCGAGGCAGTGGTCTCCTCGCTGGGTGAGCGCGCAATTGCGCTGGTGATGCCGCTGGGCTTGCCGGGGTTTGACTGGTCGCTGGTGCTGGAAACCGATGAGCATACCGCGTTCGCCGTGGTCGAACGGATCCGCCTGACGGCAGCCGGCCTGATCGGCGCGGCGCTGCTGGCGGCCATCGGCGTGTCCTGGCTTGCGGCGCGCAGCGTCACCCGGCCGATCCATGTCCTGCGCGAAGCCACTAATGCGCTGGCGGATAGCAATTACGATACCGCAATCGACGGCCGCGACCGCGGAGACGAGCTGGGCGACCTGGCGCGAAGCCTCGACAGCTTCCGCGGCAAGCTGAAAGACGCGGATGAAGCCGCAGCACGTGAAGTAGAGGCTGCGCGGCATACCGCGGCGGTGGTCGACAGCATGAGCGCAGCGCTGTCCGAACTGCAGCGCGGCAACCTGGCCTGCGACATCCAGGCCCCGTTTGCGGGCCAGTACGAAGCGCTGCGGGAGAACTTCAACCGCAGCCTCGACAAACTCCGCAGTTCGATGGCTCAGGTTGTTGGCGCCGCTGAGAACGTCGGGCGTTTCTCCGAAGAGCAGCGCGGCGCCGCCACGGAAATGGCGCATCGCACCGAAAGCCAGGCAGCCACCCTGGAGGAAACCGCAGGCGCCATCCGCGATCTGACGGAGGGCATTCGCTCCACCGCGGAGCGGGCGGGCAAAATGGACGAAACCATGCGCGGCGCCCGCAGCGAAGCGGAGCAAAGCACTGAGGTTGTGACGTCAGCCGTGGAAGCAATGGATCAGATCCAGGAAGCGTCTTCGGAAATTTCCAAGATCATCAACATGATCGACGACATTGCTTTCCAGACCAACCTGCTGGCGCTGAACGCGGGTGTCGAAGCTGCAAGGGCGGGACCGGCAGGCGCCGGGTTTGCGGTGGTCGCCTCCGAAGTTCGGGCGCTGGCACAGCGCGCTTCCAACGCGGCGGGGCAGATCAAGGGGCTGACCAGCGCCAGCGAAGAGCACGTGGCCAACGGAGTGTCGATGGTCGGCCGCGCCGGCGACGCTTTGACCAGCATCATCGAGCAGGTGTCGGCGGTGTCTGGCCTGGTCACGGATATTGCTGACGGCGTGCGCGCCCAGTCCCGCGGGCTGGAGAAGATTGATGGCGCCATGCATCAGCTCGACAGCATGACCCAGCAGAATGCGGCCATGGCGGAAGAAGCCGCCGCCGCCAGCCAGCTGCTGCAGAATGAATCGCACAGCCTGACCGGAATTGTCGGCAGCTTCGACCTCGGCGGCGCCAATCCGGCAGCTGCTCGTCACGCGGCCCCGCAACGGCTGAGCGCCTGATCAGCACGAGCGCCAGCAGCCGGTGCGCCTTTGTTCCAGGTGCATAGTGCCAAGGGAAGCTGCTGGCGCCTTTCCCCGGACTGATTTAGAACCGGTGTCAGCCCCAAGACCGGGCCAACCGCTCGCGACCTTCGAAAGCGAGCCGGGATATCAATGATGCTGACGAAGGCAAGCGAACTCACCGCCCCAACTCCTGGGAATGTCATCAGGCGCATGCAAACGGTGTCTCCCATCGCGATTTTCACAACCTCGCGGTGCAGTTTGGCGAAGCCCTCACTGAGTTGGCGCCTTGCCGCGAGCAAGACGCAGATCACCTTCTCCAGTTCCGGCAGTTCCGCGACAAGTTCCAGGACGCGGCCTCCGAACTTCCCTCTGCCGACGATACCGACCTTGAGACCGAAGTTGCCGCCTGTTGTGATCTGCCGCGGCACCATGCCGAACCATGCGGCGAGATCACACCGCTTACCAAAGCTGCTACCCGTGCCGACGGCTGCCACAAGTGCCGTCGCGATCGTGGGACCGATGCCGGGGATCTCCATCAGCCTCTGCATATCAGCATCCGTCCTGGCCAGCGCCTTGATTTCGGCATCGATGCTGCGACCCGATCATTGATTACGTCCAGTTCGGACGCCATGTCAGTCACGAGCAGGAGCATTCGGGGTGAAAGATCGGCAGCGCCCTCTGCGGCCAATCTAGCCAGTTCCTTTTGGAAGACATGGCGCCCTGTTCCTACCCGGATACCGCGCTCCACAAGGAAACCGCGGCCTTGGTTGATCAAACGCGTCCTGTCTGACACCAAGCGCTCCCGATCACGGTGCAGGGCTTGAAGATCAAGCTGCTCTTCGGATTTGATTGCAACGAATGACATCGTCGGACGCGTCGCGGCTTCGGCAATGGCCTCCGCATCACGGTCATCGTTCTTGTGAACATTCACATAAGGCGGGACATACAGAGGCGGCATCAACCGAGGTTCATGCCCCTTATGAAGGCAGAAGCGCCCGATGTGATGCGCCCCGCCGCAAGCTTCCAACGCAACGACGCAGGGCGGAAGCGTGTCAAGAAAGTCCAGCAGCCGATGCCGCTGGAGGCGTTTGCGGAACACGACCGCTCCCGCTTCATCCAGCCCGGCAAGACTGCAAACGGTCTTGCCCCAATCAATGCCCAGAACCTTGATGTCCATCAGATGCTCCTCTCTCCACCTATACCCGAGACGGTAGCAGCGAGTTGGTAGGAAGGCAGTTCATCCCATTAGTTCATCCAGAGGCTGTCATAAGCAGTCAGGCTCCTTGCCTCGGAAGTTTTGGCGAGAACGGTTCTGAAGACTATTCTGGAAAGCGCACTTATCGCTCAGGACCTGGGCACAAAGGGACCCGCTGGAGCCTTCAAAGCGGCCGTTCTACGTTCTGTCCTGACCGCGCGCGGCATTCGATTTTTGTTGCTGGCTTTCTTCTTCCTGAGTGTCGCCTTGAAGATCAGAGACAGGGGGCGCGGCCAAACGGCTTCGCCCTCCGCCGCCCGCCGCACAGAAAGGCAGGCGGGCGGCGTGGCGGCTGCGGCATGGAGTCGGGAGGCGGGGGAGAGGGCGCCTCAGGCCCGGGCGCAGCGCACCAGGGAGCCGCCGCCATCGGCGCGCAGCGTTTGCGGGACGGTGCGGCAACTATCCTCCGCCGCCGGGCAGCGCGGCGCAAAGAGGCAGCCTGGCGTGCGGGCGAAGGGATCGGCCGACGCGGTGCCGAGAAGCTGTTCGGGCAGGCCCGCGGCCGGATCTGGCATCAGCGTCGCGGCTAGCAGAGCCTTGGTGTAGGGATGCTGCGGCGCGGAGAACAGACGGCCGGTCGCGGCCTCCTCCACCTTCTCGCCCAGGTACATCACCGCCACCCGGTCGGCGAGGTGCTCCACCACCGCGAGGTTGTGGCTGACGAAGACCATGGTGAGCCCCAGCTCGCGCTTCAGCTCCAGCAGCAGGTTGATGATCTGCGCCTGCACCGAGACATCCAGCGCCGAGGTCGGCTCGTCGCAGATCAGAACGCGCGGCTTCAGGATCAGCGCCCGCGCGATGGCCGCGCGCTGGCGCTGGCCGCCGGACAGCTCGCTCGGGTAGGCCTCGGCCAGCCGCGACGGCAGGCCCACCAGCTCCATCATCCGCGCGGCCTCCGTCGCGCATCCGCTGCCGCCGTGCAGGGTCAACGGCTGAGCGATGAGCTGGCGGATGCGTTTGACCGGGTTGAGCGAGGCGTTAGGGTTCTGGAACACCGGCTGGATCAGGCGCACACGTTCCGCTGCGGGTAGACTGGTGATCGGGCGTCCCGCGATCTCCACCGTGCCGGCATCGGGCGCGCGCAAGCCCAGCAGGATGCTGACCGCGGTGCTCTTGCCGCAGCCGGATTCGCCGACCAGTCCCAGCGTCTCGCCTTCGGCAACATCGAGGCTGAGGCCGTTGACGGCCACCAGCTCTTCGGGCGGGGAAAACAGCCCGCGCCGTAGCCGGTAGGCCTTGCGGATGCCATCAAGGCGGATCATCGGAGCGGCGGTCATTGGATCACCTCCACAGGATTGACGCACTCGGCAAAGCGGCCGGGGACAGGGGCGTGGCACGGCACCGGGCCCGTGGCGCAGGCGGCTTCGGCACGGCTGCAGCGGCTGCGGAAGGCGCAGCCTTCGATGCCGCCGATCAGCCCCGGCACCCGGCCCGGAATCGCGGGCAGCGGGCTGCCGCGCGGGGTGACGCCCGGCACCGGAATCGCGGCCAGAAGGCCTTGGGTGTAGGGGTGCTGCGGCGCGCGGAACAGCGCGGCCGCGGGCGCGCGCTCGACGATGCGGCCGGCATACATAACCGCCACGCTGCTGGCCGCCGCTGCCACCACGCCAAGGTCATGGGTGATCAGCAGCATGGACAGGCCGAGGTCGGCCTGCAGCTCCTTCAGCAGCGCGAGGATCTGTGCCTGGATGGTGACGTCCAGCGCCGTCGTCGGCTCGTCCGCGATCAACAGCTGCGGTTGCCCCATCAGCGCCATGGCGATCATGATGCGCTGACGCTGACCGCCGGAGAAACCGTGCGGATACTGCCGCAGCCGCGCTTCGGGGTTGGAGAGCCCGACTCGGTCCAGGAGGGTGATCGCGCGGCCCTCGGCCTCGGCGCGGGACAGCGCCTCGCTGCGCATCACGCCCTCGGTCAGTTGGCGGCCGATGGTCAGCGTGGGGTTGAGTGCGCTGGCGGGGTCCTGGAAGATCATCGCCACCGCGCGGCCCCGCATCCGGGCAAGGTGCTTTTGCGGGCGGTGTGTGATGTCCCGGCCTGCGAGCGCGAAGCGGTCCGCGCTCACCTTGGCATAGCGCGGCAGCAGCCCCAAGATCGCGGTCGCGGTCAGCGATTTGCCGCAGCCCGACTCTCCCACCACGCAGAGCGTTTCGCCCCGAGGGATCTGCAGATCGGCGCCGCGCACCACGGTCAGGTCGCCGGCCTCGGTTGGCAGGGTTACTTTCAGGTTACGGATATCCAGTATCAGGTCGCTCATTTGCGTTCAGGCCCCATGATGTCGCGCATGCCGTCGCCAAAGAGGTTCACCGCCAGCACCAGTAGGCACAGCGCAGCACCGGGCAGGGCGATCAGCCAGGGATCGAAGAGGATGTTGTCGCGCCCCTCCGAGATCATCAGCCCCCATGAGGGCGTCGGCGGCCGCACCCCGAGCCCCAGGAAGGAGAGCGCCGCTTCCAGCAGGATCACGTTGGCGGCCTCCAGCGAGACCACGACGAGGATGGTCGCGCGCATGTTGGGCAGGACCTCGAGGAACAGGATGCGGGCGCGGCTGGCGCCGATGGCGTGCAAGCCCTGGATGAACTCCTGGTGCCGGAGGCTTTGCGCTGCGGCCCGTGTCACCACGGCGAAGCGGTCCCACAGCAATAGCCCCAGTACGGTAATCAGCGTGGTGAAAGAGGCGCCGCCAAGCGCCACCGCGGCCAGCGCCACCAGCACGATCGGCAGTGACAGGCGGGTGGTGATGGCAAAGCTGATCACCATGTCGATCCAGCCGCCGAAGTAGCCCGCAAGCAGCCCCAGTGTGATGCCGATTGCACCAGTGACCAGGATGACCCCCAGCGCGACACCCAGTGACACCCGCGCGCCGTAGATCAGCCGGGAGAGGTAATCGCGGCCCAGGTGATCGGTGCCCAAAAGATGCTCCGGCACCGCGCGGTCGTGCCAGAAAGGCGGCAGCAGGCGGCGGCTCAGGTCCTGCGCCACCGGGTCATGCGGGGCGAGCAGCGGCGCCAGAAGGGCAATGGCGGCAATCAGCAGCAGCAGCGTGCCGCCGGTCGCGGCACCGCTGTTGCGGCGCATCCTGCGCCAGACAGACGGGCGCGGCGGCTCCGTGTCCAGCGCGGCGGTATTCAGATCGGCCATGTCAGGAGGCTCCTCTCAGGCGCGGGTCGAGATAGGCGTTCAGGATGTCGGCCAGGGTGGTCAGCAGCACGTAAAGCAGCGCCAGGATCAGGATGATCGCCTGCACCACGGGCAGGTCGCTGCGCAGAAGCGACTCCCAGGCAAGCCGGCCCAGCCCGTTCAGCGCAAAGACGCTTTCGATCACGATGGAGCCGGACAGGAGCTGCCCGAGCTGCACCGCAGACAGTGACACCAGCGGCAGCACCGCGTTGCGCAGCGCGTGGCGCGGGATCACCACCTGCATCGGCAGCCCCTTGGCGCGGGCGGCGCGGATGTAGTCGCTGGCCAGCACGTCGATCATGCCGGAGCGGGTGATGCGCATCAGCTCGGGGATCGCGTAGTAGCTCAGCACCACCACCGGCAGGATATAGCCGCGCCAGCTGTCCGCGCCGGAGATCGGCACCAGCCCGTACCACACCCCAAAGACCACGATCGCCATCAGCCCGAGCCAGAAGCTGGGGATCGCCTGGCCGGAGACCGCGATCACCAGCGCCAGCCGGTCGATCCAGCCGTTGGGCCGCAGCGCCGCCGCCACGCCGAGCGGCAGTGCGATGGCCAGCGCCACCGCGAAGGAGATGAAGCCAAGCGTCAGCGTCACCCCGGCGCGGCCCGCGATGATGCCGGTGACCGGCGTGTTGAAATAGATACTTTGGCCCAGGTCGCCGCTGATCGCGTTGCCGGCCCAGTCCAGGAACTGGATCAGCACCGGCCGGTCGAAGCCATAGGCCTGTCGGATCGCCTCGGCATCCTCAGCCCGCCCGCCGGCGCCTGCGATGGCGATGGCGGGATCGCCGGAAAGGAACATCAGCCCGAAGCTGAGCGCCGACACGGTGAGACAGACGGCGAGCGCCACCAGGAGCCGCTTGCAGATGAAGGATAACATGATCTTTGTCCGATTGGTCGGGTTTGGCCGGATTAGTCCGGGTCTGCGGCGGGCCGCCCCGGGGGACGTCCGCCGCAGTGCCGGAAAGGCGCGCGCGGCGCTTACTTCCAGCCCGCCATCCACCAGCGGGCGAATTCATCCGGATGCGGCGTAAAGTCCAGATCCGGCGACAGCCCGTAGTTGACGTTGAAGTTGTACATCGGCATCCAATAGGCCTCCTCGGCGATCTTCTGCACTGCGCGGGTGTAGTTCTCCTCGCGCACCATGCGGTCCGACGCGGTGTCGGCCTCGCTCAGCCAGCCTGCGACCTCGGTGTCCTGCACCAGATCGTCGGCACCGCCGCCAAAGAAGTTCGACAGGATGAAGGCGCTGTCGCCGATGCCGTAGCTGCCCCAGTTGGAGAAGAAGGCGGGCAGTTCCTTGGCGCGCCACTTGCCGATGCCCGCGACATACTGCTGCTCGTTCAGCTCCAGCGTGACGCCGACCTTGGCGAGATCGGCCGCCACGGCCTCCGCCGTCGGGCGCGGCATCGCGGCAAAGACCATCTCCAGATCGAAGCCCTCGGCATAACCGGCCTCGGCCAGCAGCGATTTCGCTTTTTCCGGGTCGTAGTCATAGCGCGCGACATCCTGCGCACAGCCGAACTGGGCCGGGTTGCAAGGGGTGTTCAGCACTTCCGAGGCGCCGCCGGCAAAGGCCTCCACGATGGCGCCGCGATTGGTGGCATGGATCAGCGCCTGGCGCACGCGCTTGTCGGCAATCGGGCTTTCGCCCTCCAGCGCCTCGGAGGCAAAGCCGACATAGCCGATGCGCATGATCGGCGCGCTCAGCACCTGCACCCGGCCCTCGAGCCGCGCCGCCTGGTCCGGCGGGATGCGCCAGATCCAGTCCAGCCCGCCCGACATCAGCTCGGCGTATTGCGTGTTCATCTCGGGGATCGTGCGCACCACGATACGCCCGATGCCGGCGCCGCTCTTGGGGCTGCCTGCATAGTGGTCCTCGAAGCGCTCCAGCTCGTAGCGAATGCCGGGATCCTGCGCGACCAGGCGGTAGGGGCCGGTGCCCACGGGTTCCGCCGCCATCCCGGCGGAGCCTTCGGCGGTGAACTGCGCGGCCGGGTAGATCGGCAGCGCATCGGCCAGCATCTCCACCGCGCCGGCAAAGGGCTTGGCCATTTTGATGCGCACCTTGTGGTCGTCCAGCTTCTCGACGCTGCCGATCCAGTCCACCGAGATCGAGTAGCGGGTGCCGTAGTCCGGTTCGATCACCCGGCTGAGCGTGGCGACCACGTCATCGGCACTGAACGCCGCGCCATTGTGGAACGTCACCCCCTTGCGCAGGGTGAACTCCATCGTCATCGGATCGGTGAACTCCCAGCTTTCGGCCAGCGCCGGGACGATCTCGCCGGTGTCGAGGTCCTTGTAGAGCAGCCCGTCGTAGATGTGGCGGGCGAGGATCAGCCCCTGGCGGCCCGCGATCTTGTAGGTGTCGAGCGGCTCCGGCTCGGCTGCAAAGGCGACGTTCAGCGTGTCGTCCGCCTTGCCCGCAAGCGCCGGGGCGGCGCAGGCGAGGGTGAGCACGGCGGCGGAGGCGGAGGCGAGCAGGGACAGCCCGCCGCCGACGGGGCGGGAGGAAAATTCAGGTTTCATGGGTCTCTCTGTTGGTTGCAGTGGGGGTCGTATGCGTGCCGGTTTGCCCGGTTCTCGCGCTGGGTATTCAGTGGTTTGGCGGTGGCGGCTCAGCCCCGCGCGGAGCGCCTTCGTGCCGGGGCGGGGCGGGTGATCTCGGCCAGGGTCTCGCCCGCGTCCAGCCGTGCGAGCATCGCGGTCTCGTCGGCCTGCATCTGCCGGGCGCGGTCAAGATGCGCCTCGGCCGCCGCCGGGTCGAGCACCGCAACGCCGCTTTCGTCGGCCAGCACCAGGTCTCCGGGCCGCACCGGCACGCCACCGCAGGTGACGGGAATGTTGACGTCGCCGCCGATGCCGCGCGGCTTGGTGGTGACGGGCGAGCGGCCGCGGCACCAGACCGGGAAGCCCGCCGCGGTGATGGCGCTGCGGTCGGTGATGAAGCCGTCGATCACCGCGCCTGCCACGCCGCGGGCCAGGGCGGCGCGGGTGGTGACCGCGCCCCAGCAGGCGTGGCGCAGGTCGCCGCAGCGGTCGATCACGATCACCTGGCCGCGCTCCGCCTGGGACAGGGCATCGACCAGCGCGGCACCGTCATCGCCATGCAGCCGCACCGTCAGCGCCGGGCCGAGGATGCGCGGCCCGGGCTGCAGCGCCTGCACCGACGGCGCCATGAAGCCGGTATCGAGGAAATGGCCGAGGGTGGCGGTTTCGATGTCCGTGTGGGGAAGTGCTGAGGTCATGCCCGGTCCTGCGCTTTTGCTTGTCCGTGATGATGGCGGCGGCGCGCGGCCAGGGTCAAATAGGCGGGGGTTATGCCAGCCATTACCCCCGCCCTGCCGCCGCGCGGCCCTGACGGGAGGATCAGAGCGCGGCGGTGACGATGAACTCCACCTTGTAGTCCGGGGTTGCCAGCCGGGCTTCGCCGCAGGCCCGCGCGGCCGGGTTCGCGGGGTCGATCCAGGCGTCGTAGACCGCGTTCATCGCGTCGAAGTCGGCCATGTCGGCAAGCCAGATGGTGACCTGCAGCAGCTTGGACTTATTGCTGCCCGCGTCCTCCAGCAGCCGGTCGATCGCGGTGAGGCAGTCGCGGGTCTGTGCGGCCGCATCGGCGCCGGGGGTGCCGACCTGTCCTGCGAGGTAGACGGTTTCGCCATGAATGACGGCCTGGCTCATGCGCGGGCCGGGGTGAA
>NZ_CEYXRG010000034.1:0-20852 GCF_982940295.1 Leisingera sp.
GGGGCGGGGGGCGGCCGGGGGTCGCAAGCCCCCATGTCCGCTGAAGCCTTCGGTGCGGGACGCCCCTGCACCCGATGAAGAGGTGGTCTTGGGGGTCCTGTGATCTCCTGGTCGGTGCGGGGTGTCAGTCCGCACCGGTGTCGCGACGGGGGCAGTATTGCAGCGCGGGGTTAAGGACCGGAAAGCGGGGCGTGCGGTGGGCGTGCAACACCCCGGCTGTGGCGTTCCTGGGTCAGGCTGGACGCCCCCCTTTCGGCGGCAAAGCCGCCTGCCGGGCAGCGGGACGGGAGTATTTCGGGAAAGATGAAAGGGCGGCGATTCCCTTGCAGTTCTGTCGGGCGCTAACATTTGTGCGGATTTCCGCACAAAGCCGGAAGCACCTTGTGCGGGATTTCGCACAGCTTTTGATCCGCTTCGCCAAGCTGCATCCAGAGGCCGGTGTAACCGACTGTCAAATCGCGGAAATCCCGGACGGCGGGTGATTCCCGAATCAAATCTTGAGCGGCTTTCCGCAACTTGTGATGCTCTGAGCGGGCTTCAGCCATGCGCTGAGGGCAACATAGAATTTTCTGATGATTTTTCTGGGAGGAAAGACATGAAATTCCTGACCACTGCTGCAACCGCACTGGCACTGGCCGTTTCCGCAGGCGCCGCAAGCGCGGCCTGTGACGACGGCGAGATCGTGGTGAAATTCAGCCACGTCACCAACACCGACAAGCACCCCAAGGGGATCGCCGCGTCGCTGCTGGAAAAGCGCGTGAACGAGGAAATGAACGGCACCATGTGCATGGAGGTCTACCCGAACTCCACGCTGTACAACGACAACAAGGTGCTGGAAGCGATGCTGCAGGGCGACGTGCAGCTGGCCGCGCCGTCCTTGTCGAAGTTCGAGAAGTTCACCAAGCAGTTCCGCCTGTTCGACCTGCCGTTCATGTTCAAGAACATCGAAGCCGTGGATGCCTTCCAGGCGTCCGAGACCGGCCAGGAGATGCTGAACTCGATGCAGCGCCGCGGCCTGCAGGGTCTGGCCTACTGGCACAACGGCATGAAGCAGATGTCGGCCAACAAGCCGCTGGTGGAGCCGTCGGATGCAAACGGGCTGAAGTTCCGCGTGCAGTCCTCTGACGTGCTGGTGGCGCAGATGGAAGCGATCGGCGGCTCGCCCCAGAAGATGGCGTTCTCCGAAGTTTACGGCGCGCTGCAACAGGGTGTTGTGGACGGGCAGGAAAACACCTGGTCCAACATCTATGGCAAGAAGTTCTTTGAGGTGCAGGACGGTGTGACCGAGACCAACCACGGCGCGCTGGACTACCTGGTGGTGACTTCGGTCGACTGGCTGGACAGCCTGGAGCCGGAAGTGCGCGATCAGTTCCTGACCATCCTCAAGGAAGTGACCGCCGTGCGGAACGCTGAATCCACCAAGGTGAACGGCGAGGCCAAGCAGGCGATCATCGACGCCGGCGGCGTGGTGCGCGAGCTGACCCCTGAGCAGCGCGCGGCCTGGGTCGAAGCGATGAAGCCGGTCTGGGAGAAATTCGCAGGCGACGTCGGCCAGGAAAAGATCGACGCGGCGCAAGCCATCAACACCGGCCTGTAATCAGCGCCTTTCCGGGGTGCCCGCGCGGGCGCCCCGTATCCGCAGGCGGCGCGGGGATCCGCCGCCTGCACCCTTACTTTCCGCAAAACTTGGGAGGCAGCCATGGCGGGGTCCAGAACCGGCCCGAGCGGGCTTATCAACTCACTCGAAGAAACCCTGATCGCGCTCCTCCTGGGGCTGATGACGGCGATTACCTTTGCCAATGTGATCGCGCGGTTTGTGTTCAATTCCAACATTCTGTGGGCGCTGGAGCTGACGGTGTTCCTGTTTGCCTGGCTGGTGCTTCTGGGCGCGGCATATGCGGTGAAGACCCATGCGCATCTGGGGGTGGACGCCATCGTCAACATGCTGGCGCCCGGTGCGCGCCGCGCGGTTGGCCTGTTTGCCGCCGGCTGCTGCATCGTGTTTTCGCTGCTGCTGTTGAAGGGCGCCTATGACTATTGGGCGGTGTTTGCCGACCTGCCGCCGACCTCGGGCCGCTGGTTCCCGACCGGGTTCGACATGAAGGCCCGCAGCCAGAGTTTCTATGAGGTGCAGGACGTGCCGATGGTGGCGGCCTTCAAGTTCCTGGAAGACCTGATCAACTACGGCGACTCCTACGAAAAACTGCCGAAGGTGGTGCCGTATGTGGTGCTGCCGGTGTCGATGCTGCTCTTGGTGTTCCGCTTCATCCAGGCGGCGTTCCAGATTGCCCGCGGCGAGGCGGACCGGCTGGTCGCCAGTCACGAAGTTGAAGACGAAATTGCAGAAGTGCAGGCGCAGCGCGGGGAGCATGACTGATGGAAGTGGTAATCCTCTTTGCGATGGTGATCGGCCTGTTGCTGATCGGGGTGCCGATTGCGGTGTCGCTGGGCCTCAGCTCCACCATTTTCCTGCTGATCTATTCCGACAGCTCGCTGGCCTCGGTCGCAGGCACGCTGTTTGAAGCCTTTGAGGGGCATTTCACCCTGCTGGCGATCCCGTTCTTTATCCTGGCTTCGTCCTTCATGACCACGGGCGGCGTGGCGCGGCGGATCATCCGCTTCTCCATCGCTTGCGTGGGCCATCTGCCGGGCGGTCTGGCGATTGCGGGGGTGTTTGCCTGTATGCTGTTTGCGGCGCTGTCCGGGTCGTCGCCCGCAACCGTGGTGGCCATCGGCTCCATCGTGATCGCAGGCATGCGGCAGGTGGGCTACACCAAGGAGTTCGCGGCGGGCGTGATCTGCAACGCAGGCACCCTGGGCATCTTGATCCCGCCGTCGATCGTGATGGTGGTCTATGCGGCGGCGGTTGAGGTCTCGGTGGGGCGGATGTTCCTGGCCGGTGTCATCCCGGGTCTGCTGGCCGGTCTGTTCCTGATGGTCACCATCTACGTGATGGCCAAGGTCAAGAACCTGCCCAAGGGCGAGTGGAAGGGCTGGGGCGAGATCATCACCTCGGGCCGCGAGGCCGGCTGGGGCCTGTTCCTGATCGTGATTATTCTGGGCGGCATCTATGGCGGCATCTTCACCCCGACTGAGGCGGCGGCGGTGGCGGCGGTCTATGCCTTCCTGATCGCCTCCTTCGTCTACAAGGACATGGGGCCGCTGTCGAACGGCGAGGGCGCGGCCAAGACGCCGCTGATCAAGAAGCCCTATGCGCTGGTCACGGCCTTCTTCCACAGCGACACCAAGCACACGCTGTTCGAGGCGGGCAAGCTGACCGTGACTCTGCTGTTCGTGATCGCCAATGCGCTGATCCTGAAGCATGTTCTGACCGATGAGCAGGTGCCGCAGCATATCGCCAATGCGATGCTGTCGGCGGGCTTTGGCCCGGTGATGTTCCTGATCGTCGTCAACGTGATCCTGCTGATTGGCGGCCAGTTCATGGAGCCGTCGGGCCTTTTGGTCATCGTCGCACCGCTGGTGTTCCCGATTGCCATCGAGCTGGGCATTGATCCGATCCACCTGGGCATCATCATGGTGGTGAACATGGAGATCGGCATGATCACCCCGCCGGTCGGCCTGAACCTGTTCGTGACTTCGGGCGTGGCGGGGATGCCGATGATGGGCGTGGTCAAAGCGGCGCTGCCGTTCCTCGCCGTGCTGTTCGTGTTCCTGATCCTGATCACCTATGTGCCCTGGCTGTCCACCGTGCTGCCAAATGCGGTGATGGGGCCGGAGATCATAACGAACTAGGGTCGCACCCGACGAAAGAAAACGGCGCCTGGATTTCCGGGCGCCGATTTGCGTCTCTGGCAAAATTCTTCGAAGAATTTTGCCAAGAAAATTCGAATTTTCTTGGCTCAGGCCGCCTCAAGTGCGGCGATGATCGGGGAGAAATCCGCGGCCTTGAGGCTGGCACCGCCCACAAGCGCGCCGTCGACGTTGGAGACGGCAAAGATTTCCGCAGCGTTCGAAGGCTTGACCGAGCCGCCGTAGAGCAGGCGGAAGCCGTCTGCGGTCTCCGAGCCGAAGCGGGCGGTGAGTTCGGCGCGCAGGAAATCGTGGACTTCTGCAATCTGTTCCAGGGTCGGCACCTTGCCGGTGCCGATGGCCCAGACCGGTTCATAGGCGATCACGGTGTTGACGCCAGTAGCGTTCGCAGGGACGGAGCCGTCCAGCTGGGTGCCGGCAACCTTCAGAGTGTCACCGGCCTCGCGCTCTGCCAGGGTTTCGCCGATGCAGATGACGGCGGTGAGGCCCTCTGCGATGGCGGCCTCCGCCTTGGCGCAGACCTGCGCATCGGTCTCGCCGTGGTCGGCGCGGCGTTCGGAGTGGCCGAGGATCACGGTGGAGGCGCCTGCGTCCTTGAGCATGGCGGCGCTGAGGTCGCCGGTGTGGGCGCCGGAGGCATTTGCGTGGCAATCCTGGCCGCCGATGGCGACAGCGCTGCCCCGGGCAGCGTCCGCGGCGCGCGACAGCAGGGTTGCCGGGGGGCAGATCAGGATGTCTGCGGCCGGTGCCGGGTGGCTTTCGGCCAGGGCCGCCAGTTCAGCCAGGCTTGCGCCGGTGCCATTCATCTTCCAGTTGCCTGCTGCCAGTTTCCGCCGCATGGGGGTGCCTCCGAATGTCCTGTTTGGGCGTGAGTGGTAGCACCGGCAGCGCAGCGGCGCAATTCGCTTGGAGGGTGAGCGGCGATGCAAAAAGGGCGGGGAAGACCCCGCCCGCTGGTTTCGCCTGGACTGCGCCGGTTCAGCTGCCGGGCTGTTCCTTGAAGGAGATCGACTCGCCGCAGCCGCAGGCCTCGGCCACGTTGGGATTGTTGAATTTGAAACCGCTTTCCAGCAGCGTCACCTCATAGTCGATTTCGGTGCCGAACAGGAACATCTGCGCCATCGGCGCGATCAGGATGCGGGCGCCGTCCTGTTCCACAACCTCGTCGTTGGGTTCCGGCTCGTCGACATATTCCATGGTGTATTCCATGCCAGCACAGCCGCCTTTCTTGACGCCGATGCGCAGGCCTGCGTGGCCGTCCTTGGCCATCAGCCTGGCGATCTGCGCCGCCGCCTTGGGGGTCATGGTCACGGCCTGCTTACCGGGAATGCCGAACATGGGTTTCTCCTTGAGACTTATTCCCTATCTAGGGCCGGTGCTGCGGCGGCTCAACCCCGCAAACGTCCTGGCAGAGGCATAACATATATCCCGGGTGCGGATTTAAAAGGGGCGGAGCGGCGGTTCCGCGCGCAGCCAGCTGTTACAGCCCCATGCAATTAGCGTAATAGGTGACGGTGGCGGGCCAGTCGGAGAACACCCCCTCGACGCCCGCGTCCTGCGCCAGCACATGCAGCAGCTGGTAATAGAGGCCATCATTGAGAGGCAGGGCGCTGAGGGATTGGAAGTACCAATCGCCGTCCTGTACCGGGCCGGAGCGTTCCAGCGTCCAGGTGATCAGCCGCAGACCCGCCGATTTGGCGGCAAGGGCATAGGGTGAGGGGACGATTTGGCCGTCCCTGACCGTGACCAGCATCCAGAGCGGCGGTGCCAGATAGGTGACACCCTGGGCCTTCAGCGCAGCGAAGTCATACTGGAAGGTGTCCGGATCGGTGTGGTCGAAGCGCTCCAGCCGGTAGCTGGCGTCCAGCAGCACCGCCTGACGTCCGAACTCCGGCGCGTGTTCGATCCAGTAAAGAACATCCTCCAGACGGAAGCTTTGCAGCCAGACGTCCTGGGGCGGGATGCCGGCGGCCTTGTATTCATCCACCAGCTTCTGGGCGAAATCCTGCTGCGTGAAGCCGTTGAAGGGCATCGGCACCGCCGGGGCCTTGAGCTCGGGCATGAATTTGGTGCCGAGGCGCTGGAACAGGGCGATTGAGTCCGCATGGGTCAGGGGCCGGGCACCGCCGGCGTAAAGCGTGCTGCGCCAGGCGGGCAGGCCGCCCCTGTAGTCTTCTGCCCTGACCGCCGAGGGATTGGCGCTGTCCATTTTGGGGGTCAGGGTGCGGAACTCCTCCAGGGTCAGTTCGGAGGTGCGGCATTCGGCGCGGGCGGGCGCGGTGCCTGCTGCCGGTGTAAAGGGCTGGATACAGCGGTCTGCCAGCGGGGAGGTCAGGATGTCGGTGGTGCGGTGCAGGTCGTTTTGCGCGTGGCGGCAGACCAGTTCCAGATCGCGGGTGAAGGTGACGTCGCATTCGAGGATGCCCGCGCCCATGGCAGCGGCGGCGCGGTAGCTTTCGGCAGTGTGTTCGGGGAACATCAGCGGTGCGCCGCGGTGGCCGATCGAGAAATCCGTGCGCTTGGGGGTCTGGCCTGCACAGGACCTGAGCTTGTCCTTGAGCGCGCCATCGGGCAGCTGGCTGATCAGGTAATCCGGGCGCGGGCCATAGCTGAGCGCCGGGGGCTCTGCCGGGCTTGCGGCGGGCGGCAGGAACAGGGCTGCGGCGAGCAGCAGGGCAAGGCGCATGGGGCGGCTCCGGATCAAGGGCTGCCGCACTTTAGGGCCGCTTGCGGGGAAATGAAAAGGCCCCCGCCTGTGCAGGGGCCGGATCCGGGTTCGGTCTTCGGGCTTACATGAAGCCCAGTTCCAGCCGGGCTTCGTCGGACATCATCTCCATGCCCCAGGGCGGTTCCCAGGTGAGCTGCACGTCGACGCTTTTGACGCCGGGCACCGGCGACACCGCATCGACGATCCAGCCGGGCATCTCGCCCGCCACCGGGCAGCCCGGCGCGGTCAGGGTCATGATGATCTTGACGTCGTTCTCGTCATTGATGTCGATCGTGTAGATCAGGCCCAGCTCGTAGATGTTCACCGGGATTTCCGGGTCATAGACGGTGCGGCAGGCCTCGGCCACGGCCTCGTACAGCGGGTGGCTGACAGAGGAGGGCGCGATCAGCGGTGCGCCTTCGAGCGGTTCGGAAGGATTGGTCATGATGGTCCCGGTCTGATTTTCCGACGATTTATATAGGAAATGTGCGGCCCGGCGTCCAGAGGCGGCGCGCGCCGCTGCGGGAATGTTCTGCCCGTCCCCTTTGCCCGCCTTTGCGCGGGAACGTTTGATTTGACGGGATTCTGCGCTAAATCGTTGCTCCCCCATAATGATTTTTGACAGCTGCCTGGACGCAGCGGCCGGATCTCGCGTGCCGGCCGTACGGTGGAGTCTGGCAGGAACGGGGGAGGGAGAGCGATGCCGAAGCCGACCGCGCCCGCACGGGCCGCCGCGACTGCTGCGCTGCTGCTTGCCGCGCTGCTGGGGACCGCCGCCGCGGCCCAGGACCTGAGCGGCTGGCGGTGGCAGCTGACGCCCTTTGTGCTGGCGCCTTCGGTGGAGAGCACGACAGAGCTGGGCCGGGCTGCCGGGGATGTGTCGTTTGATGCAAGCGATGTGTTCGATCAGCTGCAGGCGGGCGGAATGCTGCAGTTCGAAGGGGTCCACAGCAGCCGGTTCGGATTCCGGCTGCGGTATGCGCTGCTGGATTCTGACGCCATCGGCAGCAGCGCCGGAGGCGATCTGCCGGTGACCTATGATCAGAACGTGGCGGAAGCGGTGGTGACCTATAGCTTCGGGCGCGGGCGGGACAGTTTCGAGCTGTATGCGGGCGCGCGCCATTGGGATGTGGACGTGATTGCCAGCCTGCCGGCGGGCGGCACCCTGCGCCGGGGCGCGGAGTGGACCGATCCGGTTGCCGGGCTGCGCTGGCAGCGCCGTGTGTCGCCGGAGTTCAGCATCCTGCTGGAAGGCGACATCGGCGGGTTCGGTGCCGGGTCGGATCAGAGCTGGTCGGCGATGGGCGGGCTGGTCTATGACCGCTGGGAGCGCGCGTCGATCTATGTGATGTACCGCGGCCTGGGGGTGGACTATGAGGAAGGCACCCGCGGCACCAGCAGTTTTTTCCGCCATGATGCGGTGACCCATGGCCTGCTGGCGGGCATCGGGTTCAGGTTCTGAAGCCGGGCCGCAGCGTTGCGGCCAGACCGTTCAGGCTTTGCGTGACCGTTCAGTCGTTGATGTCGTGGTCGAAGGTTTTGACCTGGCCTTTGGGCAGCGCAAACAGCCGTTTCAGCAGCAGCCACGCGGCCAGAGACAGGCCTGCAAAGATCAGCAGCAGCAAGGGCAGGCCCCAGCTGCCGCCGGAAACGAGCAGCAGCAGCGCAACCGCGGCGGCGCCGATGGCAAAGCCCAGGAAGACAAAGCCCGGGGCGAGGATTTCGAGGATGCCCAGCACCAGCGCTGCCGCCCCCCAAACCCACCAGAGAGTCCAGAAGCCGTCTGCCATCACTTGCTTCCTTTCAGCAGCTTGAAGGCATCGCCAAAGGCCTCCAGCGCGTGGGCCGGCACGACGATGGTCTGCTTGCCGTCGCCGTTCCCCAGCGCATTCAGCGCCTCGACCTGTTTCAGGGCGACCTGGTACTGCGCTGCCTCCAGCCCGTTGTCGCGGATCGCCTGGGCCACGACACCGGTGGCGTAGGCTTCGGCGTCGGCCTGGATGCGGCGGGCCTTGGCGGTCTGCTCGGCGGCGTAAAGCTCGGCGTCGGCGGCCAGTTCAACGGCGCGCTTCTGGCCCTCAGCCTCAGTCACCTGGGCGCGGCGGGCGCGCTCGGCGTTCAACTGCTGCAGCATGGCGTCGCGGGTGGCCTGATCGAGGTTCACATCCAGGATTTCAGCGCGGGTCACTTCGATGCCCCAGTCATCCACCGCGCTTTCGACGCTTTCCTGAATGCGGGAGATCAGCTGGGCGCGGTTCGATTGCACCTCGTCCAGATCCATCTTGCCGATCTCGGCGCGCACGATGCCGGCCACGGTGGTGGCGATGGCGCCATCCACGTCGCGGATCCGGTAGACGGTCTTTTCCGGTTCAAGAATGCGGTAAAACACCGAGGTGTCGATCTGCACCAGCACGTTGTCCTTGGTGATCGCGTCCTGGGTGGCGTTCGGGAGCTGGCGCTCCAGGATCGAGATCTTGTGGCGCACCGCATCCAGCAGCGGCACGATGAAGTTGATGCCCGGACCCAGCACCGAATGCAGCCGGCCGAAGCGTTCGACCACGAACTTCTGCGACTGCGGCACGATGCGGATGCCCTTGAGCGCAATGATGACCAGCAGGAGGGCGCCCAGCAGATAAAGGAGATTGCCGGACAAAAGGTCGAGGATCAGATCTTCGTTCATGAAAAATTCCTTTGGTTGGTCAGCGGGAGGCAGCAAGGGGGGCGGGCGCGGAGTGCGCAGCCGGTTCCGGCGGCCTGCCGGGCAGGAGCCGTGCGCCGGATGCCTTGGCCGTGTTCAATGATACGAACTGTTGTGTGCAATGGTATACAAATGGGTTCCGCCAGTCCCGTATTCAAGAGCTTTCAGGTGCATATGACGCCTTGCGGCGCAGGCTGGCAAGCCCGGATGGGCCTGCCTTGCGGTCCTTAGCTGCTGGTGGGTTTCAGGCGCCGCAGCGGAGCGGGGCGGACCCGGTTCTCGATCTCGGCATAGATCAGCCCGGCGATGTTCTTGGAGGACGTCTTTTCGATCCCTTCCAGCCCGGGGGAGGAGTTCACCTCCAGCACCTTGGGGCCGGTTTCCGAGCGCAACAGATCGACGCCCGCGACGTTGAGGCCGAACGCTTTGGCCGCGCGGACCGCGGTGGCGCGCTCCTCTTTGCTGATGCGGACCGTCTCGGCGCTGCCGCCCAGGTGCAGGTTGGAGCGGAAGTCCCCATCGGCCCCGGAGCGTTTCATAGACGCCACCACCTTGGAACCGACCACCAGACAGCGGATATCCACGCCCGCGGCCTCCTTGACGAACTGCTGCACCAGGAAATTGGCCTTGAGGCCGCGGAACGCGGTGATGACGCTTTCGGCAGCCTTCTTGGTTTCCGCCAGCACCACGCCCTTGCCCTGGGTGCTTTCCAGCAGTTTCACGATCAGGGGCGCGCCTCCGACAATCTGGATCAGGCTGCCGGTGTCCTTGGGAGAGGCGGCAAAGGCGGTGGCGGGCATGCCGATCTTGTGGCGCGCCAGGATCTGGTGCGCGTGCAGCTTGTCGCGGCTGGCGGTGATGCCTTCGGACCCGTTGACGCAGAAGGTTCCCAGCGTCTCGAACTGGCGCAGCAGCGCGGTGCCGTACTGGGTGACAGAGGCGCCGATGCGCGGGATCACCGCGTCATAGCGGGGCAGGCGCTTGCCGTCGTAATGGATTTCCGGCGCCAGCGCGTTCAGCGCCATGTAGCAGCGGGTGGTGTTGATGACCTCCACCGTGTGGCCGCGGCTTTCGCCTTCTGCCACCAGGCGGCGGGTGGAGTAATTGTCCTCGCGGCTGAGCACGGCAATGCGCAGGGCGCGCTTGGGGGCGGATTTGCGGATGTTGGCGGAGGTATAGACGGAATAGTCCAGGGCAGGCTGGCACATGCGCTCGCCGGGGACCACGGTCACGTTCTCGGTCAGCGCCTGACGGCCCAGCAGCATGTGTTTCGCCATGCCGCGCCGGTCGGTCAGGGTCAGTTCCACCGGCCAGGACTGGCCTGCGATTTCCAGCGCGGTCTCGATCACGAAGCGCATTTCGCTTTCGCCATTGGAGGACGTCACCTCGCGCCGGTCCTTGATCAGGGCAGAACAGGGGATTTCCAGGTCGTACTGGCCGGGGATCGGATGCACCATGAAACGCACCTTGGGGGCGCTGGCCGGGCCGAATGTCTCTATCCCGGTGGCGTGCAGCGAAGAGGTGCGGGCGCCGGTGTCGACCTTCACGCGCAGGGCTGGCAGGCCGAGGTCCGGCAGGCTGACCCATTCCTCCCAGCCGAGTTTCAATTGCGGTGCAGGGTCGGCTGTGGACATGGGCTTGGCTCCTTGGCATTAGGGGGAATCACCGGTGGGCCGGTTTGATAGTAACGGCAGGAATACGAGATGGCAGAGCTTTTCAACTTTGAACTGAAGGCAACCGACGGCAAAGCGCGCACGGGGGTGATCGACACGCCGCGCGGCGAGATCCGCACGCCTGCCTTCATGCCGGTTGGCACTGCCGCTACGGTCAAGGCGATGATGCCGGAAAGCGTGCGCGCGACCGGCGCCGATATCCTTTTGGGCAATACCTATCACCTGATGCTGCGTCCGACGGCGGAGCGGATCGACCGCCTGGGCGGCCTGCACAAGTTCATGAACTGGGAGCGGCCGATCCTGACCGACTCCGGCGGGTTTCAGGTGATGTCGCTGGCCGGTTTGCGCAAGCTGACCGAAAAGGGCGTTACCTTCAAATCCCACATCGACGGCTCCCGGCACGAACTGACTCCGGAACGGTCGATGGAGATCCAGCGGCTGCTGGGTTCCGACATCGTGATGTGTTTCGACGAATGCCCGGCGCTGCCTGCGGACCGCGACCGGATTGCTGAGTCGATGCGGCTGTCGATGCGCTGGGCGGAGCGCTCGCGCGAGGCCTTCGGGGACCGTCCCGGCCATGCGCTGTTCGGTATCCAGCAGGGCGGGCTGGAACAGGATTTCCGCGAGGAAAGCGCCGAGGCGCTGAAGAACATCGGCTTTGACGGTTATGCGGTCGGCGGCCTGGCGGTGGGCGAGGGGCAGGAGGCGATGTTCGGCTGCCTCGACTTTGCGCCGGACATGCTGCCCGAGGACAAGCCGCGCTATCTTATGGGTGTGGGCAAGCCCGACGACATCGTCGGCGCAGTTGCGCGCGGCATCGACATGATGGACTGCGTGCTGCCGTCGCGGTCGGGGCGCACCGGGCAGGCGTTCACCCGCTATGGCGTCGTGAACATCAAGAACGCCCGCCACCAGGACGACCCGCGGCCGCTGGACGAGCATTGCAGCTGCCCGGCGTGTTCCAATTACTCCCGCGCCTATCTGCACCATGTGTTCCGCAGCAACGAGATGATTTCGGGCATGCTGCTGACCTGGCACAATCTGCATTACTTCCAGGAAATCATGGGAGGAATGCGGGAGGCGATTGTCGCCGGAACCTTTGAGGCCTGGCAGAAGGACTTCCACGACACCCGCGCGCAAGGCGATATCGAGCGTTTGTGAACGGGTACAGTTGAACAGTCACTGTGCGCTGTTGAGCAGCTGTTCCGGCTGATGCACCGTTGAAAGCACGAGGCGGAGTGCTCAGGTCATTGCGGCAACGTTCCTGTTGCTGGACACTTTGACCGGAGGGACATCCCCGTGAGCCAAGAATTGTTTTCCGCCAGCACTGCTGGTGCAATCGAGCTGCGTAACCGCGTTGTCATGGCGCCGCTGACCCGCAACCGGGCCGACGATGAAACCGGCGAGGTGCTGGACATGCACGCAGAATACTATGCCCAGCGGGCTGGTGCCGGTCTGATCATCACCGAAGGCAGCCAGATCAGCCCTGAGGGCAAAGGGTATATTCAGACTCCGGGCATTCACACGGCGGCGCAGGCCGCGGCCTGGCGCAAGGTGACGGATGCCGTTCACGCCAAGGGCGGCAAGATCGTTATCCAGCTGTGGCATGTCGGGCGGATCACCCATGACTCCCTGCTGCCAGAGGGCACCACAGCAGTGTCCTCCACCGATACCGCGGCAGAAGCTCAGACCTTTACCCATGAAGGCTTTGTGCCGACCTCCAAGCCGCAGGCGCTGAGCGCGGAAGACATCCAGCGTGTGATCGCCGACTTTGTGCAGGCCGCGAAATACGCCAAGGACGCGGGGTTTGACGGTGTCGAGCTGCATGCGGCCAACGGCTATCTTCTTGAGCAGTTCCTGAAGGACGGTGTGAACACCCGCACGGACGCCTATGGCGGATCCCCGGAAAACCGCGCCCGCATCGTTTTCGAGATCCTCGACGCGCTGCAGACGGTTTGGGAGGCTGGCCGCATTGGCCTGCGTCTGTCGCCGTTTGCCACCTTCAACGATGTGTCCGACAGCGATCCCGTGGGTCATTACACACCGCTCATCGAGCGTCTGAACGGCTATGGCCTCGCCTATTTGCACATGGTTGAGGGCGAAACCGGCGGCGGCCGGGACGGGGATTTCGACGCCCTGCGCAAGCTCTATACCGGTACCTACATGGCCAACAACGGCTATGACCGCGAAACCGCGCTGGCGCGGACGGCCTCAGGGGAGGCTGACCTGGTGGCCTTTGGCCGCCCCTTCATCGCCAACCCGGATCTGGTTGAGCGGCTGGCAGCAGACGCGCCGCTGAACGAAGGCAATCCGGACACCTTCTATGGCGGCGGAGAGGAAGGCTATACCGACTACCCTGCGATGGAGCGGGCGGCGGCTGAGTAGACCGCTTCCGCTTTGATCGGAGGCTGGCGGCCGGGCAGCAAGCCCCCGGCCGCCGTTGCCGATCTGGCGGGTTTCGCGCGCCTGTTCACCGGTTGTGAAGACCTGCCCGCTACCCTCGCGCAAAAGCGGGGAGAATAGCATGACCTGTTTGCGCGCAGCGGCTCTGGCGGTTTTGCTGGGCAGCCCTTTGGCGGCTCAGGCACAGACCGACGGTAGCGTGAAGTCTCCCGGATCGCTGGCCGAGGCATCGGGTTTCTTTAAGGCGCCGCCAATTGATGGCTGCACCATCACGCTGGAGGAACTGGTAAAGGGCAAGTCCAGCGCGCTGCGCGGGCGCTGGATCCTGCGCAAGGGGCCGGGAGAAATGGGGCTGGTCTCCGCAGGGCGTGTCGAAATGCTGCCGGTGCCGCAGCGCAGCGGCGAGGTCTTGTCGCTGGATTTCAGGAACGGCCGGCTGATGGCGGGTTCGCCTGCGCTGGGCTTCATGCCTGTTGCGGTTGAGGACCGTGCGCCGCCCGCGCCGGGCAGCGGCCTGCGGGCCGAAAGCGCGGGCCGCGGCGATCTGCCGGATGACGCGGAGGTGTTTTTCGATGAAATCGCTCTGGGACCCTTGGCCTGCGGCCCGGATCAGCTCTTGCGGCTGAACATCGAAGGCGCGCAGGACAGCGGGACGGGGCATGTGCTGCGCCAGTCCTACCGGCTGTTTCTGATTGATCAGTCGCGGTTGAGCGGCACCTACAGCGAGACTGGCGCGGCGGGCCGCATTGAGCGCGGCCTGGTGACGCTGGA
Organism: Leisingera sp.; assembly: GCF_982940295.1. Lineage (NCBI taxonomy): Bacteria > Pseudomonadati > Pseudomonadota > Alphaproteobacteria > Rhodobacterales > Roseobacteraceae > Leisingera > Leisingera sp. The sequence continues at coordinate 14,024 of NZ_CEYXRG010000034.1, forward strand.
GCGGCGCTGAATGCCGGTTTGCGCCACGCCGACGATCCGTTCCGGACGCATCTCAGTGCGTGTTAGCGCTTTGCTCACCCTTCGGTCATTTGCGCCTTGTGGTCCGGCCGCGGTGCGGGCAAGGTGGGGCCAACCAAGCGGCGGGCAGGTTGAAAATCCTTAACCATCCCCCCAGATAAAGACATCCAATGAGGAGACGCGCCAAGTGCTGCCGGGACCGGGGCCGGGCCGTCTTGCCAAGCAAAGGACCGAGTATGCAAGAGCCACTCAATTCCTCCTATCCCGTGCTGCCGCTGCGCGACATTGTGGTTTTCCCTCACATGATCGTGCCGCTGTTCGTGGGCCGGGAAAAATCGGTGCGCGCCCTGGAAGAGGTGATGGCGGACGACAAGCAGATCCTGCTGTCCAGCCAGATCGACCCTTCCGAGGACGATCCTGAAACCGATAGCATCTACACCACCGGCGTGCTGGCCAATGTGCTGCAGCTGCTGAAGCTGCCCGATGGCACCGTCAAGGTGCTGGTCGAGGGCCAGACCCGTGTGAAGATCACCGAGTTCCTGGAAAACGACGACTATTTCGAGGCCAAGGCTGAAGAGCTGGCGGAAATGCCCGGCGACGTCACCACCACCGAGGCGCTGGTGCGCACCGTGGGCGACGAGTTCGAGCGCTATGCCAAGGTGCGCAAAAACATCCCCGAGGAAGCGCTGTCTGCCGTGGGCGAGACCGCCGAGCCGGCCAAGCTTGCCGATCTGGTGGCGGGCCACCTGGGTATTGACGTGGACCGCAAGCAGGAGCTGTTGGAGACGCTCTCTGTCAGCGAGCGGCTGGAGAAGGTCTATGGCCTGATGCAGGGCGAACTGTCGGTTCTGCAGGTCGAGAAGAAAATCAAGACCCGCGTCAAATCCCAGATGGAGAAAACCCAGCGCGAGTACTATCTGAATGAGCAGATGAAGGCCATTCAGAAGGAGCTGGGCGACGGCGAGGAAGGGGCCGGCGAAATCGCCGAGCTGGAAGAGAAGATCGCCGCCACCAAGCTGTCGAAAGAGGCGCGCGAAAAGGCCGATGCGGAGCTGAAGAAGCTCAAGAACATGTCGCCGATGTCGGCGGAAGCGACCGTGGTGCGCAACTATCTCGACTGGATGCTGTCGATCCCGTGGGGCACCAAGTCGCGCGTGAAGAAGGACCTGATGAAGGCGCAGGAGATCCTCGATGCGGATCACTATGGCCTGGAGAAGGTCAAGGAGCGGATCGTCGAGTATCTGGCGGTGCAGCAGCGTTCGGCCAAGCTGAAGGGTCCGATCCTCTGCCTCGTCGGGCCTCCGGGCGTGGGTAAGACCTCGCTGGGTAAATCCGTGGCCAAGGCGACGGGCCGTGAGTTCATCCGCATTTCGCTGGGCGGCGTGCGTGACGAGTCCGAGATCCGCGGCCACCGCCGCACCTACATCGGCTCGATGCCCGGCAAGATCATCCAGGCGCTGAAGAAGGCGAAGACCACCAACCCGCTGATCCTGCTCGATGAAATCGACAAGATGGGCCAGGATTTCCGCGGCGACCCGGCCTCGGCGATGCTGGAGGTGCTGGATCCGGAACAGAACAACACCTTCATGGATCACTATCTGGAGGTCGAATATGACCTCTCGAACGTGATGTTCCTGACCACCTCGAACAGCTACAACATGCCGGGTCCGCTGCTGGACCGGATGGAGATCATTCCGCTGTCGGGCTACACCGAGGATGAAAAGCGCGAGATCGCCAAGCAGCACCTGATTTCCAAGCAGGTGAAGAACCACGGCCTGAAGGCCAAGGAGTTCGAGCTGACCGAGGACGCGGTAACCGCGATGATCCGCACCTACACCCGCGAGGCGGGGGTGCGGAACCTGGAACGCGAGATCGCCAAGGTGGCGCGGAAATCGCTGACCAAGATCGTCAAGAAAGAGACCGACAGCGTGACCGTCACGCCGGAGAACCTCGACGATTTCCTGGGTGTGCCGAAGTACCGCTTCGGCCTGGCCGAGAAAGAGGATCAGATCGGTGTTGTCACCGGCCTTGCCTACACATCCGTCGGCGGCGAGCTGCTGTCGATCGAGGCGCTGCGCCTGCCGGGCAAGGGCCGGATGAAGACCACCGGCAAGCTGGGCGATGTGATGAAGGAATCGATCGAGGCGGCCTCGTCCTACGTGCGCTCTGTCTCGCCGAAACTGGGCATCAAGCCGCCGAAGTTCGACCATTGGGACATCCACGTGCACGTGCCGGAAGGCGCGACGCCCAAGGATGGCCCGTCGGCGGGCCTGGCCATGGTGACCTCCATTGTGTCGGTGCTGACGCAGATCCCGGTGCGCAAGGACATTGCCATGACCGGCGAGGTGACCTTGCGCGGCAATGCGCTGGCGATCGGCGGCCTCAAGGAGAAGCTGCTGGCGGCGCTGCGCGGCGGCATCAAGACGGTGCTGATCCCGCAGGAGAATGAAAAGGACCTGCCGGAGATCCCGGACAACGTGAAGGAAGGCCTGGAGATCATTCCCGTCAGCCATGTGTCCGAGGTTCTTGAGCACGCGCTGGTGTCCAAGCCTGAACCCATCGAGTGGGATGAGGAGGCCGAAGAGGCCGCCGCGGCGAAAGCGGCGCTGAAAGGATCCGGCGAGGGGGCAGGCGCCACCGCGCACTGATCCGCTGATCTGCGAGCAAGAAATGGAAAAGGGCGGTCCGAGGGGGCCGCCCTTTTTAAGTGTTCTCTTCCGTTCTGGCCCTTCTGTCCGGGGCTTTTTGTTCGCTGCTGCACAAGCCAGGGAGCTTGGGCGGTCCTCCCGCCCGTCGCCGGATGCGCCAGGGCGCACCCGCTCCCGTTGGGCCCGGCAGCTTAGGTAACGGCAGGGCCGGTCAGGCGGCTTTGCTGGCCTTCTCCATCTTGGCTTGCACGGTGGCAATGGCCATTTCCGCCGGGCTCACGTCCGCCGCTTTTGCTTGGGTCAGGATCGCCGCCATGGTCTCATCCAGCGCCGTCAGCTTCTCAGCGACAAAGCCCTCGCGGTCCTTGATCTTCTGGATCTCGGTTGCGACGTTGATGATGCCGCCGCCGTTGGCTACGAAATCAGGCGCATAGAGGATGCCGCGGGCGTGCAGCGCTGCGCCGTCCTCAGCCGTTGCCAGCTGGTTGTTGGCGCCGCCTGCGACGATATCCGCCTTCAGCAGCGGGATGGTCTGAGCGTTCAGGATGCCGCCGATGGCGCAGGGGGCAAAAACATCTGCCTCGGCGCCATAGATCTCTGCCAGCGGAACGGCCTTGGCGCCGAACTCTGCGATCGCCTGCTCCACGCGGGCCTCGTCGATGTCGGTGACGACCAGCTTGGCGCCGGCTTCATGCAGGAACTGGCAGAGGTACCAGCCGACGTGGCCGAGGCCCTGGACAGATACGGTGACACCCGCCAGGTCGCGGCTGCCGTGCTTGTGGGCACGGGTGGTGCGGATCGCGTTGAAGATGCCGCGTGCGGTGATCGGCGAGGGGTCGCCGCTGGCGAACTCGCCATCCGCCAGACCGGCCACAAAGCGGGTTTCCTCTGCAAGGATCGCCATGTCGGCCGGGCTCATGCCCATGTCCTCGGCGGTGATGTAGCGGCCGTCCAGACCTTCGATGGCGCGGGCAAAGGCGCGCAGCAGGTCCGGCGTCTTGTCCTTGGCCGGATCGCCGATGATCACCGCCTTGCCGCCGCCCAGGGTCAGACCTGCCGCGGCGTTCTTGTAGGTCATGCCTTCGCTGAGGCGTTTGACGTCGGTCAGCGCTTCCTCTTCGCTGGCGTAGGGGCGCATGCGCAGGCCCCCGGCTGCCGGGCCCAGCTGGGTGGAGTGCACGGCAATGAAGCCCAGGAGGCCAACGGACGGCTCCTCGACGCGGTAAATCTCTTCATGGCTGCTGGATGCGACGGCAGTCACTGTCATTTGGTTTGATCCTCCTAAACCTACCCGGATAATAGCGGGCCGGCAGCGCCGGTTTTCACCAAAAAGCTGTGCGGGATTCTGCCATTTTGGTGGTAACCTCCATCAAGGGTGTCACATTTAGGGAAAACCTCCATGGATTCGATAGACCGCAAGATTGTCGCCGCGCTTCAGCGAAACGGGCGGCTGAAGATATCGGAACTCTCCGGCATGGTCGGGCTGTCGCCCACGCCCTGCGCGCGCCGGGTGGCCAGCCTGGAGGAGAGCGGGGTCATCAGCGGCTATTCGGCCCGGGTCGACCAGGCCAAACTGGGGCTGCCGGTCACCATCTTTGTGGCGGTGGAACTGGACAGGCAGTCCACCGAAGCGCTGAGCGCCTTTGAAAACGCGGTGCGCCGTTTCGATCAGGTGATGGAGTGCTATCTGATGACCGGCACGCGGGATATACTGCTGCGTGTGGTGGCGGAGGATCTGCCGGATTTCGACCGCTTTCTGGAGGACAAGCTGATGCGGGTGCCCGGCATCCGTAACACCCGCTCCAGCTTTACCCTGCGCACGATGATCCAGCGGGATGCGCTGCCGGCCTGCTGAGCGGTTTATGGAGCCGTCCGCGTTCAGCCGCGGCCGCGCACAAAGAAAATGCAGGACAAGGGCAAAAATCTTCTGCCGGCCCTCTTGCAGAGCCCGCATGCGGCCGTTAAAAGCCTGCCTCACGGGTGATTAGCTCAGTGGTAGAGCGCTTCGTTCACATCGAAGATGTCAGGAGTTCAAATCTCTTATCACCCACCATTTTTTAGGAAAGGCGCTCCCTGCAAAGGTCGAGCGCCTTTTCTCGTTTCCGGGGTTTCGCTGCTGGCTGCTTGGGGCTACCAATTTGCCTGAGGAACCGGGCAAGGGGCGCGTCATGCAATTTCCGAAAATCTGGCTGCTGCGGCATGGGCAGACCGTGTGGAACGCTGAGCGGCGCATCCAGGGGCAGCTGGAATCACCGCTGACGCCGCTGGGGGTTCAGCATGCCCGCCGGCAGGCAGAGCTGATGGTGCCGGTGATGGCGCAGAGCCCGGCCTGCTACGCTTCGCCGCTGGGGCGGGCGCAGCAGACGGCGGATATTGCCCTGGGCGGCGCGCCGTTTGTGACTGATCCGCGTCTGGCCGAAGCATTTGCCGGAGATTTTCAGGGCATGACGCTCGGGGAAGTTGCGGCGCAATACCCGGAGATCCACGGGGTGAACCCGCACAATCTGGACCTGTTCTGTGAAGCGCCAGGCGGCGAGGGCTATGACAGTTTCCATGGCCGTATCCTGGACTTCATGCAGTCGCTGAGCGGGCCGTCGGTGGTGGTGGCGCATGGGCTCTTGGGGCAGGTGATGCGCGGCATCGTCTGCGGGCTCAGCCGCGACCGGATGGCGGCGCTGCCGAACGGGCAGGGCTGTGTCTATGTTCTTGAAAACGGGGTGGAGACCGTTTTGCAATAGGGAGAGGCTGCCGGGCGGTCAGAGGCCCGGCACCTTGGCAAGCAATCCGCGCCAGCCGAAGGTGGTTCCGCCGCTGGGGCCGAATCCAACCTTGAGACCGGCACCAACAAAAGCCCGGGTGTCTGACAGCGGGCCGGCCTCGTAATCGAGCAGGCCTGCTTCGCCATAGAAACTGGCGCGTTCGTTCAATTTATAGCCGATGTTCAGCGCCAGCCGGGCGACTTGGGCGCTGTCCAGGTCGAGAAAGTCGGCTTCGGCGCTAAAGCGGACATTGGAACCGGCGTCCTTGTGCAGGGCAAGGCCGAACAGGGACGCGGATTCGCCGTCTTCCTCCCCGTAGGCCGCGTAAGCCTCGGCAGTGAGACTGCTGAAGCCGTGCCGGACTTCCAGCCCGTAGAAATCGAGGGTGCTGTTTTCCAGTTCCTCATTGCCCAGAAAGGCGCCCAGCGTCGTGGTGCTGGTGGCATGGTAGAGGCCGTGCAGTGTGGCATTGTACGCGCTGAGATCGCGTGCGTTGAAGTCATAGAGGCTGAGGTCCAGCTGAGTGCCCAGGCTGGGGCTGAACCCGGCTTCGAGGCTGCCGCGCAGGGTGGTGCGGGAGATACCCGTGTCTTGGGTGAAGGCGGACCAGGACAGATCCGCAGTTCCGCCTGTGATTTCTATCGCTTGGGCGGTGCTTGCCAGCGCCTGCACCGACAGGAGCGCAGCTATCATGTGCTTCATGCTGATTTGCCTCGAGAAATCCTGGACCTGCCGGCCGACGTGCGTTTCTGTAGAGTTTCGGGCGCGGGCGGGGCAAGGACCCGCTGGCCATAGAAAGGAGGCAGAGCAGGGGTGTTGGCAGGCCGCAACACCGGGCGGCACGCCGGTTGGAAATTTTTGGCAAAAGCCTCTTGCACTGTCCGGCAGCTTTGTCTAAATCCCCGCTCATCGGGTCGTTAGCTCAGTTGGTAGAGCGCTTCGTTTACACCGAAGATGTCGGGAGTTCGAGCCTCTCACGACCCACCATCCCCCCCCCCTCCCTGTTCTGCCTGGAAGATTGCCCGTGCCGCGGCGTGGCTGCAGTGTTTTTCCAACTGTTTCAATGCGTTGCGGGGCGTGGGTCATTTTTTTCCGGGAAAGTTCCGAAAAAGGCAAAACACGGCTTGACGGCTTGGGGGGCTGGGAATATTACAGCCCAACATTCAGCAGCGATGCTGGATGTGCAGCGGGCGGTTGTAGCTCAGTTGGTTAGAGTACCGGCCTGTCACGCCGGGGGTCGCGGGTTCGAGCCCCGTCAACCGCGCCACTGCTGCACCCCTTCCCGGGGTTTAACAGGGACCGCCCCGGAGGGGATCTGGACCGGAGACGGTCCGCCGCAAGGCGAAAATGCGGTTGTAGCTCAGTTGGTTAGAGTACCGGCCTGTCACGCCGGGGGTCGCGGGT
>NZ_CEYXRG010000034.1:20952-23080 GCF_982940295.1 Leisingera sp.
CCGGCCTGTCACGCCGGGGGTCGCGGGTTCGAGCCCCGTCAACCGCGCCACTTTCGCCCGCCGCCCTGACGTTTCAGGGTCCGCCCCGGAGGGGACCAATGCCGAAAGGCCCATGCGCGGTTGTAGCTCAGTTGGTTAGAGTACCGGCCTGTCACGCCGGGGGTCGCGGGTTCGAGCCCCGTCAACCGCGCCACTTTCCTCTAAGATAGCGAAAAATGCTGAACCGCTTTGCAACGCGCGTTGGCACGCCATGCGTTTTGCGGTCAGTCCTCTGGCTCAGGTGTGTCCTGACTGAAACTGTTGAGCCAGCCGTCTTTGCCCTTTTCCCAAAGCGACGAGATCAGCATCCGTTTCCAGCCGCTGCTGCCGGCCGGCTGATAGGCCGCGCGGTAGGACAGCAGAACAGCCTCTGGCGAGAGGACGCGCAGCTGTGCATCGCTCAGGCGGTATCCTGCCATCACCGGCCCGCCCTGCAGCTGCGCGCAATGGCCTGCTTTGTCCGAAAATCCGCTGGGATAGACGCCGAGGAAATCCTCCGTCAGCATCCGCCCGTCTGCCTCAGGGTCGCCCGCCTTCAACGCCTCCCAGACCTTGGTTTCCAAGGCGAGAATTTCGGCGAGCAGGGGGCCGTCAGTCAGAATCTCTGTGGTCATGGCGCAAGCGTGGCGCCCTGGCGTCCGCTTGGCAAGCCACGCGGACGCGTGCGGCTGTTACAGAGACGGCGGTATAGGTTCTGCGCTGGTGTCGTGGCGCCATCCGGTCAGATCGGAATCAATCCATTTCCGGAGGTGGTCCATATCGGGCTTGGGGTTGGCTTCCAGGTAGCGCAGCAGCACGCGGGTGCCATGCTGATACCCGGCACGGTAGCTTTCCTCAGGGTCGGTCTGGGTGCCTTCGAATCCGGGCGGCCGTTTGAACCTGCTTTGCAGCATTTGCTGTCTCCGTCTGTTTGATGTCATGCGGTCCGGGGCAGGCTAGGGCAAGAGCGATAACCGAGTCTTAACTTGCGTGCGTAAAACGAACGTAAGCCGGTGCGGTCCTGAGGGCTGCGCGGCAGTCACAAAGGCGGCAGCGGGGTAATAAAGTCCAGCAGTGCGGCGGCGGTTTCGCGCGGTGCGCTGTCGATGAAGAAATGCCCGCCGGGGATGCTTCCTGCGGTCATGTCCTGGAGGCGAGGCGCCCAGGCCGCGGCGACGTCATAGGCCCGGGCCATGGCGCCATCGGCACCGTAAAGCACCAGCGCCGGGCATTGGACTTGGCGGTCCAGATCGCGGGCGTCGTCGTGGAAATCGACCTCGATCGCGGCACGGTAGTCGTTGCACATGGCGTGGACGCAGGCCGGGTCCGCCCAGGCGCGGCGGTAGGCGGCCAGTGCGGCGGGCGGGAAATCAGAAAGCGAGGCGCCGCCCCAGCCGAGCAGGCAGCTTTCGAAGTAGGCCTGCGGATCGGCGCCGATCATCCGCTCCGGCAGCGGCGCGGGCTGAGCGAGGAAAAACCAGTGGTAATAGGCGCGTGCCACCTGTTGCGTCAGCTGGTCCAGCAATGTGTGCGTCGGGATGATGTCCATCACGGTTAGGCTGGCAACCGCATCTGGCGCATCGAGCGCCAGCCGGTGCGCGGTGCGGCCGCCGCGATCATGGCCCGCCAGGTGGAAACGGGGGAACCCGAGCGCGCGCATCAGCGCAAGCTGATCGGCAGCCATGCTGCGAAAGCTCATCGCCGTCACGCCTTCGGGCTTGGAGCTGGCGCCATAGCCGCGCAGGTCGGCGGTCACCACGGTGAACTTCCGGGCGAGGAGAGGGGCGGTCTCTGCCCACATCTCCTTGGTCTGCGGGAAGCCGTGCAGCAGGAGGAGCGGCGGGCCCTCGCCGCGCCGGGTATAGGCAATCTGCTGGCCGTTCACCTGCAGGGTGCCGGATTGACTTGGCGCTGGCATGGGCTTCTCCCTTCGCGGCGGCGTCTTTCCGGGATTGGACCCTGAGGGCGGCACAGGATCAAGCCTGCAGCTGCGTTTGCATTGAGGGGAGGGGCTCCCGCGCCTTCTGGCGGGCATCAAAGATGCCATCCAGAAACTTGGGCCCGGCGCCGTGCTGGCGCACGGCGCGGGCCCCCCCAGGGGGGGCGGGGG
>NZ_CEYXRG010000035.1:0-22677 GCF_982940295.1 Leisingera sp.
GAGCCGGTGAAGGTGATCGCGCCGATGAAGATGCCGAGGAAGAGTTCCACGCGCAGGAAAGCGATCTCTGCCGGGGTTTTCTTGGCAATCAGCTTGGCGAAGGTGCCGAGGTCCTCGGTGCTGCCCGCAGCCACGGCCGCTGCCACATTTCCGATCTCGAAATGGGCGATGAAGCCGACAAACACCGCGGCCAGGCCGACCAGCGAGTGCATCGCGGCCACCAGCTGCGGCATCTCGGTCATCTGCACCCGCTTGGCGACATAGGTGCCGATGATGCCGCCGCCCGCGATCAGCAGGATCGACAAGAGCCACAGGCCCGAACCAGGGCCGATCAGGGTGGCAAACACCGCCAGCCCCATGCCGGCAATGCCGTACCAGACCGCGCGCTTGGCGCTTTCCTGGTTGGAAAGCCCGCCCAGCGACAGGATGAAAAGAACAGCCGCAACGACATAGGCGGCGGTGGTGAAACCGTAATCCATGTGCCCGGCCTCCTTAAGATTTCTGGAACATGGCGAGCATGCGCCGGGTGACGAGGAAGCCGCCGAAGATGTTGATCCCGGCCATGAACACCGAAAGCGCCGCCAGCAGGATCACCAGGAAGCTGCCCGATCCGATCTGCATCAAGGCGCCGAGGATGATGATCGAGGAGATCGCGTTGGTGACCGCCATCAGCGGCGTGTGCAAGCTGTGCGCGACGCCCCAGATCACCTGGAAGCCCACGAAACAGGCCAGCGCAAAGACGATGAAATGCTGCATGAAGCTGACCGGCGCAAACAGCCCGACCAGCAGCAAGAGCGCACCGCCGCCCGCCAGCATCGTGACCTGGCTCTTGGTCTGCGCCTTGAAGGCCTCGATTTCCTTGGCGCGTTTTTCCTCCGGCGTCAGCTCCGGCACGGTTTCCTTGGGCTTGGCCGCAATCGCCTGCACCTTGGGCGGCGGCGGCGGAAAGGTGATCTCGCCCTCAAACGCCACGGTGGCGCCGCGGATCACGTCGTCCTCCATGTTGTGGTTGACCTGGCCATCCTTTTCCGGCGTCAGGTCAGCCATCATGTGGCGGATGTTGGTGGCGTAGAGGCTGGACGACTGCGCCGCCATCCGGCTGGGGAAATCGGTGTAGCCGATAATGGTGACGCCGTTGTCCGTGACGACTTTCTCGTCCTTTACGGTGCCTTCCACGTTGCCGCCGCGCTCTGCCGCCAGGTCGACGATCACCGAACCCGGCTTCATCGCCGCCACCATGTCGGCCAGCCACAGCTTGGGCGCCTCGCGGTTGGGGATCAGCGCGGTGGTGATGACGATGTCCACCTCCGGCGCCAGCTCGCGGAACTTGGCGAGCTGCGCTTCGCGGAACTCGGGGCTGGAGACAGCCGCATAGCCGCCGGTGGCGGCACCGTCCTGCTGCTCCTCCTCGAAGTCGAGATAGACGAACTCGGCGCCCATGGATTCGACCTGCTCGGCCACTTCGGGGCGCACATCGAAGGCATAGGTGACGGCGCCCAGGCTGGTCGAGGTGCCAATCGCCGCCAGGCCCGCAACACCGGCGCCGACCACCAGCACCTTGGCCGGCGGCACCTTGCCCGCGGCGGTGATCTGGCCGGTGAAGAAGCGGCCGAAGTTGTTGCCCGCCTCAATGACCGCGCGGTAGCCCGCGATATTGGCCATGGAGCTGAGCGCGTCCATCTTCTGGGCGCGGGAGATCCGCGGCACCATTTCCATGGCGATCACATTGGCGCCCTTGGCCTTGGCGAGCTCCATGCCCTCTTCGTTTGCGGCCGGATTGAAGAAGGAAATCAGCGTCTTGCCCTTGGTCAGCCGCTTCAGCTCGGTGGCGTCGGGCTGGCGCACCTTGGCGACGATATCGGACGCCTTCCACAGCGCCGCCGGTGTCTTGATGATCTCGACCCCGGCCGCTTCATAGGCGGCATCGGAAAACCCCGCCGCCGCCCCGGCCCCGGCCTCGATCGCGCACTCATACCCCAACTTCTGCAGCTGACGCGCAGAGTCCGGCGTCATCGCTACGCGCGACTCTCCAGCCGCCAATTCCCTTGGCGTTCCAATAAGCACTCTGATGTCCTCCCTTTGCGCTGGCACCGCCTAAGAGACGGGCCGCGTCGATTGAGAGAAAGTATTCGAGTGTTTTACTTAGTAGTCAATATTTTTATCAGGCTATATTTTTAGCAGTTTAAAAACAGCCTTTTAGATAGGCGATTTCAGTCTATGCAGAATTTTTTTTGACTTACAGATAAAAAAATATTTGACAGCCGCGGCCCTCCTTCACAGTCTGAGGAGGACAGGGAGGAATCCATGAACACCCAATTGCTCAGCACAGGCACTGCCTGGGCGGAGGCCGGTGATCTGCGCGCTCTGATGCAGCGCGCCGCCGGGATCCGCGACGCCCACTGGGGCCGCACGGTCACCTATTCGCGCAAGGCCTTCGTGCCCTTGACCAACATGTGCCGCGACACCTGCGGCTACTGCACCTTCGTCAAGCATCCGGATTCGCCGGAAGCCAATATCATGACGCCGGAGCAGGTGCTGGCCACGGCACAGAAGGGCGAGCGCGAGGGCTGCAAGGAGCTGCTTTTCAGCCTCGGCGAGAAGCCGGAACTGCGTTACGAGAAAGCCCGCAAGGGTCTGGAACGGCTCGGCTATTCCCGCCTGACAGATTATCTGCGCGACATGTGCGAGCTGGTGCTGAGAGAGACCAGCCTGCTGCCGCATGTGAACGCGGGCACCCTTACCGATGACGAGATCGACGTGCTGCGGCCGGTTTCCGCGTCGATGGGGATGATGCTGGAAACCGTCAGCCGCCGCCTGACCCGCAATGGCCAGCCGCATTATGCCTGCCCCGACAAGGTGCCGGTGCAGCGGCTGCGCACGCTGGAACGCGCGGGCCAGAAACAGGTGCCCTTTACCACCGGACTGCTGATCGGCATCGGCGAAACATTTGCCGAGCGCATCGAGGCGCTGCACGCGATCAACGACGCCCACGCCCGCCACGGCCATATCCAGGAAGTCATCATCCAGAACTTCCAGCGCAAGCCCGACATTGAGATGGCAAACCACCCGGAACCGGCGCTGGAGGATATGCTGCGCACCATCGCCGCCGCCCGCATCATCCTGGCGCCGGAGATCAGCTTGCAGGCGCCGCCGAACCTCAGCGCCCGCCACATCGCCTATCTGGAGGCGGGCATCAACGACTGGGGCGGCATCTCGCCCGTGACCATCGACTTCATCAACCCGCAGCACGAATGGCCGGAGATCCGGGCGCTGGCAAGCTCCTGCAACGGGGCCGGTTTTAACCTGCGCGAGCGGCTCACCGTCTATCCCCGCTACCTGACCGGGGACAGCGGCTTCATCAACCCCGGCGTGCTGGCCCGTGCGGCCGGCATGGCCCAGGAAAACGGCCTCGCCCGCGACCAGCGCCACATCGGAGAAACAGCATGACCCTTCAGCACCCCGCCGAGAATTTCACCACGGTCCCGGCTGCCGTCGGCGCCGCCTCCGCCCCGGTCCGCGCCATCCTGGAGATGGCGCTGGAGGGCGGCGAGGTGTCCGAGGCCGAGGGCGTCGAGCTGTTCCGCGCAACCGGCACGGATGCCGAAGCGGTCTATGCCGTGGCCGACGAGCTTCGCCGCCGCGCCAATGGCGACCGGGTTTCCTTCGTGGTGAACCGCAACATCAACTTCACCAACATCTGCTATATGGGCTGCCGGTTCTGCGGTTTTGCCAAGCGCAGCGAGGACAAGGACGCCGAGTGGCTGGAGCCTGAACAGATCGTCGAGCGCGCGCAGCAGGCCTGGGACCGCGGCGCGACCGAGGTCTGCATCCAAGGCGGGCTGCACCCCAAGATGGAAGGCACCTATTACCGGGACATCGTGCGCGCTATCAAGGCGGCGCTGCCGGACATGCACATCCACGCCTTCTCGCCCTTCGAGATCTGGTATGGCGCCTCCAAGACCAAGATGTCCTACCACGACTTTCTGGCGGATCTGAAGGAGGCGGGCCTCGGCTCGATGCCCGGCACCGCGGCGGAGATCCTGGATACCGAAGTGCGGATGCAGCTGACCAAGAACAAGCTGAGCGCCGAGAAATGGGTGGAGATCATCCGCGCCGCGCATGAGGTTGGCATCCCGACGACCGCCACCATCATGTACGGCCATATCGACGGGCCCGAGCATTGGGCTGCGCATATCCGCCTGCTGCGCGACATCCAGAAGGACACCGGCGGCTTTACCGAGCTGGTGCCGCTGTCCTTTGTGCATACGGAATCGCCCCTGTGGGCGCAGAACCCGGACAAGGTGCGCCCCGGTCCCACCGCGCTGGAGGTGGACCTGATGCACGCGGTGTCGCGCATTATGCTGCACGGCTGGATCGACAACATCCAGGTGAGCTGGACCAAGCTGGGCGCGGCCCGGGCACAGCAGATGCTGTCGCGCGGGGTGAATGACCTCGGCGGCACGCTGATGAACGAAAGCATATCGCGCGCGGCAGGCTCCGCCCACGGGCAGGAGATCACTGCGCGCGAGCTGGCGCAGATCATCCGCGCCGCGGGCCGGGTGCCGGTGCGGCGCAACACCATCTACGAGATCCGCGAGGTCTATGACCGCCACGACCCGGAGGAACTGGCACCGCTGGTCGACCGCAAGGGCCGCGACCCGCTGGCGTTTCTGGAAATGTTCCCCGAACGCGGACCCAAGCTGGAGGCAGCGGAATGAGCAGCGCGCAAAAGCATAAGGTCACCCTGCTGGCCGGCGGCGTCGGCGGGGCCAAGATGGCCGAGGGCCTGGCGGCATTGACGGACGTGGAACTGTCGATCATCGGCAACGTGGCGGATGACGATGACTTCCACGGGCTTTGGGTGTCGCCCGATATCGACACGCTGACCTACAGCCTCGCCGACGTGATCGACCGCAACCAGGGCTGGGGCGTGGCGGATGAGGGCCACCGGGCGCTCGCGACGCTGAACAAGCTGGGCGCGGACACCTGGATGTCGCTGGGCGACCGCGACTTTGGCCTGCATATCTACCGCACCATGCGCCGCCTGCGCGGCGACCGGCCCAGCGAGATCGCCCGCGATGTGGCGCGCACCTTCGGGGTGCAGGCGGAGATCCTGCTGCCGACAGATAATAAGGTGCAAACACGGGTGCGCACCGATGCGGGCTGGCTGAGCTTCCAGGAATATTTCGTGCGCGAACGCTGCGCGCCGGAGGTGCGGGCGCTTGAATTCGACGGGCTGGAACAGGCCCGTCCCGCACCAGAGGCGCTGGCGGCGATCCGACAGGCGGATCTGATCGTGATTGCGCCCTCCAACCCGCTGGTCAGCATTGCCCCCATTCTGGGCGTGCCGGGCATCACCGCAGCGCTGCGGGCGGCGCGCGCGCGGAAGATTGCTGTCAGCCCCTTCATTGCAGGCAAGGTGGTCAAGGGCCCGGCCGACCGGATGATGGCGGCGCTGGGGGAACGAGCCGATGCCGCCGGCGTGGCCGCACGCTACCGCGGGCTGGCGGACACACTGGTGATCGACCACGCCGATGCCGGGCTGGCAGGCGAAATCCGTGCAATCGGTCTGGCGCCGGTTTGCAGCGAAATCCTGATGAAAGACCAGGACGACAAGGCACGGCTGGCGCGCGAGGTGGTGGAACTGGCCCCCGCCCCCGCTGGCCGGGAGAGCGCGGCATGAGCGCGGCAGCAAACTCCGGCAGGCGGCTGGCGGTGATCCCGATGAAGGACCCGTCCAGGGCAAAAACCCGGCTGGCCACCGCGCTTGCGCCGCAGGAACGCGAAGCGCTGGCCCGCGGCCTGTTCCGCTCCACCATTGCGCGGCTGCAAGAGGCTGTTGCCATGCTGCCCGAAGGGGCCGCCGATATTGCCGTGGTGTCCAACAGCCCGGTGATTGCGCGCATCGCGCGGCAGGCCGGTCTGATCTGTATCGACGACAAGGACCCCGGCACGCTGTCACTGGCGGTGGAGGCGGCTGCGGATTGGGCCGCTGCCCAAGGGTATGAGGCGCTCTGCGTTCTGCCGGGTGATCTTGCCGACCCGTCCCCGGACGACCTGGCGCAGCTCCTGGCCTTTCCGCTGGACGGTAACAGCACGGTGCTGTGCCCGGCCACCGACCTCGGCACCAACGCGCTTCTGGTGCCGCTGCCCTGCCCGTTTGCCTTTGCCTACGGGCAGAAATCGCTGATCGCCCACCGGCAAGCGGCAGAGACCGCGGGCCTGTGCCCGGTGGTGCTGCCGCTGGACAGCCTGCGTGTCGATGTCGACACGGCCGAGGACCTCAGCTGCCTGCTGGCGCAGGACCCGCAGGCGCTGATGCGGGAGGGCGTGCGATGAGCCTGTCCGTCTCCCTCACCGCCGTGCCCGGCGTGCCGGATATCAGGAACGGCGACGATCTGGGGGCGATCCTCGGCGATTGCCTGGAGCAGGCCGGGCTCGGCCTGCAGGACGGCGATATTCTGTGCATTGCGCAGAAGGTGTTCTCCAAAGCCGAGGACTGCATCATTCCGCTAGCCTCAGTCACGCCTTCGGCAGAGGCCATCAAATACGGCGAAGAGCTGAACAAGGACCCGCGCAAGGTGGAGATCGTCCTGCGCGAAAGCACCCGCGTTGTCCGCGCGTTCCGGCGCCCGGACCAGAACACCGGCACGATGATTTGCGAGCACCGGCTCGGCTTCATCTCCGCCAACGCCGCGGTGGATGAATCGAACTTCGGCGAAGAAGACGCGGCAATGGTGCTACCGCGCGATCCCGACGCCAGCTGCGAGCGTTTGCGCGCGGCTCTGGTCGCCCGCTTCGGCGCGCAGATCGGCGTGGTGATGACCGACACCTTCGGCCGCCCCTGGCGGCTGGGCCAGATCAACGTAGCCATCGGCCTCAGCAAGGTCCCGGCCACCATCCAGGAGCAGGGCAACCTGGACGCCTGGGGACGGCCGCTGCAGGTGACCGAACCGGCGCTGGCCGATGAAATCTCTGCCGCCACCGGGCTGGTGGTGCGCAAGAACGGAAAAACACCGGCGGTGCTGCTGCGCGGGCTCGACTGGCAGCCCGCCGACAGCCGCGGCGCCGACATACTCAGGAAAAAACAGGAGGATATGTTCAGATGAAGATCGCAATCATTGGCGGCACCGGGCCGCAGGGCCAGGGGCTGGCGCTGCGCTTTGCCCGCGCAGGGATCGCCGTGGCACTGGGCTCGCGCGATGGCGAGCGCAGCGCCGGCATCGCGGCGGAACTGATGGCAAAGCTGCCGGAGGGCGCTGCGCCGATCGAAGGGCTGGACAATGCAGGCGCCACCGCGGCGGCGGACGAAATGGTCATCCTCGCGGTGCCGTTTTCGGCCCATAACGCCACGCTGGAGGCGCTGAAGCCGGGCCTGGCGGGCAAGATCCTGGTCGACATCGTGGTGCCGCTGAAGGAAGGCGATCCCAAGAAGGTGGAGATGCCGCCCGAAGGCTCCGCCACCGAGGCCGCGCAGGCGCTTCTGGGTGACGACATTCCGGTGATCGGCGCGCTGCACAACGTGTCGGCCACCACGCTCAACAACCTCGACTGGCCGATCAACTGCGACATCCTGGTCTGCGGCAACAGCCTGCCCGCCCGCAAGAAGGTGATCGAGCTGGTCGGAGCGCTGGATGTCCAGGCCTACAACGCCGGCGACGCCGAGGCCGCCCGCTGCATCGAGGCGATCACCCCGATCCTGATCCGCCAAAACATTTCCAAGGCGGTGCCCTTCACCCATGCGGGCATCCGCATCTGGGCCCCCGAACACTAAGATTCCAACAGGGAGAAAACACACATGGAATTCGGTATTTGCTTCAAGGGCTTCGTTGAGCCCGAACGCGCCCGCGCGCTGGTCCGCCAGGCGGAAAACGCAGGTTTCACCTACTGCTGGTTCTACGACAGCCACATCCTGTGGCGCGAAAGCTTCGTCGCCATGGCGATGTGCATGGAGCACACCAAGAAAATGCGCTTTGGCCCGTTGGTGACCAACCCGAACTCGCGCGAGTGGTCGGTTGCGGCCTCGCTGTTCGGCTCGCTGGCAAAACAGTCCGGCGGCCGCTTCGACATCGGCCTCGGCCGCGGCGACAGCGCCGTGCGCGTGATGGGCAAGAAGCCCTCGACCATCAAGCGGATGGAAGAATTCACCCATGTGGTGAAGTCGCTGATCCGCGGCGAGGAAGTGCAATACGGCGAGTGCCCCGAGCCGGTTAAGTTCCCCTGGGCGCAGGGCTACGAACTGCCGGTCTGGATCGGCGCCTACGGTCCCAAGGCCCTGGCCTCGGCCGGCAAGGTCGGCGATGGTGTCGTCCTTCAGATTGCCGAACCCAAGATCATCAAATGGCTGGCGGATCAGGCCAAGGCCGGCGGTGAAGCCGAAGGCCGCGACATGTCGAACTACCGCGTGATGGCCGCCGCTCCGGCGCATACCGGCCCGATCGAGGAAGGCATCGAGAAGACCAAGTGGTTCCCCGCCATGGTCGGCAACCACGTCGCTGATATCGTGGAGAAATACGGCACCGACGGCGATCACGTCCCCACCAGCCTGACCGACTACATCAAGAACCGCAAGGGCTACGACTACTCCAAGCACGGCCAGAGCGATAACCCGTACTTGGACTTCATCACCGAAGACATCGTCAAGAGCTTCTGCGTGCTGGGCACCCCGGACGAGCATATCGCCAAGATCCGCGATCTCGAAGCGGCCGGCACCACCCAGTTCAACATCTACCTCGACAGCGGCGACGAAGAGAAGATCATCGCCGACTACGCCGAGAAGATCATCCCGGCGTTCCGCTGAACTGCACCGGGCCCCGGCCCGGAAACGGCACCGTCCGGACAAATCTCCCCGCGGACGGTACCTATTGGCGGGCGGCTCTTGCTGCCCGCTCCTTTTGCTCCCGGCGCGGTTCTGCCGCACCAGCACATTGATTTGAACCGGCCAACTGCGCGCGACCGCTGGCAACAGGCTTTGACTTGTGCCAATAGGACGCCAGATAGACATTGTTATAAGTGGCGGAATTTACATGGCGCGCATGGCAGCTGAAAAGCCGAAGACCCGGATTCAGCGGAAGAAGACCGAACAGATCCTGGCATCCGCGCTTGAGGTCTTTGCCCAGCACGGATCCTCCGGCGCGTCGATCAACCTGATTGCCAAGAACGCAGGGCTGACCACGCCCAACCTGCTCTATTACTTCGAAAGCAAGGATGCGATCCGGCAGGAGCTGCTGGCCCGCACCCTGCAGCTGTGGATGGCGCCCCTGAACATGCTGAGCCCGCATGGCGACCCGATTGACGAAATCTGCCAGTACATCCGCCGTAAGCTGGAAATCTCGCGGAATTTCCCCAAGGAAAGCAAGTTCTTCGCCAACGAGGTCCTGAGCGGCCTGCCGCAGTCGCGCAGCGAGATCTTCGGCCCGCTGAAAGAGCTCTACAACACCAAGATCACGGTGCTGGAGGACTGGATGCGCGACGGCCGGATTGCGACCGTCGATCCGCATCATCTGCTGTATTCGATCTGGGCCACTACCCAGCATTACGCCGATTTCGACGTGCAGATTGAGGAAATCGCGCCCGCCAAGGCACAGGACCGCTATGCCGAGGCTGAGGTGTTCCTGCTGGAAATGTACCAGAAGCTGCTGGCGGTCGAGGCGGACTGACGGCCGCTGGCCGCCCCGGCGGTCACGGGATCCGCGCCCGGTCGATGAATTTGCGCAGCGCAAAGCGGGACCGCACCACCCGGATTCCTGAAATGCGCAGCAGCTTGGTTTGCAGGAAGGCCTCGAATTCCTCCAGGCTTTCGACCACGATTTCCAGCAGGAAATCCTGCGCGCCGGTCATCAGCGTTCCGGTCACCACTTCCTCGAACCGTGCAATCTTCTTCTGGAAGCTGGCGATCTCGTCCGCGTCCTGGCGTTCCAGCTCCACCGAGACAAAGGCAGTGATGCCAAACCCCGCGACCTTGCGGTCGATACGGGCGTTGTAGCCGGAAATCAGGCCGCTTTCCTCCAGCCGCTGCAGGCGCCGTTTGCAGGGCGTCTGGGAAAGACCGACTCGAGCCGCCAGCTGCACCAAGGGAATCCGCCCGTCGTCACGCAGCACGCGAAGTATCTCCCGATCAACCGAATCTGTAGCGAAAACCACCATAAATTTTGCGTTTCCGAGTGTATTTCCTCTGATTTTCGCACCACTACCCCCATATTCGTTATTTTTCAACCATGCGGTTTTGCTAAGCTGGGGAGACAGGCGTTGCGCCGCGCGCGTTTTTCCGCGCGCGCCCGAAGGCGCTCAGAACAAAGAGGTACTGCATGAGTGATGATTTTCCGCCGCTATCGCTGAACGTGCCGGAACCGGGCTGCCGTCCGGGCGACACGCCTGATTTCTCGGACTTCGAGATCCCGCGCGCCGGGGCCGTCAAACGCCCGCCGGTTGATGTGGATCCGGATTCAATCCGCGACATGGCGTTTTCCATCGTCCGGGTGCTGAACAAGGAAGGCGAGGCGGTGGGCGACTGGGCTGGCGAGCTCAGCCCGGAGGAGCTGCGCGAGGGCCTGCGGCACATGCTGACCCTACGCACGTTTGACGCGCGGATGCTGAATGCGCAGCGCCAGGGCAAGACCAGTTTCTACATGCAGCACTTGGGCGAGGAGGCAGTGTCCTGCGCCTTTTCCCGCGCGCTGCGGCCGGGCGACATGAACTTTCCAACCTACCGTCAGGCCGGGCTGCTGATCGCGGGCGGCTATCCGATGCTGACCATGATGAACCAGATCTATTCCAACGCCGACGACCCGCTGCACGGGCGTCAGCTGCCGATCATGTATTCCTCCAAGGAACACGGGTTCTTCTCGATTTCCGGCAACCTCGGCACCCAGTTCGTGCAGTCGGTCGGCTGGGCGATGGCGTCGGCGATTTCGGGCGACACCAAGATCGCCACGGGCTGGATCGGCGACGGCTCCACGGCGGAGAGCGATTTTCACTCCGCCATGGTCTTTGCCTCGACCTATGACGCGCCGGTGGTCTTGAATATCGTCAACAACCAGTGGGCCATCTCCACCTTCCAGGGCATCGCCCGCGGCGAAGTCGGCACCTTTGCGGCGCGCGGCCACGGCTTTGGCATCGCCTCGATTCGGGTGGACGGCAACGATTACCTTGCCGTGCACGCGGTGGCGAAATGGGCCTGCGAACGGGCGCGTCTGGGACATGGTCCGACCTTGATCGAACACGTCACCTACCGCGCGGGTGGCCATTCCACCAGTGACGACCCCTCCGCCTACCGTTCCAAGAGCGAGGCCGCCGCCTGGCCCCTGGGCGACCCGATCGAGCGGCTTAAGAAGCATCTCATCACCATCGGCGAATGGAGCGACGCGCGCCACAAACAGGCCGAAGCAGAAATTCTGGATGAGGTCATCGCCACCCAAAAGCAGGCCGAGGCGATCGGCACATTGGGCGGCGGCAAAACCCCCAGCCCGCGCGACATGTTTGAAGGCGTTTATGAAACGATGCCGCCGCATCTGATCCGGCAGCGCCAGGAGGCGGGGTACTGAGATGGCCAGCATGACCATGATCGAGGCCATCCGCGAGGCCCATGATATCGCAATGGCGGCAGATGACCGCGTCGTCGTCTTCGGCGAGGATGTGGGATTTTTCGGCGGGGTCTTCCGCTGCACCGCGGGATTGCAGGAGAAGTACGGCAAGTCCCGCTGCTTTGACGCGCCGATCAATGAATCCGGCATCGCCGGCACCGCCATCGGTATGGCGGCTTACGGGCTGAAGCCGGTGATCGAGATCCAGTTCGCCGATTACGTCTACCCGGCCTATGACCAGATCGTCTCGGAAGCAGCGCGGCTGCGGCACCGCTCCAACGCCGACTTCACCTGCCCGCTGGTGATCCGCATGCCCACCGGCGGCGGCATCTTCGGCGGCCAGACCCACAGCCAGAGCCCGGAGGCGCTGTTCACGCATGTGTCCGGGTTGAAGGTGGTGGTGCCCTCCAACCCGCGCGACGCCAAGGGGCTGCTGCTGGCCGCCATCGAGGACCCGGATCCGGTGATCTTCCTGGAGCCCAAGCGGCTTTATAACGGCCCCTTCGACGGCTACCACGACCGCCCGGTCACCAGCTGGAAAAACCACCCCAAGGGCGAGGTTCCGGAGGGCGCGGAGATCGTGCCGCTGGGCAAGGCCAGCATCACCCGCGAGGGCGCGGATGTCACCGTTCTGGCCTATGGCACCATGGTCTATGTGGCCGAGGCCGCGGCTGAGGCGACCGGCGTCGACGCCGAGGTGATCGACCTGCGCACGCTGCTGCCGCTGGATCTCGAGACAATCCAGGCTTCGGTGGAAAAGACCGGCCGCTGCGTGATCGTGCATGAGGCGACGCGCACTTCCGGCTTCGGTGCCGAACTGATGAGCCTGGTGCAGGAGAACTGCTTCTACCACCTGGAGGCGCCGATCATCCGCGTCACCGGCTGGGACACGCCCTATCCGCATGCGCAGGAATGGGAGTATTTCCCCGGCCCCGCCCGTGTCGGCGAGGCATTGAAAAAAGTGATGGAGGGCTGAGCACATGGGTGTGTTTGCCATGCGTCTTCCCGATGTGGGGGAAGGCATCGCCGAGGCCGAACTGACCGAATGGCACGTCAAGCCCGGCGATATCGTGCGCGAGGATGATATTCTGGCGGCGGTAATGACTGACAAGGCCGCAGTCGAGGTGCCCTCAGCCGTGTCCGGCAAAGTGCTGGAGCTGGGCGGCGAGATCGGCCAGATGATGGCGATCGGCTCCGTGCTGGTCCGGATCGAGGTCGAGGGCGAGGGCAACGAAGCCCCCGGCACGGCCCAAGAGACAACCAAACCCGCAGCCACGGCACCGCAGCCTGCGCCGGGTAAAGACGCGGCCGGTGATGCGGGCGCGGAGGCGGAGGAAGCGCCGCAACCGGCTCCCGCACCAGCACCCGCTCCGGCCGCCAAGAAACCCGGCCACCGCCTGCCGCGGCCCGAAGGCAGCAAACCGCTGGCCGCGCCGTCCGTGCGGGCGCGAGCGCGCTCCGAAGGCGTCGACCTCCGCCATGTGCCGGGCACCGGTCCCGGCGGGCGCATCAGCCACGAGGATCTGGACAGCTGGATCGAATCCGGCGGCATCCGTCAGGGCAGCGTCACCCGCGGCCGCAACACCGGCGTCGAGGAACAGCGCGTCATCGGCATGCGCCGCAAGATCGCCGAGAAGATGGCCCTGTCCAAACGCCACATCCCGCATATCACCATCGTCGAAGAGGTGGAGATGGGCGCGCTGGAGGACTTGCGTGCCGCGCTCAACAAGAAGCATGAGGGCAGCCGCCCCAAGCTGACCCTCCTGCCCTTCCTGATGCGCGCCATCGTCGAGGCGGTGCGCGAACAGCCCGGGCTGAACGCACGTTACGATGACGAGGAAGGCGTGATCTACCGCCACGGCGGCGTCCATATCGGGGTCGCCACGCAAACCCCGCAAGGGCTGAACGTGCCGGTGCTGCACCACGCCGAGGCCAACAGCCTGTGGGACAACGCAGGCGAGTTGGCCCGACTGGCCGACGCCGCCCGCGATGGCTCGATCAAGCGCGAGGAGCTGACCGGCGGCACCATCACCATCACCTCGCTGGGGCCGCTTGGCGCCATTGCCACCACGCCGATCATCAACCACCCGGAGGTGGCGATTGTAGGCGTCAATAAGATGCAGATCCGCCCGGTCTGGGACGGCCAGCAATTCCGGCCGCGCAAGATGATGAACATCTCCTGCTCCTTCGATCACCGGGTGATCGACGGCTGGGACGCGGCGGTCTTTGTCCAGAAACTGAAATCCCTGCTGGAAACCCCAGCCATGCTGTTTGTCGAGGGCTGAATGACTGATCTGAAGTGCAAATTGCTGATCATCGGCGCGGGCCCCGGCGGCTATGTCTGCGCCATCCGTGCAGGCCAGCTGGGGGTCGACACCATCGTGGTGGACGAGGCCAATCCCGGCGGCACCTGCCTGAACGTGGGCTGTATCCCTTCCAAGGCGCTGATCCACGCCGCGGATGAGTTCCACAAGATGTCCCACGCGGCCGAAGGTCCGCTTGGCATCACCGCGGGCAAGCCGGAAATCGACCTGCGCCAGACGGTCGCCTGGAAGGACGGCATCGTAAAGCGGTTGACCGGCGGCGTCAGCGGCCTGATGCGCAAGGCGGGCGTGCGTGTGGTCGAGGGCCGCGCGCGGTTCCTCGACGGCAAGACCGTGGCGGTCAAACGCGGTGACGAGACCACCCAGATCCGCGCCGAACGCATCGTGATCGCCTCCGGCTCCGCCCCGGTCGAGCTGCCCTCCCTGCCCTTCGGCGGCGATATCCTGTCCTCGACCGAGGCGCTGGCGCTGCAACAGGTGCCGGAAACCCTTGCCGTGGTCGGCGCGGGCTATATCGGGCTGGAGCTGGGCACGGCCTTTGCCAAGCTGGGCACCAAGGTCACCGTGGTCGAGGCCGAAGACCGCATCCTGCCGCTGTATGACCAGGCCCTCACCCGGCCGGTTGCCAAGCGACTGGAAAAGCTGGGCATTGAAGTGATGACCGGCGCCAGGGCCGAGGCTTACGCAGATGGCGTTCTGACCACCAGCCAGGGCGAGATCCAGGCAGAGAAAGTCTTGGTCACCGTCGGCCGCCGCCCGCGGACCGAAGGCATCGGCGTTGACGAATTGGCGCTGACCCTGAACGGCCCCTACATCCGGATCGACAAGACCTGCCAGACCTCGATGCGCGGCATCTACGCCATCGGCGACATCACCGGCGAACCGATGCTGGCGCACCGCGCCATGGCGCAGGGCGAGATGGTGGCGGAACACGTCGCGGGCCACGCGGTCGAATGGGATAAGCGCGCGATTCCGGCGGTCTGCTTTACCGATCCCGAGATTGTCACCTGCGGTGCCCTGCCCGGCGAGATCGAGGGCAGCAGCAGCACGGAGTTCCCCTTTGCCGCCAATGGCCGCGCCATGACGACCGAACGCGAGGACGGCTTTATCCGCGTTGTCTGGCGCGATGCGGATCAGGCGGTGCTGGGGCTGCAGGCGGTGGGGGCCGGTGTCTCCGAACTGTCGGCGGCGTTTTCGCTCGCCATCGAGATGGGCGCCTGCCTTGAGGACATCGCGGCGACCATCCACGCCCACCCGACCCAGTCGGAGGGACTGCAGGAAGCCTGCCTGCGCGCGCTGGGTCACGCGCTGCACATCTGAGACCAGCAGGCCGCCCGTTTCTAATGCGGCTCGGGCGGCCACATAACTTGACAAAAGAACTAAGGTTATTTAAGCGTCCGGGCGCACCCTGACGGGCGCCTTTCAGCGAGACACTCCGCGCCATTTGCGCGGCACACAGTCCAGCCATCAACGGATCAACATCCCGGCGCCGCTCGTGCACGCGCCGCAGGCTGGAGTGAATTGTGAAGCTGGCTCTGTTTTTTCCAAATGCGTGCGCCCGGCTGGGTGTTTACCTGCTGCTGGCCGCAACAGTCTTCGCCCCCCCAGCCAGTGCGGCAGAACCGTTCCCGGCGGTTATCGAACACCGCTATGGCACCACGGTTGTGCCGGCCAAGCCGCAGCGCATCGTTTCGCTCAGCTACATCGGCCATGATTTCCTGCTGGCGCTGGGGGAAAAGCCCCATGCGCTGCGCAAGTGGTTCGGCGACCACCCCTACGGTGTCTGGCCTTGGGCGCAGGAAGCCCTGGGCGATGCCGAACCCATCGTGCTGCAGGGGCAGATCGACATCGAGCAGATTGCCGCACTGGAGCCGGACCTGATCACCGGCCAATGGTCCGGCATGACCGAGCGCGAATATGCGCTGCTGTCGCAGATCGCGCCCACCATCCCGCCGAAGGCCGCCCACGGCAGCTACGGCTCGCCCTGGCAGGTCATGCTGCGAACCCTGGGCACGGCAACCGGAAACGCTGTCAAGGCCGACCGGATCATCTCCCGGATCGAGGGCCGTTTTGCCGCCATCCGCGTGGCGCACCCCGAGTGGCAGGGCGCAAGCGCCGTCATGGTCTCGGCCACCCGCACCGGCGCCTATTCCGCAAATGACATCCGCGGTCAGTTCCTGGCCGCCCTGGGGTTCACCGTGCCGGAGGTGGCCAACCCGTTTGCCCCTGCGAACGGCTACTATGCCCTGCTCCCCGATGAGGATCTCTCTCCCATCGACACGGATGCCCTGATCTGGATCGACGCCGGCGGCTCCGCTGCGCGGCTCAAGCGCCTGCCGCTGCGCCACACCCTGCGCGCCTACCGCGAGGGGCGGGAGATCTATGCCGGGCGGTTGCTGTCTTCGGCGCTGTCTCACTCCAGCCCCTTGAGCCTGGACGCGGCGCTCGACCAGCTGGTGCCGCTGCTGGAGGCTGCACTGGATGGCGACCCGTCCACACCCGTGTCCAGTATGGCCGAGGCCGGTCTGCTGCCGGAGGGCTTCTGACATGTCCGTTTCATCAATCGACGTTTCCCCGATCCGCCCCGCCGCCAGCCTGCGCGGCCTGCGGCTCGGCGGGTCCCTGCTTGGGCTGGCGGTTCTGTCAGCCGCCGCGCTGCGCTTTGGCTTCCGGCCCGCCAGCTGGGACATAGTCTGGCGGGCACTGACAGCTTTTGATCCGAACGATGCCAGCCAAATCGTGATCCGCGAAATGCGCCTGCCGCGGCTGGCCGGAGCGCTGCTTGCAGGCGCGGCGCTCGGCTTGTCCGGCGCGCTGATCCAGGGCATGACCCGCAACCCCCTCGCCGATCCGGGCCTGCTGGGCATCAACGGCGGTGCCGCGCTCGGCGTGGTGATCTGTATCCTGGGCTTCGGCATCACCGATCCGGCGGCCTTTGTCTGGGTGGCGCTTGGCGGCGCGCTGGCGGCCTCAGTGCTGGTGTTCCTGCTCGGCGGCGGCAGCCGTTCCAATCCGTTGCGGCTGGTGCTGGCGGGCGCGGCTCTCAGCGCCCTGATCCTCGCTCTCACCCGGTCGCTGCTGCTGGTCAGCTCGCAAACCCTGGATGTTTACCGGTTCTGGGTTCTGGGCGGGTTTGACGGCATTCTGCCGTCCACCCTCTATATGCTGCTGCCCTTCCTGACCCTGGGCGCAGGGCTTGCCGCTGTAGCGGCCGCCGGGCTGAACGCGCTGCTGCTGGGCGAGGACACTGCCCGCGGTCTGGGTGTGCGCACCGGGCTCGCACGGGCCACGGCCGGGACTGCCATTGTGCTTCTGTGCGGCGCCACTGTGGCGATGGCCGGACCGATCGCCTTTGCCGGGCTGATCGTGCCCCATCTGGCCCGCTGGGCCGCGGGGCCGGACATGCGCTGGACGCTGGCCTTCTCCGCGGTGTTCGGGCCGCTGCTGCTGGTTGCGGCCGATCTGACCGGGCGTCTGCCGCTGTTCGGCGGCAACATGCAGGCAGGGGTGATGACCGCGCTGATCGGCGGGCCGGTGCTGATCTGGATGGTCCGCCGAAACGGAGTGCGCAGCCTATGACCTGGACACTCCGCATTGCTTCGTTGTCGGTACAGATATCACGCCGGTCGCTGCTGGCCGGGCTCTGCCTTCTAGCGTTGCTGCTGGCCGCCGCCCTGCTGGCAGTACAGACCGGCAGCTACCCTATTAGCAGCAGCCAGATGGCCTCGTTGCTGCTCGGCCAGGGCACCAACATCGAGCAGATGATCCTGCTGGATCACAGGCTGCCCCGCATCGCCGCATCGCTTGGCGCCGGCGCCGCATTCGGCCTGGCCGGAGCCATGTTCCAGACGATGATGCGCAACCCGCTCGCCTCGCCGGATGTGATCGGCTTCAACGCCGGCGCAAGCTGCGGCGCGCTGGCGGCGGTGATCCTGACCGGCGGCATGATGCTGCCGGGCGCCCTCGCCGGGGCAACACTGGCCGCGGCGCTGGTGATCCTGCTGGCATGGAAGGACGGGCTGGTGCCGGGCCGCCTGATCCTGACCGGCATCGGCGCCAGCCTGGCACTGACTGCAGCCGCCGATCTGCTGATCAGCCGCATCGACCCGCAAACCGCCGCCGACCTGCTCAGCTGGCTTACCGGTTCGCTGCACAGCCGCAGCTGGGAGGACGCTGCGAGAGTCTGGGCCGGGCTGGCGCTGCTGGCGCCTGTGCTGTGGTGGCTGCATTTCCCGCTGGCCCGGCTGGCAATGGATGACGGCATCGCAACCGGTCTGGGTCTGCCTGTCTCCCGCCTGCGGCTGGCGGTGACCGCTGCCGGAATCCTCCTGACCGCGCTTGCTGTGACCGCCGCTGGTCCCCTACCCTTTGTCGCCTTTGCGGCCGGCCCGATTGCCCGCCGCCTGATCCCCGGCGGCAAGCCCGCGCTGCTGGCCGCCGCCGCGGCCGGCGCTCTGATTACCCTGCTGGCCGACACCGCCGCCCGCCTGGTGCCGGGGGTGCAGCTGCCCGCCGGCGCGTTTACCGCACTCATTGGCGCCCCCGTACTGCTGTGGCTGCTGCTGGCGCACTTCCGGAAAGGAACCCTCTGATGCCCAAAACCGCCCGCCTGCGGGCCGAGGATCTCTCGGCCGGTTATGCCGGCACGCCCGTTCTGGACAGCCTCACGGCCGCCATTCCCGATGGCGAACTGACCGCAATTGTCGGCCCCAATGCCTGCGGCAAATCCACCCTGCTGCGAACCCTGGCCCGGCTGCAGCCGGCTGGCAGCGGCCAGGCCGTGCTGGACGGCAAGGCGATCCACCGGCAGGGCAGCCGCTCTGTCGCGCAACGCCTTGCGATCCTGCCGCAAACCCCCTCCGCACCCGATGGGCTGACCGTGCACGACCTGGTGGCCCGCGGCCGCACCCCCTACCAGTCGGCGCTGCGGCAATGGTCGCAGCAGGACGCAGAGGCGGTTGCCCGGGCGCTGGACCTCACCAATATGACCGGCAATGCTAACAAGCCGCTGGAGGCGCTGTCAGGCGGGCAGCGCCAGCGGGCCTGGATCGCCATGGCGCTGGCGCAGGAAACCGGCATTCTGCTGCTGGACGAGCCGACAACCTACCTGGACCTGCCGCATCAGATTGAACTGTTGAAGCTGGTGCAGCAGCTCAACCGCGAAACCGGGCGCACCGTGGCCATGGTGCTGCATGACATCAATCTGGCTGCCCGCTTTGCCAGCCACATGATCGCGCTCAAGGACGGGCGGGTGTTTTGCCAGGGCACTCCGTCCGAGGTGGTCACCGAAGCGGTCCTGCGCTCAGTCTTTGCGCTGCCCTGCCGGATCATCGCCGATCCGGTCCATGGCACCCCGCATGTCATTCCCGAATGAACGAGGCCGCGATGACCATCAACCCCGTCTTCCCGCTGCAGGCGAACGCCGAACTGCCTGAGCTGCCATTTGCGGCCGTCCGCCAGGCCGTCATTGCCATGGCGCAGGAACATGAGCTGCCGGTGATCGAGGACGGCGCCGCCGCCGTCACGGTGGAGATCGCAGGCTTCGGCCACTACCGCTTTGCCGCCCGGAACGGCAGCACCGCAATCAGTGTCTCGGCGGCCATGCCGGACCGGCTGCACATGCTGAAGGACGGCATCGCCGCGCATCTGGACGAAATCCAGCCTGGCACCTCCGACGCCCTCCGCTGGCCGGACGCCACCACCGCTGGCGCCCTGCCGCCCAACGTCCATTTCACCATGGTCCAGTCGGTCACCCCGGTCGGCCGCGCCTTCCTGCGGGTGCAGGTCAAATCCCCGGATCTCGCCGGTTTCCAGGACGATGCCATCCACTTCCGCCTGCTGCTTCCGCCCGCAGGCTGTACCGCGCCGGAATGGCCCCGGCTCTCGGAGACCGGTGCGACCGTCTGGCCGAAAGGGGAGACAGCGCTGCACCGCCCGGTCTACACCACCCGCCGGATCTGCCATGAGGCCGGGCTGATGGAATTCGATATCTTCCTGCACGACGGCGGCCGCGCCACCGACTGGGCGCGCCAAGCGGCCCCGGGGGACCGGCTGGCCATCGCCGGGCCTGGCGGCGGCGGCATTCCGGCAACCTCGAAAATCCTGCTATATGCCGACGAAACCGCTCTGCCCGCCGCAGCCCGCATCCTCGAGAACCTGCCGCGGGACACCAAGGGCGAAGCCGTTCTGCTCAGCACCGAAGGCAAGGACTGCGGCTATCCGGTGACCGCGCCCACGGGTGTTGCGCTGACCTGGCTGCGCCGCGATGGCGGGCATAGCCTGGCGGACCGCGCGCTGGCCGCGCGCAAACACGCGCCCGGCCACTACCTGTGGTTTGCGTGCGAAAAGGCCGAAGTGCAGCGCCTGCGCGCGGCCCTCCAGCAGAACAAACCCGCCCCCGGAACAAGCTATATCGCCGCTTATTGGAGCCAATCATGACCAAACGCGCCCAGGCGGCCCTTGCCGCAGTGTTTCTGACCGCCCCGCTGCTTGCAGCCCCGGCTGCCGCACAGGACCCGACCGCCGCACCGGTACCGCAGATTGCCGCCGAGGCCCCGGCCCCAGCGCAGCCGGAAGCCCCTGCGGTACCCGAACTTGAAGCTCCAGAGTCAGCAGCGCCCAGCCCCGACGCCGCACCTGCGACCCCGACCGGCGCTGCTACAGCCCTATCAGAACCCGCCGAAGCTGCGCCCGCGGCTGAGCCGCTGCCGACCTCTGAACCGCTCACCCGGCAGCAGGAACTGGCGCAAACCGCCCGCGAAGCCTCTGCCAAGGCGTTGGATTTCCTGCGCGACGGCGGTCCGTCAATCTGGGCGATTGCGGCGCTGTCGGTGATCACCCTGGCGCTGATCCTGTGGAAAATCTGGCGCCTGGCGCTGATCGGTGCCTGGTCGCGCGGCAAGGCAGGCCGCGCGGTAGAGGCCTATGAACGCGGCGACTCCGGCGCCGCGCTGGCAATTGTTAAAGGCCGTATCGGAATCCGCTCCAAGGTGGTGGCCACGGCCCTGACCGCCCTGTCCACCCTGCCCGAGGACCGCGCCCGCGAAGAGGCTGCCCGGGTGGCCAAGCTGCACCTTGGCAGCGCCGCCACCGGCCTCGGCGCGCTGGAGCTGATTGCCACCATCGCGCCGTTGCTGGGCCTGCTGGGCACGGTTCTGGGCATGATCGCCGCCTTTCAGGCGCTGCAGGCGGCAGGCTCGCGCGCCGATCCGGCGCTGCTGGCGGGCGGCATCTGGGAGGCGCTGCTGACCACTGCCGCAGGCATGGCTGTGGCGATCCCGGCCTCCGCCGCGCTCACCTGGTTCGAGGCGGTGATCACCCGCATCCGCCGCGACATCGAAGACAGCGCCACCCGGCTGTTCGTGGCGGCGGCTCCTGCTGAACTGAAACTGGCGGCCGAGTGACGCGATGCTGCTGGCTCCACCCTCGAAACCCCGGCGCAAGCCGAGCCTGACGCCGATGATCGACGTAGTGTTCCTGCTCTTGGTGTTCTTCATGCTGGCCTCGCGCTTTGGCATGGATGCGGTGCTGGACCTGCCGCTGGCCGGCCAGGGCGGCCCTTACACCGGCCCGCCGCGGCTGATCGGCATCGGGCCGAACAACCTCGACATCAACGGCGTGCCGGTGGCCGACAGCAACCTGGCCCAGGCGCTGGCGCCGCTGATGCAGACGCCCGGCGACATG
Source organism: Leisingera sp. (assembly GCF_982940295.1). NCBI lineage: Bacteria > Pseudomonadati > Pseudomonadota > Alphaproteobacteria > Rhodobacterales > Roseobacteraceae > Leisingera > Leisingera sp. Next base: position 21,590 of record NZ_CEYXRG010000035.1, read on the forward strand.
CTGGTGCTGCGCGGACGGGACAAGGCCGATCTGCAGCGCATCACTGATGTGACCGCGCTGCTGCGGCAGGCGGGCTTCACCAATTTCGTGTTGGTGGAATGAGGAGACGCGCATGGACCTGACCGATCCCCCCCGCCGCCCGCGGGCCGAATCCATCGTACCCATGATAAACGTGGTGTTTCTGCTGCTGATCTTCTTCCTGATGACCTCCCGCCTGGCCCAGCCCGAGCCCTTCGAGGTTACCCCGCCCGAGGCCGCGCTGGACACCGAGGCCAAGGCGCAGGCCGTGCTGTACATCGATGCGGAAGGCCAAATGCACTTTGACGGCGCCGTTGGCGAGGCCGCAATCGCCCGGCTGGCCGCCGCCAGTACGGGCAGCCCCGTGGTGCAGCTGCGGGCCGACGCCCGGCTGGAGGCCGCGGCGCTGGCGCGGATCCTGCGGCAGCTGACAGCCGCCGGGCTCAGCCGGGCCGAACTTGTGGTGCGCCCGCAATGAAACGCACCGCCGAACTCACCGTATTTGCCGGGATCGCCACGCTGATCCATGTCGCGCTGTTTGCCACGGCGCCCGGCTCCGGCGCCCAGTCGAGCGGTGCGGGCGGCGATGCGCTGGTCTCGGTCCAGGCCGCTGATGCCACCATTGCCGAAATGGTGGAAGCCTGGCAGCGCCCGCCACAAACCGTGCCACAGCTGGAGACACCCCTGCCCCAACCCCTCACCATCCCTGCGGCCCCCGCGGTGCCGCGGTTCGAACTGGCCCAGGCGCCGCGAGCGGCAGCGCAAATTGCGCTGGCCCGCCCTGCCCCTGCCGAAACGCTGGAGGTAGACACCACGCCGCCCCCGCCGCCGCCGGAAGAAAAGCCGGAAACCGTAGAAAGACCTGAGCTCCAGCCGCGCCCAAGGCCCAAGCGCGCGCGCGAACCGCAGCAGGCACGCAAGGCCGAGCAGACCACGGCCAGCCGGGCCGGGCAGCGCGCCGCCGGGTCTGGCGGCGGCGCACAGGCCGGGCAGACGGGCAGCTCTGCCGCGGCCACCGCCCAGACCGGGCAGCAGGCCAAGCTGCAAGCGGTCTGGGGAGCCAAAATCCG
>NZ_CEYXRG010000036.1:0-20748 GCF_982940295.1 Leisingera sp.
GATGCGCCGCCGCAGCGCGCCGGCAGGCGCGCTGCCGGGCCCAAGCCGCTCGGTGCGGCCCGGCGGCAGCCGGGGGGCATGGCGGCGCGGGAGAGCACGGACCATTAATGCACCCCCGCAAAAGAAAAGGCGCCCGGACCGGGCGCCTTTCGTGGTTTACCGTGTGCCGGACCGATCAGAGGATCTTGATCTCTGCCGCCTTGATGTCGGCCAGGAAGGCGTCCAGGCCCTTGTCGGTCAGCGGGTGGTTCACCATCGCCTTGATCACGGCCGGCGGCGCGGTGATCACGTCGGCGCCGATGCGGGCCGAGTCCAGCACGTGGTTCACCGATCGGATCGAGGCGGCCAGGATCTGGGTCTCGAAGCCGTAGTTGTCATAGATGGTGCGGATGTCCTCGATCAGCTCCATGCCGTCCAGGTTGATGTCATCCAGACGCCCGATGAACGGAGAGATGAAGGTCGCGCCCGCCTTGGCCGCCAGCAGCGCCTGGTTGGCGGAGAAGCACAGGGTCACATTCACCATGTGGCCGTCGTCGGTCAGGGTTTTACAGGCTTTCAGCCCGTCCCAGGTCAGCGGCACCTTGACGGCGATGTTCTCGGCGATCTCCACAAGCTTGCGGCCTTCGGCGATCATGGTTTCCGCATCGGTTGCGGTTACTTCCGCCGACACCGGGCCGTCGACCAGGTTGCAGATTTCCTTGGTCACTTCGATGATGTCGCGGCCGGATTTCTTGATCAGCGACGGGTTGGTGGTGACACCGTCCACCATGCCCAGATCGTTCAGCTCTGCAATGGCGTCGATCTCGGCGGTATCTACGAAGAATTTCATGGGGCAGTCCTTTGGATGGGTTGGCCTCGGTCGCTTCTGCCTTTACCTCATGGGATTACGGGCGGCAACATGGGCAGCAGCATGAGCGGGCAGGAGTTCTTTCAGGCAGGCGAACGGGTTGGGGTGCTGACCACGCAACCCCTTGACCGTCTTCTGGATTACCGCGCTCCTGAAGGCGGCTGTTTCCTTGGCGCCTATGTCGAGGTGCCCTTGGGGCCGCGCAAGGTGCTGGGTGTGGTTTGGGGGCCGGGGGCCGGGGATTTCGATTCGGCCAAGCTGCGCTCGGTGATCCGGGTGCTGGACGTGGCGCCCATGCGGACAGAGATGCGCCAGTTTCTGGGCAAGGCGGCCGATTATACCCTGACCCCGATGCCAGCGATGCTGCGGCTGGCGACCCGCGCGCCGGGGCTTTCCGATCCGCCTTCGATGCGCAAGATCCTGCGCCGGGGCGAGGGCGTGCCGGACCGGATGACCGAGGCCCGCACCCGGGTGCTGGAGGTGCTGGAGGACTTCGGCGGCCTTGCCTTCACACCCAGGGAACTGGCGGACATGGCCGATGTGACGCCTTCCGTGGTCAAGGGGCTGGTGAAGCAGGGTGCCCTGCGCGAGGAGGAAGCCCCCCGCGACACGCCTTATCCGCATTTGGACCCGGAACTGCCCTCCAAGCAGCTGACTGAGGATCAGACCAAGGCTGCCGCCGCGCTGGCGGAAGGAGTCCATAGCGGGCGCTATGGCACCACGCTCCTCAAGGGCGTCACCGGCTCCGGCAAGACCGAGGTCTACTTGGAAGCTGTCGCTGCCGCCCTGCGTGCCGGACGGCAGGCACTGGTGCTGCTGCCGGAGATTGCGCTGACGGCCGAGTTCCTGACCCGCGTCGAAGCGCGGTTTGGCGCCAAACCGGCTGAGTGGCACTCCGGCGCGACAATGACCGAACGCCGCCGGGTCTGGAAAATGGTCGGGCAGGGGGCGGCGCAGCTGGTGATCGGGGCGCGTTCCGCGCTGTTCCTGCCGTTCCGCGACCTCGGCCTGATCATCGTCGATGAGGAGCACGACACCTCCTACAAGCAGGAGGACGGGGTGCTGTACAACGCCCGCGACATGGCGGTGCTGCGGGCCGCCATGTGCTCGGCGCAGGTGGTGCTGGCGTCGGCCACACCCAGCTTGGAGACCTGGGCCAATGCGGAGGCGCGCAAGTACAAGCGCCTGAACCTCACCTCCCGCTTCGGCGCCTCGGTGCTGCCGGACATGCGTGCCGTGGATATGCGGTCCGAGGACCTGCTACCCTCCACCTGGATTTCTCCGACCCTGAAGCAGGCGATGAATCTGCGCATGGAACGCGGCGAGCAGTCGCTGTTGTTCCTGAACCGCCGCGGCTTTGCCCCGGTCACTATCTGCCGCGCTTGCGGGGCGCAGGTGGCCTGCGACCATTGCGACGCGCGGATGGTAGAGCACCGGTTTATGAAGCGGCTGATGTGTCACCAGTGCGGCGAGACCAAGCCGGTGCCGGAGGCCTGCCCCTCCTGCGAGGTGGAGGGCAAGATGGCCCCGGTCGGCCCCGGTATCGAACGGCTTGCCGAGGAAGCCACTGGCCTTTTCCCTGAGGCCCGTATTGCGGTGCTGAGCTCCGACCTGTTCGGCTCCGCCCGGGCCTTGAAACAGCGGATCGAGGAGATTGCGGCGGGCGAGGCCGACATCATCCTGGGCACCCAGCTGGTGGCCAAGGGCCACAACTTCCCGCTGCTGACTCTGGTCGGGGTGATCGACGCCGACCTTGGCCTGCAGGGCTCCGACCTGCGCGCGGCGGAGCGGACGTTCCAGCTGATGCGCCAGGTGGCGGGCCGGGCCGGCCGGGCCGAACGCCCGGGCGAAGCCTTGATGCAAACCTTCCAGCCCGAACACCCGGTGATCCGGGCGATCCTGTCCGGCGATGAAGAAAGCTTCTGGAAGGCGGAAGCGGCCGAGCGCCAGGCGGCCGGTGTGCCGCCCTATGGCAGGATGGCCGGGATCATCCTGTCGGGGCCGGATCTGGCGGCGGTCTTTGACCTCGGCAATGCGATGGCCCGAAATGACGGCCCCCTGCGCCAGATCGGCGCCCAGCTGTTCGGCCCGGCACCGGCACCGATTGCCCGCGTCCGCGGCCGCCACCGGGTGCGGCTGCTGGTCAAGGCCGCCAAGGGCGCACCGCTGCAAGAGGCTATCGCCCGCTGGATTGCACCACTCCGGCTCAAAGGGGATTTGCGGCTGAGCGTCGACATCGACCCGCAAAGCTTCTTCTGAGGCCTGCAGGCAAGGGGCTTCGCCCCCGGCCCTCGCGGGCCTCCCCCGGGATATTTGGGGCCAGATGAAGTGCGGATCCATTATTCTTCTGGCTGGAAATATCCCGGAGCGCGAGGCAGAGCCTCGCATGAAACACCGGCTCAGGCCGCTGCGGCTTCGGCTGGCGGGCGGGCCAGAATGCTGGTGGTAACTGCCCCGACCCACATGAAAAACAGTGCAGTCCAGGCTGTGCCGACGAATATTGACCCGCCGGTGACCCCGGCACCGATGGCGCAGCCGCCGGCCAGCATGCCGCCAAACCCCATCAGCGCGGCACCGGTCATTGCCTTTCGCATGGTGGCGGCGTCATCAAAGGCCTGCAATTTCATCTCGCCCGCCAGCGCTGCGGCCAGCATGGCGCCGATGAATACGCCGGGCACGAGGCCGATGTCGAACTCCAGCACCGCCTCCCGGTCCAGGAAGAACATCAGGGTGTGGGCGGATGGTCCCGTGAAGGTCGCGCTTTCGATCTGCACCGGGTCAAACGCCACCTGGCTCAGCGCATAGGTCAGCACCCATCCAAGCGCGACGGCAAACCCCACGCCGGAGGCAAAGATCAGCCGCGCGGCGCCAATCCGGTTGCGGCGCGCCAGCACCAGGGCCAGCGCTGCCGTGGCCAGACCAAGCAGCAGCCCGCCAGCTTGCGGCAGGCCAAGGGCGGCCAGCAGGTCCAGATTGCGCCCGCCTTCGGTGATCCACAGCCGGGCGAGCCAGTCGCGCGCAGGCGACAGCAGGCCGGACAGGCTCATCTGCGCCACCACCGCAAAGATCAGGCCGGACACCACCGACCGCAGGTTGCCGGTCGCTGCCAGCACCAGGAGCCGTCCCGAGCAGCCCCGCGCCAGCACCATGCCGCAGCCGAACATCAGCCCGCCAAGGATGGCGCCGGACCAGCTGCCCGGCACCGCCATCATCCGGGCGTCGGCGCTTTCCATCAGCCCCAAGAGCTGCGCCGCCTGGACCCAGACCACCGCGGTGGAAAAGGTCAGCAGCCAGACCGAGACCTTGTCACCAAGCCGCCCGCCGGCAAACTCCACCGTGGCCGCGCGCAGGCAGAACCGCGACCGTTGGGCCGCGACGCCAAAGACAATGCCCGTCAACAGGCCCAGCAGCGCCGCCGCGGGCGCTTCGCCGATACGCTCAACCAGGGGAACCAGATCCATCACACACCTCCAAATTCACATGTGTGCATATGAGTGGCGGGAACAGCATGCCTTGATACAGATCAGATGAGGCACCTCAAGGCGCTTCTGCGCGCTGATGCGAAGGTGGATGTGCAACCGCTTGTTGGCTCTCGCCAAAGCGGGCTCAGAGGCGTACACCCGGAGCATGTTCAAACCGATGCCCCTGCATGAGGCGCAAGGCCTCCCGTTCTGGCGCCGCCCCGTGACGCTTTTGTTCCTGATGGCGCTGGCGATGCCGATTGCCTTCAACGCCTGGAGCGCGCTGCTCAACAACTTTGTGATCGAGGCGGCGAACTTCGACGGCGCCGACATTGGCCTGTTGCACACGGTGCGGGAAATTCCCGGCTTTCTGGCGGTGGGGGTGATTGCAGTGATCCTGTTCGTCCGCGAGCAGGTGCTGGGGCTGATTTCCCTAGTGCTGCTGGGGGTGGCGACGGCCGTCACCGCCTGGTTCCCGTCGCTGGGCGGCCTTTTGATGGTGACGCTGCTGAGCTCGATCGGCTTTCATTATTACGAGACGGTGAACCAGTCGCTGCAGTTGCAATGGCTGCCCAAGGAAAAGGCGCCGCAGACGCTGGGCTGGCTGGTGGCTGCCGGATCAGCGGCGACACTGGTGGTCTACGGGCTGATCGTGCTGACCTGGGACCGGTTCGATCTGGCCTATAACACCGTGTTCCTGGCGGCGGGCGGGGCAACCGCGCTGATTGCGCTGATTGCGCTGTTTGCCTATCCGCAGTTCGACGCACCGCACCCGCAGACCAAGAAGCTGATCCTGCGCAAGCGCTATTGGCTCTATTACGCGCTGCAGTTCATGGCCGGCGCCCGGCGGCAGATCTTTGTGGTCTTTGCCGGTTTCATGATGGTGGAGAAATTCGGATTTGAGGTGCATGAGCTGACCGGGCTCTACCTGATCAACCTGGTGATCAACATGACCGCGGCACCGATGCTGGGCAAGGCTGTGGCCGTGTTTGGCGAACGGCGCACGCTGATCTTTGAATACGCCGGACTGGCCACTGTCTTTGCGGCCTACGGCGGGATCTACTGGTTCGGCTGGGGCGTTGTGGTGGCTGCGGTGCTTTATGTGGTGGACCATGTGCTGTTCGCGCTGGCGCTGGCGCTCAAGACCTATTTCCAGAAGATCGCCGACCCGGGGGATATCGCACCGACCGCCGCCGTGGCCTTTACCATCAACCACATCGCCGCAGTGTTCCTGCCGGTGCTGCTGGGGCTTCTGTGGGTTTATTCGCCGGGCATGGTGTTTGCCCTGGCGGCGGGCATGGCGCTGGTGTCGCTGTTCCTGTCGCTCTTGATCCCGCGCCACCCGGAGCCGGGCAACGAGACGATCTTCAGCAAATTCACCCGTCCCGCGCCGGCCGAGTGACCCATCAGCCCTGTGGCGCCAGCCGCGGGGCAAGCGCCCGCGCGCACTGTGAGCGGCGGGCGCTGCCTGGCTTGCAGCCAGGCGGGGACGCTTGACGCGGGGCGCGCGGCAGCCTAGGCGCTTGCCAACAGTTTCAGGAGAGACGCCATGACCACCTTCACCGCCCTCACCACGCTCCCCGGAAAAGCCCAGGCCGAAGCGCTGGGCGACGCCATGGAGCGGCTGAACCCGGAACCCACCGGTGTGGGCGTCTTTGAGATGGAAGACGGCTCCGGCCTGTGGGAGGTCGGCGGCTATTTCACCGAAAGCCCTGACGAGGCGGGACTTGCCCTGCTGGCCGCCATGCACGAGGCCAAGCCGTTTGTCGTCTCCGAGGTGCCCGAAACCGATTGGGTCGCCCATGTGCGCCGCGAGCTGGCACCGGTGGAGGCAGGCCGCTTTTTTGTCTACGGCAGCCACGACGCGGACAAGCTGCCCGCAGACCGCATTCCGCTGCTGATCGAGGCAGCGATGGCCTTCGGCACCGGCCACCACGGCACCACGCTCGGTTGCCTCAAAGCGCTGGATCACCTGCTGACTCAGGGTTTTTGTGGCGAGAAAGTGGCCGATATCGGCTGCGGAACCGCGGTGCTGGCGATGGCCGCCGCGCGGGTCTGGGACGGCGCCATCCTGGCCAGCGACATTGACGAGGTCGCGGTCGAAGTCGCTGAGGCCAACCTCAAGGCCAACGGTATGGAAGGCCAGGTCACCTGTCTGGAAGCGGCGGGTTTCGATCACCCGGATCTGCAGGCGCAGGCGCCCTATGACCTCATCTTTGCCAATATTCTGAAGGGGCCGCTGGTCGCCCTGGCCCCGGATCTGGCCGCGAATCTGCGCCCCGGCGGCTATGCGATTCTCTCTGGAATCCTGAACGAACAGGCCGATGATGTGGCCGGAGTTTATGCACAGCAGGGCATCAATCTTGAGCGCCGCGACGAAATTGGTGAATGGACAACGTTACTTCTGCGTAAAGCGGGCTGATTGATTTGAATTTGCGGCGAATTTTAGGGGTTCGCCGCATTTTCGCCGCATTTCGAGCCAAAGATTGGCCATCCGCTGGTGGGGGCCAGTTCGGAGGCTCGTAATGGGCGAACATCGTGATCAGTTCCAGGCGCGTTTGAAGCAGATCAACCGCAAACATGAAGCCATGTCTGGAGGCTACTCGGCAAACCTGCGGCCGGACGGGCTGCTGGTGGTGAAGCCGCGCCGGGTGCAGTCCCGGATATCGGCGCGCACGGCGGTTTTCTTCGTGGCGGCCTTTCTTCTGTTCAAGGGGTTCCTGATGGCGGCCCTTGGCTTTGGCAGCTACGACGAGCGGGTGCAGGCCCTTGCCGGGGGCAGCGGCATTGAGCGTGCCGGGGCCTTCATCATGCAGGCCGATCCGCTCTCCGTCCTTGTTGCTCAGAAGATCGGACCCGTTCTGCGCTGACGGCTATGTCCGCGGAAAGGGTGCAGAAAGGCCGCCGGCCCGGGGGGAGCTGGCGGCCTTTTCCGTGCCGGGACCGCGCTGAGCTTTGCTGGCAACAAAAAACGCCGCGGCCTGTTCAGGTCCGCGGCGTTTCCCTATTCGCCCCGAGGGAGGAGGCAGGGCGGAAAAAGGGGGTCTTAGAAGACGGTTTTGCCGGTGGCGACGTTTTCGATGTCACCGCGGCACATGCCGATGTCGGCCAGTTCGCGGTCGGACAGGCCGGACAGCGCGTTGCGGGTTGCGCGGGCGTCGTTCCAGGCGGCGAATGCGCCGGCAGCGCTGGCGACCAGATCGCCGATGCGGCCAAACAGGCCGGTGGAACCATAGGTGGTGCGGGTGGTGTCAAAAGCGGCCATATCCTTGTCCTCTGATCTGGTGTTGGCTGTCGTCGCGTTGTTGCGATGGCGGGCATCTAGTGGGGAACAATCAGGGCGGCAAGGGCCGAATTTGCATGTGTCATATGCAGTTTGTGCATAGCTTAAAGCCTTATAAACAAGGGCTTTCCTCCCGGTTGAGGAAACCGGCGGAAAATGTCGTTTCCGCCTCTGCAGAGGGTCGGTTTCAGACCTCGGCGGTGCTGCTTTGCAGCTTTCGGGTGCGGGAAAGCAATTGGACATGTTCGCGTTTTGTGCTAACCGTTGGAAAAATAATTTTCGGGCAAGCGGGCAGGGACCGGTCACATCATGCGGATTTTGGGAATTGATCCGGGGTTGCGGAACCTCGGATGGGGCGTGATCGAATCGCGCGGCACCCGGCTCAGCCATGTAGCCAATGGTGTCTGCACCTCTGACGGGGATGATCTGGGCGAGCGTCTGCTGTCGCTGCACAATCAGGTTTCCGAGATCATCGAGACCTTTGCCCCGGATCAGGCGGCGATCGAGCAGACCTTCGTGAACAAGGACGGCGCCGGCACGCTGAAACTGGGCCAGGCCCGCGGAGTGGCGCTTTTGACACTGGCCAAGGCGGGCTTGCCGGTGGGGGAATACGCGCCCAACCGGGTCAAGAAGACGGTGGTCGGCGTCGGCCATGCCGAGAAGGAGCAGGTCATGCATATGGTCAAGCTGCAGCTGCCGGGCTGCCTGCCGAAAAACGCCGATGCTGCGGATGCGCTGGCGATTGCCATCTGCCACGCCTATTACGGGGGCACACAGCAGCGGCAGCTGAGGGAGAAACGCGCATGATCGGCAAGCTGACAGGACGTCTTGACTACCGGGCGCAGGATCACGTGCTGATCGACGTGCGCGGTGTCGGCTACATCGTCTATTGCTCCGACCGCACCATGGCGGCACTTCCGGGCGTGGGGGAGGCCATCGCGCTCTACACGGACATGGTGGTGCGTGAGGACCTGATGCAGCTCTATGGCTTCACCTCGCTGGTGGAGAAAGAATGGCACCGGCTGCTCACCTCGGTGCAGGGGGTTGGGGCCAAGGTCTCTCTGGCCATCCTAGGCGCCTTGGGGCCGGACGGCGTGAGCCGGGCAATTGCGCTGGGCGACTGGGCGTCGGTCAAGGCCGCCAAGGGCGTTGGCCCCAAGACCGCACAGCGCATCGTGCTGGACCTCAAGGACAAGGCGCCCGGCGTGATGGCGATGGGCGGCACTGTAGTAGACGCGATGGACGGCCCGGGGCTGGAGGTGATCGAGGACGCAGACCCTGCACCGGCCGCCAAACCCGCTCGCAAGGCGCCGCCCAAGAAACCCAGCGGTGCGGCGGCGGCCTCTGCCGGTGCGCTGTCGGCTTTGGGCAATCTGGGCTATGGTCCCTCGGATGCCGCTGCAGCGGTGGCAGAGGCGGCCGCCACCTATCCGGACGCGGATGAGCCGGAGCTGATCCGTGCCGCGCTGCGTCTGCTGGCGCCGAAGGGGTGATCAGACAATGGCATTGAAGCACAAAGGGCAGTGCCCGGCCGCGGGCGGAAAGCGAAGCGCCCGCCCGGGGGGGCGGACGGGCGCTGCCCGGCCTATCGGCCAGGCGGTTCATCTGAATGATAACTTGAGGCGGAGTGACGCTGATGATTGACGCCGACCCCGCCCTGCGCCCCGAACCTCTGCCTGAGGACAATGACCGCGCCTTGCGCCCGCAGGGCCTTGGCGAATTCATCGGCCAGGCCGAAGCCCGCGCCAACCTGCGGGTCTTCATAGAATCCGCCCGCCGCCGCGGCGAGGCGATGGACCACACGCTGTTTCACGGGCCTCCCGGCCTTGGCAAGACCACGCTGGCCCAGATCGTCGCGCGCGAGCTGGGGGTGAACTTCCGCATGACCTCCGGACCCGTCCTGGCCAAAGCCGGCGATCTGGCGGCGATCCTCACCAACCTTGAGGCCCGCGACGTTCTGTTCATCGACGAGATCCACCGGCTGAACCCGGCGGTGGAAGAAGTGCTTTATCCTGCGATGGAGGATTTCGAACTGGACCTGGTGATCGGCGAGGGACCGGCAGCGCGTACCGTGCGGATTGAGCTGCAGCCCTTTACCCTAGTGGGGGCCACCACCCGTATGGGCCTCTTGACCACGCCCTTGCGCGACCGCTTCGGCATCCCGACCCGCCTGCAGTTCTACACCATCGACGAGCTGTTCGAGATCGTCAGCCGCAACGCCCGCAAGCTGGGCGCACCGGCCGATGACGCCGGTGCCCGAGAGATCGCGCGGCGCGCGAGGGGCACCCCCAGGATCGCCGGGCGGCTCTTGCGCCGCGTGGTGGACTTCGCGGTGGTCGAGGGCGATGGCACCATCACCCGGGAGCTGGCCGATGGCGCATTGACGCGGCTGGGGGTGGACCAGCTGGGGCTGGACGGGGCGGACCGGCGGTATCTGAAGCTGATCGCTGAAAACTACGGCGGCGGCCCGGTGGGGATCGAGACGATTTCGGCCGCCCTCAGCGAGAGCCGCGACGCGCTGGAGGAAGTGATCGAGCCGTACCTCTTGCAGCAGGGGCTGATCCAGCGCACGCCGCGCGGGCGGATGCTGGCGCAAAAAGCTTGGACCCACCTGGGAATACCGCCGCCGCGCAGCCAGAACGACCTGTTCGGGTAAAAGCAAGCTGTGCTACCATAAGTTGTGTCAGCGATGCTGTCCAAATGTTTCGCGCGCGAAACATTGCGGCAGCATGGCTGACCTATTTGCGAGGTTCCGATTTCTCTTTCAGGCAGGCGCTCCCGCCCGCCGCCGGCCCATCAAAGATGGGCCTGCGCCCGTTGGGCGTGGCGCCGCGCTGACGCGCGGCGCGGCTTCGCTCAATACGGGCCCTCGCCGCGCCAGCGGCGCCCGGCCCAAGGCTGTTTCCGGCGGTCTGGCGCAGCCAGGAGGCCGGGCAGGCGCGGGAGCAGCCCCCCTTCCTCTTGCCGCCGCGCGGCGCAGACGGCATAGACGGGGCAGGACCAAGGAGACGCCCATGACCGCCCAGCTGCCAGACCTGACGCCGGAGCAGATCGAAGCCCTGTTCACCCGCAACGACGGCTCTTACGCCTTTGCCCGCTGGGGCCGGCCCGTGGCGCCGATCGTGTTCGGAGTGCAGGACGAGACCCTCAAGACCGTCAAGGGTGCGCTGGAGGCGGTGATGACGCTGGCGGGCCACCAGATGGCAGAGACCGACCCGGAGCTGGGCTCGAACCTCATGTTCTTCTTCTTCCGCGACTGGGAAGAGCTGCTGGCGGTGCCGGATCTGGACCGGCTGATCCCGGGCCTTCAGCCGCTGGTTGCCCGGCTGAAGGAGGCGGACGCCAGCCAGTACCGCGCCTTCCGGTTTGACGATCAGGGCGGCATCAAGGCGGCGTTTGTGTTCCTGCGGATGAAGGGCGCGATGGCGCAGATGCCCGCCGAGACCCTGGCGCTGACCCAGGCGGTGCAGGTGGCGCTGATGTGGGGCGATCAGGCCTTTGCCGAGGCCTCGCCCCTTGCAGTGCTGCCGGAGACCGGCGCCACCATCCTGCGTCCCGAGATCGCCGGCGTGATTGCCGCGGCTTATGACCGGATGATGCCGGTGGCGGCAGAGGACAAATCCCACGCCCTGCGCCTGTTCGCACGCCTTCAGGCGCCGGCGGAACCGCCGCAACCCTGATGCGCGCGTTTGTCGGTCTGCCGCTGCCGGATGCAGCCCTGGATGCGCTGGAGAGGGTGCAGGAGGGGCTGACCGTCGGGCGGCATGTCCCGTCAGAAAACATGCACCTGACGCTGGCTTTCCTGGATGATCAGCCCGAAGCAGCGCTGCAGGCCCTGCACCAGATGCTGGCGGAGATCAGCGCCCCGCCGTTGACGCTCACGTTCAACGGACTGGATACCTTTGGCGGCAAGCTGCCGCGGGTGCTGGCGGCGGAGGTGCTGAAAACGCCGGAACTGACCGGGCTGCGCAGCCGTGTTCGCAGTGCCTGCCGCGATGCGGGCATAGACCTGCCGCGCGAGCGTTTCCGCCCGCATGTGACGCTGGCGCGTTTTCCCCGGCATCTGGAAGCCGGGCAGGTTGAGAAAATCGCGCAGTTTCTGGCGGGAGCGGCGGGGTTCCGGCTGGACTGCGAAGTAGAGAGCTTCGCGCTGTTCCAGTCGACCCTGGCACCGGAAGGCGCGCGTTATGACGTGCTGGCGGAATATCCGCTGAAGGGGTGAGCCGCTTGCAGCGGTATGGCACCGTCCATAGGGTGCGCGGGCAAACGCAGGAGGGCAGGCAATGAACCACCAATTCCCGGTCCGGGTCTATTACGAGGACACCGACATGGGCGGGATCGTCTATCACGCCAATTACCTGCGCTTTATCGAGCGTGCCCGCAGCGACTGGGTGCGCGGCATCGGGGTGGATCAGAACGCCATGCGCGAGGCCGGGCTGATCTATGTGGTGCGCCGGATCGAGGCGGACTACCTGGCGCCTGCGAAATTCGACGAGGAGCTGCTGGTCACGACTTCCATGCAGACCGTGACACCCGCCCGGATGGTGCTGGCTCAGGAGGTCACGCGGGACGGCCAGCCGCTGTTCAGGGCCCAGGTGACAATCGTCTGTATAACCACCGGCGGCAAACCGGCCCGGCTGCCGGCAGAGATTCGCGCATTGCGGTAACAATTGGCGTCAGCCCGCCTGTTTTAATGGCCTTTGCCATTGAACTGCGCTAGCGTCTTGCCAAATAAGGCCGGATAAACGGCCGGAACATCTATAGAGCAGGCTAATGGAAGCAGAAACTCTGGCGCTGGCGCAGGAGATTGATTTCTCCATGTGGGGCCTATTCGCGCGGGCCACCGTGACCGTGAAACTGGTGATGCTGATGCTGGTGGGGGCCTCGATCTGGTCCTGGGGCATCATCATTCAGAAGATGATCAATTACCGCAAGGCCCGCAGCGAAGCGGACGCGTTTGACCGGGCATTCTGGTCGGGTCACCCGCTGGACGAGCTGTTTGACAGGCTGGGCGCGGACCCTGCTGGCCAGGCAGCGCGGATCTTCTCTGCCGGCATGAGCGAATGGCGCCGCAGCCATCGCAGCGACGGCGGGATGATCCCCGGCGCGCAGGCGCGCATCGACCGGTCGATGGATGTGGCCATCGCCAAGGAGACCGAGGGGCTGCAAAGCGGCCTGTCGGTCCTGGCGACCGTCGGCTCCACCGCGCCTTTTGTGGGCCTGTTCGGCACTGTTTGGGGCATTATGACCGCCTTTATCGAGATTGCAGAGCAGCAGAACACCAACCTGGCCGTTGTGGCGCCGGGTATTGCCGAGGCGCTGATGGCGACCGGCCTGGGCCTGCTGGCCGCAATCCCGGCAGTGGTATTCTACAACAAGCTGAGCGCAGACAGCGACCGCATCATCGGCGGCTATGAGGCCTTTGCCGATGAGTTTGCCACCATCCTCAGCCGCCAGCTGGACTCCTAAGGCCATGGGTGCCGCAGTCCAGCAGCCGCAGGGGGGCGGCGACCGCCGCCGGGGCCGCCGCCGCCGCCGCGGCCAGCCGATGTCGGAAATCAACGTCACGCCGTTTGTCGACGTGATGCTGGTGCTGCTGATCATTTTCATGGTGGCCGCGCCTTTGATGACCGTCGGCGTGCCGGTGGAACTGCCCAAGACCGCAGCCGGAGCCCTGCCGGGCGATGAGGAAGAACCGCTGACGGTGACCATGACAGCCGAGGGCGGGGTGGAAATCCAGACCACCCCGGTGGCGCGTGATGAACTGGTGCCCAAGCTGCGGGCGATTGCGGCAGAGCGGTCCTCGGACCGGGTGTTCCTGCGCGCGGACGGCAAGATTGCCTATGCCGATGTGATGCAGGTGATGGGCGCGCTCAATGCGGGCGGCTTTTCCAACGTGGGGCTGGTCACCGATACCGGCGGCCCGGCTTTGGATGGGCAGCGGGCACAGGGCGCGGGACAGTAAGCGGGGACGCGGACGGTGCAGACCGGAACCAAGATCTCTCTTGCCGGGCACGGATTGCTGATGGGATGGGTTGTCTTTGGCGCCTGGTTCCCGTCCGAACCCTTGCCGTCCAACGTGCAGCAGGTGGCGCTGATCTCCTCCGAGGAGTTTGAGAAACTGAGCCAGCAGCGCCAGGCGCCGCAGGTCGCGCCGGAGCCCGCGCCGCTGAATGAGCCTGCCGAGGTGCAGCCCGCGCCGGAGCCTGCGCCGCAGCCGGATCCGGAGCCGGAAATCACTCAGCCGGAGCCGGTCACACCGGTGGAGCCCGACCCGCAGGTGGCGGAGCTGCCCGATGCGCAGCCTGAGCCTGATGTGCCGGACACGCCTCCGGCCGCGTCGGAGGAGCCTGAAATCGCCGCGCTGGTGCCGCAGGTCAGGCCGGAGGCCGCTCCGCGCCCGGTGGACCGGGTGGCGCCGGAACCTGTGGCGCCGCCGGAGCCGGACACGCGGATCGACGATGTCGTGCAGCCCGAGGTCGCGCCGGAACAGGGCGCCGAGACCGAGCAGGAAGTGCAGGAGGCCACTGCGCGCGAGGCTGCCAGCGACCGGATCGTCACCGAGGAGAACGAGGGCGAAGACGTCGCGGCCTCTGCCGCGCCTGCCGTCTCCAAGCGCCCGGTAACCCGGCCTGCGCGGCCGCAGCGGCAGCCGGAACCGGAACCGCAGGTGACCGAAGCGGCGCAGCCGGCAGAGCCGGAGCAGTCCAGCACGTCGTCAGCCGTGGCGGATGCCCTGGCCGAGGCGCTGGCGGGCGGCGCCGATGTGGAGGCGCCGGAACCCTCTGGCCCGCCGCTGACGCTGGGGGAAAAGGATGCGCTGCGGGTGGCGGTGTCGCAGTGCTGGAACGTGGGCTCCCTGTCGACCGATGCGCTGAAAACGACTGTGGTTGTTGCGGTGTCGCTGGCGCAGGACGGCCGGCCCGACACGGGCTCGATCCGGATGCTGTCCAGCACCGGCGGCGCATCATCGGCGGCGCAGCAGGCCTTTGACGCAGCGCGGCGGGCGATTATCCGCTGCGGCGCCAGGGGATTTCAGCTTCCGGCTGAAAAGTACGCGCAATGGCGCGATATTGAGATGACATTCAATCCTGAAAGGATGCGGATCAAATGAGGAATATTCTGGCGGCACTCCTGATCGGCGCCTCGGCACTGGCCGGGGCAGGCGCAGCCGCGGCGCAGACCGGCCCGCTCCGCATCGAAATCGACCAGGGCGTGATCGAGCCGTTACCCTATGCGGTGCCGGATTTCGTGCCGGAAACCCCGGCAGCAGCGGAATATGCCACCGAGATCGCGCGCGTCATCGCGTCCGACCTCAGCGGCACCGGGCTGTTCCGGGAAGTGCCCGCCAGCGCCCACATCTCCAAGGTGGCGGCGTTCGACGGCCCGGTCAAATTTGCCGACTGGAAAGCAGTGAATGCGCAAGCGCTGATCACCGGCGCGGTCAGCGTCACCGGCAACCGGCTGACGGTGCGGTTCCGCGGCTATGACGTGTTCGCGGAAAAGGAGCTGGAAACCGCGTTGCAGTTCACCGGCACCACCGACGGCTGGCGGCGGATGGCGCATAAGGTGGCGGATGCGATCTATAGCGAGATTACCGGCGAGAGCGGCTATTTCGACAGCCGGGTGGTCTATGTCTCTGAAAGCGGGCCCAAGAACGACCGCCGCAAACGGCTGGCAGTGATGGATTACGATGGTGCCAATGTCCAGTATCTGACCAACAGCGCCTCTATCGTGCTGGCGCCGCGGTTCTCGCCCACCGGCGACCGGGTGCTTTATACCAGCTACGAAAGCGGCTTTCCGCAGATCCACGTGCTGGATGTGGGCCAGGTGCAGCGCAAGGTGCTGTCCAGCGGCGACGGCACCATGAGCTTTGCGCCGCGGTTTGCACCTGACGGGCGAACCATCGTCTATTCCCAGACGCAGGGCGGCAATACCGACCTCTACTCAATGGATATCGAAACCGGCGCCAAGACGCGGCTGACCTCGGCGCCCTCGATCGAGACGGCGCCGTCGTTCTCACCCGATGGCAGCCAGATCGTGTTCGAAAGCGACCGCTCCGGCAGCCAACAGCTGTATGTGATGCCCGCAGGCGGCGGCGAGGCGCGGCGGATCAGCTTCGGGCAGGGCCGCTATGGCACGCCTGTGTGGTCGCCGCGCGGCGACATGGTGGCCTTTACCAAGCAGAACAAGGGCCGGTTCCACATCGGCGTCATGCGCACCGACGGCAGTGAAGAACGGCTGCTGACTGCGTCCTTCCTGGATGAAGGCCCGACCTGGGCACCCAATGGCCGGGTGATCATGTTCACCCGCGAAAGCCAGGGCAGCACCGGGCGGGCGCTGCTGTATTCGGTGGATATCACCGGCCGCAACCTGAAACCTGTCAGGACACCGGACGGGGCGTCGGACCCCTCGTGGTCGCCGCTGCAGAAGTAAACGCTGCGGAAACAGGGCCGTTTAGGCGGGGATACCCGCATAGAACCAGACCCGGGCTTATGATAACGTCGGGGCAAGAAACGCAAAGGAATAGGCAGACATCATGAGCGGCTTGAAATTGGCAATGGCGGCAGTGGCCGTGCTGGGGCTGGCAGCCTGCAGCAATAACCCCTGGAACGACGATCTGAACGGCGCCGGCGGGCCTGGCGGCGCAGGTGCGGGTGTGGGCGCCGGGGCTCTGGATCCGGCCAGCCCGGCTTACTTCCAGCAGTCCGTGGGCGACCGGGTCCTGTTTGCGGTTGACCAGCACACGCTGTCGCCTGCAGCCCAGGCCACTTTGCAGGGCCAGGCGCGCTGGCTGGCGCAGAACGCCGACTATGCGGTCACCATCGAGGGCCACGCGGATGAGCAGGGCACCCGCGAATACAACCTCGGCCTGGGTGCCAAGCGCGCCAACGCCGCCCGCGAATACCTGATTTCGCAGGGTATTGCGGGCAGCCGCATCAAGGTGGTGAGCTACGGCAAGGAACGCCCGCTGGAAATCTGCTCGGACGAAACCTGCTATTCCAAGAACCGCCGCGCTGTCACCGTGCTGGCTGGCGGCCTGACGGGGTAACGGCATGAAACCTCTGCGCACCGCGCTTCTGGCCACTGTGATGCTGCTGCCGCTGCCGCTGGCGGCGCAGGATCCGCAGACCCTGGCGGATATCCGCCAGGAGCTGACCGTATTGCACGTGGAGATCCAGCGGCTGAAGCGCGAGCTGTCGACCACCGGATCCCCGTCTGCGGAGGTTTCCGGCAATACGGTGCTGGACCGGGTTGGCGCGATTGAGAGCGAACTGCAACGGCTGACCCTGCAAACCGAAGAGCTGGGCCACCGGATCGACCGGATTGTGGCTGATGGCACCAACCGGATCGGCGACCTGGAGTTCCGCCTGGTTGAGCTGGAAGGCGGCGATGTCGGCGCTTTGGGCGAGACCACGACACTGGGTGGCGGCGAGCTGCCAGCGGCGGTGGTTGCCGCCCCGCAGGCAGAGGATAGCGGCACAACGGGCGGCGAGCTGGCGATCGGTGAGCAGGCGGATTTCGATGCCGCCGAGAAGCTTCTGGCCGAGGGGCAGTATCAGGAAGCGGCAGAGAAGCTTGCGGCATTCAACCAGGCCTATCCGGGCAGCCCGCTGGCGGCGGCGGCAGAGTTCAGCCGCGGCAAGGCGCTGGACGGGCTGGGCGACACCCGCGAGGCGGCCCGGGCCTATCTGGCGGCCTTTACCGGCAATTCCTCCGGCCCGGTGGCGCCCAAGGCGCTGTTTGAGCTCGGCGCCGCATTGGGGCGCCTTGGCCAGACCGATCAGGCCTGCGTGACACTGTCCGAGGTCGGTGTGCGGTTCCCGGGGACGGGGCCCGAGGAAGAAGCCAAGGCCGAAATGGCCAAGCTGGGCTGTTCTTGACCCCGGCCGGGCGGGATATCCCTGCTCTGGTGCGCAGTCAGTTCCGTTCTGCTCTGCCTGCCAGGCTGGGAATCGCGCTGTCCGGCGGCGGTGATTCGATGGCCCTGATGCATCTGCTGCATGACTGTTTCGGCGGTGGAGACGTTCAGCTGTTCGCGGCGACTGTCGATCACGGGCTGCGCCCGGAAGCGGCGGATGAGGCGGCGGCAGCCGGGGCAGCCGCAGGCCGCCTTGGCATCCCCCATGAGGTGTTGCACTGGGAGAACAGGCCGCAGGAAGGCAACCTGCAGGCGCAGGCCCGCGCGGCACGGTATGATCTCCTGTGCAGCTGGGCGCGGCGGCACGGCATTCCGGTGCTGGCGCTTGGCCATACAGCGGATGATCAGGCGGAGACGGTACTGATGCGCATGGCCCGGGCCTCTGGGGTGACCGGGCTTTCGGGCATGGCAGAGCGGCGCACCCGCGATGGTGTGACCTTGCTGCGGCCGCTCCTGGATGTGACCCGCAGCGAGCTGCGCCGCTATCTGGAGGCCCGTGGCATTGATTGGGCAGAGGATCCGAGCAACGAGGATACCCGGTTCGAACGGGTGCGGGTGCGCCAGGCGCTGGAGCAGCTGGCACCGCTGGGGCTGACGCCGGGGGTTATTGCCAAGGTCGCCCGGAATATGGGCAAGGCCCGCGAAGCGCTTGACTGGTATGTCTTTCTGGCCGCCCGCGATCTGGTCCATGTCCAGGCCGGCGCCGTTGTTCTGTGCCAGCGCAAGTTCCGCACCTTGCCCGGCGAAATCAGCCACCGGCTGCTGGTGCGCGCCTTTCAATGGATTTCGGGCGCCGCCTATCCGCCGCGCCGGGTACCGATGGAAAAGGCGGTCCTGGCTGCGCGCAACGGCAGTTCCGTCACCCTGGCAGGATGCCGGCTGGTCAGCACGGCCAAGCAGGTCTGGATCTGCCGGGAATACAATGCCGTGAAAGGGGAAACTGCCCTGCCGGGGCAGCGATGGGATGGCAGGTGGAAGATTTTCGGCGGTGATGCAAAGGGTTGCGAAGTGCGGGCCCTGGGGCGGCAGGGGCTGGCGCAATGCCCCGACTGGCGCGCCGCGGGCGTGCCGGGCGCGGTGCTGGAGGCCACACCGGCGGTGTGGCACGGTGCCCGGCTGGCCGCTGCGCCCGCGGCCGGACTGGCCAATGGCTGGTCGGCTGAAACGGCAGGAAGCGAAGAAGAGTTCTTTGCATCCCTTTTATCTCATTGAACCTGCCTGAATGATCCTTATTTTAAGCACAACGCAGGCGGCCCGTGCGGTGCGCCTATCTGATTGGGAGAACTTTCCTTGGGCAACGCTCGCAATATCGCCTTTTGGGTTGTTCTGTTTCTGCTGATTCTGGCGCTGTTCAATTTGTTCAGTGGTTCCGGCAGCACGATGCAGAGCCGTGAACGCACTTTCTCTGACTTTGTCAGCTCGGTTGAAACCGGCAAGGTCAGCACCGTCACTCTGGACGGGGAACAGGTGCGCTATACCACCACCGACGGGCAGAACTACGTCACCATCAAACCGGGCGATGCCGAGGTCACCTCGCTGCTGATCGCAAATGACATCCCGGTGCGCGCTGAAAAGCAGCAGCAGTCGGGCTTTCAGTCGTTCCTGATCACCCTGCTTCCGTTCCTGCTGCTGATCGGTGTCTGGATCTACTTCATGAACCGCATGCAGGGCGGCGGCAAAGGCGGCGCCATGGGGTTCGGCAAGTCCAAGGCCAAGATGCTGACCGAAAAGCACGGCCGCGTCACCTTTGACGACGTCGCGGGCATCGACGAGGCCAAGGAAGAGCTGGAAGAGATCGTCGAATTCCTGCGCAACCCGCAGAAATTCTCGCGCCTGGGCGGCAAGATCCCCAAGGGCGCGCTGCTGGTCGGCCCTCCGGGCACCGGTAAGACGCTGCTGGCCCGCGCCATCGCGGGGGAGGCGGGTGTGCCCTTCTTCACCATCTCCGGCTCCGACTTCGTGGAAATGTTCGTGGGTGTTGGTGCAAGCCGCGTGCGCGACATGTTCGAGCAGGCCAAGAAGAACGCGCCTTGCATCGTCTTCATCGACGAAATCGACGCCGTGGGCCGCCACCGTGGCGCCGGCTATGGCGGCGGCAATGACGAGCGCGAGCAGACCCTGAACCAGCTGCTGGTGGAAATGGACGGCTTTGAGGCCAATGAGGGTGTCATCATCCTGGCCGCCACCAACCGCAAGGACGTGCTGGACCCGGCGCTGCTGCGCCCTGGCCGCTTCGACCGCCAGGTCACCGTCGGCAACCCCGACATCAAGGGCCGCGAGAAGATTCTGGGCGTCCATGCCCGCAAGACCCCGCTGGGCCCGGATGTGGACCTGCGCATCATCGCCCGCGGCACCCCCGGATTCTCGGGCGCCGATCTGGCCAACCTGGTCAATGAGGCCGCCCTGATGGCTGCCCGTGTCGGGCGCCGGTTCGTCACCATGGAGGATTTCGAATCCGCCAAGGACAAGGTGATGATGGGGGCCGAGCGCCGCTCGATGGTGCTGACCCAGGACCAGAAGGAAAAGACCGCCTATCACGAGGCGGGCCACGCCGTTGTCGGCCTGGTGCTGCCGGAATGCGACCCGGTCTACAAGGCGACGATCATCCCGCGCGGCGGCGCGCTGGGGATGGTGGTCAGCCTGCCGGAAATGGACCGGCTGAACTGGCACAAGGACGAGTGCGAGCAGAAGCTGGCGATGACCATGGCCGGCAAGGCAGCCGAGATCATCAAATACGGCGAAGGCCATGTCTCCAACGGTCCTGCCGGCGATATCCAGCAGGCGAGCCAGCTGGCGCGTGCCATGGTGATGCGCTGGGGCATGTCCGACAAGGTCGGCAACATCGACTATGCCGAGGCGCATGAGGGCTACTCTGGCAACACCGCCGGCTTCTCGGTTTCGGCCCACACCAAGGAGCTGATCGAGGAAGAGGTCAAAACCTTCATCCAGGAAGGCTATGACCGCGCGTTCCAGATCCTCACCGAGCATAAGGAAGAGTGGGAACGCCTGGCGCAGGGGCTGCTGGAATACGAAACCCTCACGGGCGACGAAATCAAGCGGGTCATGAACGGCGAGCCGCCGCAGGCCGGCGATGATGAGGATGGCGGTGAGGATGAGGGCAATGCGTCCGTGACCGCGATCCCCAAGGCCAAGCCCAAGAAAACCCCGCCCGAAGGCGGTATGGAGCCTGAGCCGACTGCCTAAGCACTTAGCAAGAAAATAAATGTCGTCCCGG
>NZ_CEYXRG010000037.1:0-14688 GCF_982940295.1 Leisingera sp.
GCGCCAACAACCTGGCCGAGCCGGAAGGCCTGACTGCCTGAAGCGCAGAACAGCAACGGCTGAAAGCGATGCTCCCGCCGGACGCCTCCGGCGGGAGTATTTTTTGAAAGGTGAGTAAGCAGCGTGTCGCCCGCGAAGGGGCCTCAGACACCCAGGTAGGCGATGCCGCCGAAGGTGACAGCGACGCTGATCCATTGTGCGCGGGTCAAGCTTTCGCGCAGCACCAGCCAGGCCAGAACCACGGTGACAAGGCCGAACAGCGAGGCGCTGACGGAGGCGAACTCGGGCCGGGGAAGGGTGCCTGAATAGATCACCAAGCCAAGTGCTGCGGCATCCAGCACGCCCATCACGCAGAGGAGCGGGAGGACCTGGCGGGGCGGGAGCTGCAGCGCGCGCAACAGGATTGCGAGGGCCGCCGCCAGCAGGATTGCGGCCGCGCGGGTGACGATCAGGACCGGCAGCTCTGCTCCGGCCTGGGTCGCGGCCTGGCCTGTTGCAAAGGTCAGCGCAAAGCCGATTGCCGCCATCAGGCCCCATCCTGCAGTCTTCGGATTGAACGCGCCGCCCTCGTCTTCTGCTGAAAAGACCGCTATGCATCCCACACCGCCAACCACGGCGGCAACTGCCAGCCAGTGACCTGACCCGACCGGCTGCCCATGCAGCATTGCCAAGCCAAGCGACAGCACCGGATAGGCGCCGATCAGCGGCGCTGCCAGCTTGACCGGTCCAAGTGCAAAGGCACGGTACAGCGCGTAAGACCCAAGCGCATAGATGGCGCCGGAGAGCCCGGCGAGTTTGGCTGCCGGCAAGGTCATCGCCGGCCAGTCCGCCAGTGCCAGGCCTGCAGCAGCCATCAGAATCGCACCCGTTGCAAACACTGTCAGCATGGCCGGCAGAATGCCGGTCCGCTGCGAGGCAAACCGGACGCACAGGTCGTGTATCCCCCAGGCAAGGGCTGCCGCGAGGCCAAGAAGCAGCGAGTGCATGGCGGTTATCCTTTCGTTTGCGGCATTCACCCCCAGGAAAATGCCGCATCCCGGGCATCTGCCGTTTTTCCGCAGAAAATCAACATGTTTGTTGATTAGAGTGGAGGAAGGCAATATTCTTTTCAATAAATAAATATTCCGACCATGCAATTTTCGGCCGGAGTCCAACAGGAGATGCGCGATGAATGACATGAGCTTCCCTGAGGTTGCCAAAGGGCCGCCGAAGCCCTCTGGGCTGTATCAGCCGTCGGTGTTTTCGCTGCCCAAGGGAACTGAGCGATACGTGGTCGAGGGCTGCGGCGCGATCCTGATCCGCGTGGAAACAGGCGACCGGGTGACGGTGATCAATGACGAGGGCGGGCAGCCCTGCGAGGTTGTTGCGGCCGAGGACAAGGGCCGCATTGATCCCGGCATCATTGGCGCGGCCCCCAATAGCGATGCAAGCGGGCTGAAGGCGCTGCTGACCTCCTCCGACCAGTCCTTGCGCGGGTTGCGCATGGGGATGGAGGCGCGCGGCATCGATCTGGCGCAGGGGGGTGCGGTGCGGTTCTTTAACAGCACAACGCCTGCCAAGACGGAAGAAAGCTTTACCGCGCAGCGCGACGGGGTGGTGATCATCGCGGCGCCAGGCGGGATCATGGACTTTGAGAAGCAGGACACTGCAACGTCCCTGACCGTCATGGTCAAGCGGGCGGTGATCAAGCAGGTGGCGCGGTTCGAGCTGCCGGATCCCCTGGCCGATCCTGTCAGCGAAGTACGGGTGCACAGCGCCACTGCGGAGAGCTATTTCGTGAAGGCGGGCGACTACATCCAGATCATTGACGTGGACGGGCGCCAGTGCACCGATTTCCAGTGTTTTGCCGCCCGCAAGCTGGACAAGGGGATTGAGCATGCGCTGGACGTGACCACCACCCGGACGCTGATGGGCCATGCATATCCGATGCCGGGGCTGCATGCGAAGTACTATGATCAGGACATGCTGCCGCTGGTCGAGGTGGTGCAGGACACCGTGGGCCGGCATGATGCCTTCGCCCTGGCCTGTGCGGCGAAATACTACGACGACATCGGCTATCCTGGCCATGTGAACTGCTCGGACAATTTCAATGCGACACTGGCCCAGCATGGGGTGACACCGCGTGCGGGCTGGATGGCGATCAACTTCTTCTTCAACACCGGGCTCGATGATCACGGCGTGATGTACGCCGATGAGCCCTGGACCCGGCCCGGCGATTACGTGCTGCTGCGGGCGCTGACCGATCTGGTCTGCGTCAGCTCGGCCTGCCCGGATGACACCAGCGCCGCCAATGGCTGGAACCCCACTGACATTCACGTCCGCACTTACAGCGGGCAAGAGACCTTCAAGCGGGCGATCGCGTTCCGCGCGACCCCTGAATCGGAGCCCAAGATGACCAAGGAAACCGGTTTCCACGACCGCCTCAGCAAGCTGACCCGCAATTTCGTCGAATATAACGGGTTTTGGCTGGCTAACTGCTATGCCGAGTCCGGCCCGCTGGAGGAATACTGGGCCTGCCGCGAGAAATGCGTGGTGCTGGACCTGTCCGCCTTGCGCAAGTTCGAGATCACCGGGCCGGATGCCGAGGCGCTGTGCCAGTATATCTTTACCCGCAATATCAAAAAACTGGCAGTGGGGCAGGTGGTCTACACCGCGATGTGCTACCCGCATGGCGGTATGATCGACGACGGCACCGTGTTCCGCCTGGGCAAGGACAATTTCCGCTGGATCGGCGGCTCGGATTACGGCGGGGAATGGATCCGCGAGCAGGCCGAGAAGCTGGGGCTGAACGTACTGATCCGGTCCTCGACCGACATGCAGCACAACATCGCGGTGCAAGGTCCCGAAAGCCGCGATCTGCTGAAGAAGATCGTCTGGACGATGCCGCATAACCCCGAGCTGGAGGAACTGGGGTGGTTCCGCTTCACCCCTGCGCGGATCGGCGGCGAACATGGTGTGCCCGTGGTGGTATCGCGCACCGGCTATACCGGCGAACTGGGGTATGAAATTTTCTGCCACCCGAAACATGCCAGCGACGTCTTTGATGCGGTCTGGGAGGCTGGGCAGGATCATGGCATCCGCCCGATGGGGCTGGAGGCGCTGGATATGGTGCGGATCGAGGCCGGGCTGATCTTCGCGGGCTATGACTTCTCTGACCAGACCGACCCGTTCGAGGCCGGCATCGGGTTCACCGTTCCGCTGAAATCCAAAGAGGATGATTTCATCGGCCGCGACGCGCTGATCCGGCGCAAGACGACGCCTGCGCGCAAGCTGGTGGGGCTGGATATCGACTCGGCCATCGACGTGGGCCACGGCGACTGCGTGCACATTGGGCGCGCGCAGATCGGCGAGGTGACCTCATCCATGCGCTCTCCGCTTCTGGGCAAGAACATTGCTCTGGCACGTGTGGATGTGTCCTGTGCGGAAGTTGGGACCGAAGTTGAAATCGGCAAACTTGACGGGCATCAAAAACGGCTGCCGGCCAAGATTGTACCCTTTGCGCATTACGACCCCAAGAAGACCCGGCCTCAATCCTGAGGCCGGCCGCTCTGGGGCAGGGAGGTTAAATGGTTCAGAAGCTGATAGAGCAGATCGGCGGCGAAGGCGCGCTGCGTGCGCTGGTCGAACGGTTCTACGACATAGTCGAGGAAACAGAGACCGGCGCGCAGATTGTCAAGCTGCATAAGCGCGGGCATGGCATGGACCATGCCCGGATCGAACAGTTTAACTTCCTGTCCGGCTTCATGGGCGGGCGCCGCTACTACGAGGAAAAGCACGGGCATATGGACGTGAAATTGATGCACGCCCATGTGCCAATCACCGAAGAAGACGCCGAGAACTGGCTCAAGTGCATGGACCAGGCGCTGGCCGAGCTCAAGCTGGAGGGGCCGCATGTGGAGCGGTTGCGCCAGGTGTTCCGGCGGGTGGCCTTGATGCTGGTGAACGACCTGGCCGAATGGGGCGAGAAGCGCGTGCCTGCCTGAGCGCGGCGCCTGTGGCGGCCGAGGTCGCCTCCGGCGGGAGTATTTCAGGAAAGATGAAAAGCTGGAGCGGCCTGGATGTTAGCTGGGGCGCCTGAGGAGGACCTGCACGTCGGCCACGTTGGTGCCAGTGCCGCCGGTGATCAGCAGCGCGTCTGCGGCCTTGAGAGCTGCATAACTGTCATTGTTGGCGAGCAGTGCATCCGGGTCCTGGCCCGCAGCCTTGATAGCCTCCCAGGTTGCGGGGGTGGCGATGCCGCCTGCTGCATCCGTGGGGCCATCGCGCCCGTCAGTGCCGCCGGAGAGAAACAGCCAGTCGCCGCTAAGGCGTTCCGCGCCCAGTTTGGCGACACGCAGGGCCAGTTCCTGATTGCGGCCGCCAAGGCCGGTGCCGGTAAGCTGGACCGTGGTCTCGCCGCCGAAGATCAGCGCGACGGGTTTGTCCTGCGGGGCGGCTGACGCGGCCGAAACAACAGTTTCCGCGGCCTCTGACACGTCGCCAACCAGCCGGTGGGAGACCAGCTTACAGGTCCAGTCCTCTGCCGCTGCGGCCATCATTGCCTTGAGGCTGTGGCGATTTGAACCGATCAAAGTGTTGGTGGCCGGGTGCTGGATTTCCCGGACGTCTTCAGTGGTGTTGAGAAGGGTCTTGACCGCTTCCGGGGCACTTTCCCAGATACCTGCACGCTGCAGGATCTCCCGCGCCTGAGCACGTGTGCCGATGGGCGTCACGGTGGGGCCGGAGGCAATGGCGCGCAGGTCGTCGCCGATCACGTCTGACAGGATGAAGGCCTGAACCTGGGCCGGTTCAGCATGGAGCAGCAGGCCGCCGCCTTTGATGTCCGACAGCTGCTGGCGGATCAGGTTCATCTCGTTGATCTCAAGCCCTGAGGCGAGCAGTAGCTTGTTCACCGCGGCCTTGTCCGCAAGCGTCAGGCCGGCGGCAGGGGCCACCATCAGGGCAGACCCGCCGCCGGAAATCAGCGCAATCAGCCGGTCATCCGGGCCAAGGGAACGCGCCAGTTCAATGGCTGCCTGACCAGCGGCGGCACTGGTCTCATCCGGCACCGGATGGGCGCCGCAGATCACCGTGGCGCCAGGAATTTCCGCATAGTTCTCGGGGTTTGTGATGACCAGCGCCTGGGAAGCGTCCGGGATCAGTGTTAGTGCCTCCCGCATCATCGGGACGGCTGCTTTACCCACAGCCAGCAGCACATTCCTGCCGCCTTCGGGCAGCGGGGAGAGCGGGGCGGACGCCAGCTGTGCATGCAGGGCCTTGGCAGGGTCTGCCCGGTCGACGGCGGCCTGAAACAGGGCCTTGGCGGTGGTCAGCAATCCGGTCATCTGCATCTCCTGGCATAGCGGCGCTTAGCCGCCCCAGACGAAACCGGGACGGCGTAAGGTCTTGAAACCGAACGGCGGCTTAGTCGCCGGCGATCTGCTTGGCTTTTTCCACCAGCACTTCTGCCTGACGGATCGAGGCGTAGTCAATCAGGCGGCCGTCCAGCGACACCGCGCCTTTGCCGGCCGCTTCTGCTTCGGCCATGGCTTCCAGGATGCGGTGCGCCTTGGTGATTTCCGCGTCCGACGGCGACATCACCTCGTTGGCCAGTTCGATCTGGCTGGGGTGGATGGCCCATTTGCCTTCGCAGCCCAGAACCGCGGCGCGTTTGGCGGCAGCCTTGTAGCCTTCCTTGTCCTGGAAATCGCCGAACGGGCCGTCGATCGGGCGCAGACCGTTGGCGCGGGCGGCAACCACCATGCGGGCCAGGGCGTAGTGCCACATGTCGCCCCAATGCACGTCGCGCGATCCGTCCGCGGACGGGTCGGTCAGCACCGAGTAATCCGGGTTCACACCGCCGATGATGGTGGTGCGGGCGCGGGTCGATGCGGCGTAGTCGGCGACGCCGAAATGCAGCGATTCATTGCGCTTGGAGGCTGCGGCAATTTCACTCACGTTCTGCATGCCAAGCGCGGTCTCGATGATGTGCTCGAAGCCGATCCGCTTCTTCAGACCCTTCGCGTCTTCGATCTGGGTGACCAGCATGTCGACGGCGTATACGTCGGCCGCAGTGCCCACCTTGGGGACCATGATCAGGTCGAGGCGTTCGCCTGCCTGTTCAACCACATCGACGACATCGCGGTACATGTAGTGGGTGTCGAGGCCGTTGATTCGCACCGACATGGATTTGTTGCCCCAGTCGATGTCGTTCAGGGCCTCGATGATGTTCTTGCGGGCCTGGTCTTTTTCGTCCGGTGCAACCGCGTCTTCGAGATCCAGGAAGATCACGTCGACGTCAGATTTTGCAGCTTTTTCAAACATCTGCGGCTGGGATCCGGGGATTGCCAGCTCGCTGCGGTTCAGGCGGCCGGGGGCCTGTTCGATGGTATGAAACGACATGGGTGCGCTCCTCATTCGCAATGGGGTTTCGTCCTCTCCTCCCTAGGCATTCCCCATCAGAGTGTTTCCTGTCAAGAAAAAAGTTTTCATTTAAATACATTCGCGCGGGAGCGCGCCCTCGCGTGCGTACGCGTATGCGCACACGCGTGCGAGCCGCGGGGCGGCAATCGGGGGTCACTCCTCCACGCTGAAATCGCCCTTGGCAGCGCGGTTGGCGTAGTAGAACGCAATCGCCTGGGCGCGGTTCTTGACCGAGAGTTTTTCGTAGAGGTTCGACAGGTGGAATTTCACCGTGTTGGTCGAGATCCCAAGTTCCTTGCTGAGCTCCTTGTTGGTGAGCCCCTTCGACAGCGCCTCAAGCATCGTGCGTTCGCGGCGCGACAGCTGCTCAATCGGATCGGTCTGCAGGCCGCGGACGTCGAGGAAGGGAAAAACCATCTTGCCCTCGGCCACGGCAAGGCAAGTGTCGAGCAGCCCGTCGACCGCGCTGGAGCGGGGCGCGAAGCCAGCCGCGCCCGCGCTCATCGCCTTGCGCGGCACGTCGCCGCCTTCGTCGGCATAGACGACCAGCCGCGGCGCGTTGGCTTGGTCGCGCAGCACCTCGATCAGCTTGGCGCCGCCGAGCGCGGGCAGGTTCCAGTCGATGATCCCGACCTGAACCGGCACCCGCATCACCGTTCCGAGGAAGCCTTCGGCGGTTGCTGAGGTGGCGACGAGCGAGAATCGCGGGTCCTTGTCGAAGATCTCGGACATGGCTGACAGCACCAGCGGATTTGCGTCAGCAAGCATGACCGAAATCGGGGAAACTTTGTCGCTTATAGGAGCCATTTGGTGCCCTTTTGTTAAAAACCACCCAAATGGGTAGGGTCGAATTCGGTATGCAACGGTATTTTTACCTGTATGGGTAGGTTTTTTGCCGCCCATTTAGATACCCAAAAGCAGGATATAGGAATGTTGCGGGTTTTGTCGACCTGGGTTTTCCTTAGGTTAACAGATGTTGACCGACAGGAAACAAACCTTCCCACAGCGAAGAAGGCCCGTGACCTCCGGCGCATCGGCAACGGACACCAAAGAGGTTTGACCCGATGACAGAACCCACGATCTTCCCCAGCCTGGAAATCCCGGAAACCCTGGCCGCCGGCCCTGGCCCGGGCAACACCGACCCCCGCGTGCTGCAGGCCTTTGCCAACACCGGTCTGGCCGACCACATGCAGGCGGACGTGCTGCGCGGCATGATCGAGTGCAAGCAGATGCTGCGCGACCTGTGGGGCACCACCAACACCTACACCTACGGCGTCGGCGGCACCGGCTTCTCGGGCCTGGACTGCATGCTGAACGCGATCCTGCCCGGCGACACCGTGGTTGCCTTCCAGAATGGCACCTTCTCGGGCATCGACGCAATGACCATCCGCATGAAAGCCGCCACCCGTGAGGAGCTGGCCGCCGACGCGATGAACCCGCAGCCGGCCTCCGTGACCGTGGTCGACGTCCCGCACGGCGAGTCGGTCTCCGGCAAGCTGGTGGAGCAGGTGCTGGCCGAGAAGAAGCCCAAGTGGGCCTTCATGGCGCATTGGGAAACCGGCTCGGGCCGCATCAACGACCTCAAGGGCTTCTCGGACGCTTGCGTCAAGCACGGCGTGATGGGCCTGATCGACGCGGTGTCCTCGCTGGGCATCGAGGATTTCTCGATCGACGATTACCCGGGCGTTGCCGGCTGGGCGTCCTGTCCGCAGAAGGGCGTGCTGTGCTTGCCGCTGACTTACGCGCCTGTGTCGTTCACCGACAAGTACATTCAGACCGTGCGTGAGAACGGCTGCCATTCCTATGTCCACAACCCGATCCTGGAAGCCCGCCACTGGGGCATCGTGGACGGCCAGGACGTGGCTGCCGGCACCTACCACCGCACCCATTCCGGCTATGCGGTTGCTGCCTTCCACGAAGCGCTGCGCATCACCCTGCAGCACGGCCGTGCCCAGAAGGCCCGCGATTATGCCTTCCACGAGAAAGCGCTGCGCGATGCCGTGACCGCGATGGGCTGCGACGTGACCAGCAACATGACCAGCCTGGTGGTTCTGAACCTGCCCGGCGATCTGGCTGGCCGCGAAAAGGAACTGGTGGGCAACTGCCGCGCCGTTGGTTTCGGCATCTGGCCGACCCTGTCGGAGCCGGTCCAGGTCCGCATCGGCATCCTGAACCAGATCACCCCTGCCGCCATCACCGACATCGTCAACCGCTTCGGCAAGGCGATGAACGACATGGGCGCAAATGTCGACATGGACGCGATCAGCGCTCTGCTCGACAGGCACTACTCCGCAGCCCTTGAGGCCGCTGAGTAATAGAATTCCGGCATCCATGAGAAGGAGAGGACCATGGATATCCACGAGTATCAGGCCAAGGAAGTTCTGAGCAACTTCGGCGTGACCGTTCCCCCGGGCGCGCTGGCCTACAGCCCCGAGCAGGCGGCCTACCGCGCGCGGGAACTGGGAGGCGACAAATGGATCGTCAAGGCCCAGGTTCACGCAGGCGGCCGCGGCAAGGCGGGTGGCGTCAAGCTGTGCAATTCCGAAGCCGAGATCTATGAGGCGACCGAGAACCTGTTCGGCAAGAAGCTGGTGACCCACCAGACAGGCCCCGAGGGCAAAGGCATCTACCGTGTCTACGTCGAAGGTGCGGTGCCGATTGCCCGCGAAATCTACCTTGGCTTCGTGCTGGACCGCTCAAGCCAGCGGGTGATGATCGTTGCCTCGTCCGAAGGCGGCATGGAGATTGAGGAGATCTCTGCCGAGCGGCCCGAGTCGATCGTGCGCTCGACCGTTGAGCCGGCCGTCGGCCTGCAGGACTTCCAGGCGCGCGAGATCGCCTTTGCCCTGGGCATCGAACCGGCGATGACGCAGCAAATGGTGCGCACGCTCAAGGGCTGCTACCAGGCGTTCTCGGAACTGGACGCCACCATGGTTGAGATCAACCCGCTGGTGGTCACTTCGGACAACCGGGTCATCGCGCTGGACGCCAAGATGACCTTTGACGACAACGCCTTGTTCCGCCATCCGCAGATCGCTGAGCTGCGCGACAAGAGCCAGGAAGACCCGCGCGAAGCCCGCGCCGCCGACCGCGGCCTGTCTTATGTCGGGCTTGAGGGCAACATCGGCTGCATCGTGAACGGCGCAGGCCTGGCGATGGCCACCATGGACACCATCAAGCTGGCCGGCGGCGAGCCCGCCAACTTCCTGGACATCGGCGGCGGCGCAACCCCGGAACGGGTCGCCAAGGCGTTCCGCCTGGTGATGTCCGACAGCAATGTGCAGGCGGTTCTGGTCAACATCTTTGCCGGCATCAACCGTTGCGACTGGGTTGCCGAAGGTGTCGTGCAGGCACTGAAGGAAGTGCAGGTCGACGTGCCCGTGGTGGTCCGTCTTGCCGGCACCAACGTGGAAGAAGGCCAGAAGATCCTGGCGCAAAGCGGCCTGCCGCTGATCCGTGCAACCTCGCTGATGGAAGCCGCCGAACGGGCCGTCGGCGCGTGGAAAAACGACCTTGATCAAAACACTCGTGTGAGGGCCGTCAAATGAGCATCCTTCTTGATCGCGAAAGCCGTGTCATCGTCCAGGGCATCACCGGCAAGATCGCCCGGTTCCACACCAAGGACATGATCGAATACGGAACCAACGTCGTCGGCGGCGTGGTGCCGGGCAAGGGCGGTGAAACCGTCGAGGGCGTGCCGGTCTTCAACACCGTGAAAGAAGCGGTTGAGGCCACCGGCGCCAATGCCTCGCTGGTGTTTGTGCCGCCGCCTTTTGCAGCTGACTCTATCATGGAAGCGGCGGATGCGGGCATTCACTACTGCGTCTGCATCACCGACGGTATCCCGGCCCAGGACATGATCCGCGTGAAGCGCTACATGTACCGCTACCCCAAGGATAAGCGGATGATCCTGACCGGCCCGAACTGTGCGGGCACCATCTCGCCGGGCAAGGCGCTCTTGGGCATCATGCCGGGCCACATCTACCTGCCGGGCACCGTGGGCATTATCGGCCGCTCGGGCACCCTGGGGTATGAGGCCGCAGCGCAGCTGAAAGAGCTGGGCCTGGGTGTCTCCACTTCGGTTGGCATCGGCGGCGACCCGATCAACGGCTCGTCCTTCAAGGACATCCTGGAGTGGTTCGAGAAGGATCCGGAAACCGAGGTCATTGCGATGATCGGTGAAATCGGCGGCCCGCAGGAAGCCGAAGCGGCGGATTACATCAAGAACCACGTGACCAAGCCGGTTGTAGCCTATGTCGCGGGTCTGACCGCACCTAAAGGCCGCACCATGGGCCACGCGGGCGCGATCATCTCGGCCTTCGGTGAATCCGCCTCCGAGAAGGTGGAGATCCTGTCGGCTGCCGGCGTGACCGTTGCCGAAAACCCCGCCGTGATCGGCGAAACCATCGCAAGCGTGATGAAAAAGAACGCCGCCTGATCCGGCAACGGAACAGGCGCAACGCTCCACCCTTGGCCCGGGGCAATGGCAGGGGGTGGAGCGCATTACTAAGAAGCACGTCAGGGAGATGACATCATGGCAAAGCCCAAGGTTCTGGTGACCCGCCGCTGGCCGGCCGCAGTTGAGGCGCAGCTTTCCGAAGCCTTCGATGCCGTGCTGAACACAGGTGACAAACCGCTGAGCGAGTGCGAGCTGCGCGAGGCGATGAAGTCCTTTGATGCGGTGCTGCCGACTGTGACCGACAAGATTTCGGCTGAGGCATTCGACATTGCCAAACCCCAGGCCCGCATCCTTGCTAACTACGGTGTCGGCTATTCCCATATTGATATGCACAGCGCCGCAGGCCACGGGATGACGGTGACCAACACCCCGGATGTGCTCAGCGAATGCACCGCAGACATCGCGATGACGCTTTTGTTGATGGTGGCCCGCCGCGCCAGCGAGGGCGAGCGCGAGCTGCGCGCCGGCGAGTGGACCGGCTGGCGGCCGACCCACCTGGTCGGCACCAAGGTCTCCGGCAAGACGCTGGGCATCGTCGGCTTTGGCCGCATTGGCCAGGAGATGGCCCGCCGTGCCCACCACGGCTTTGGCATGAAGATCGTGGTGCAGAACCGGTCCCGCGTCTCCCCCGATGTGCTGGCCCGCTATAACGCCACGCAGGCGGACAGCCTGGAAGACCTGATGCCGCAATGCGACTTCGTCTCGCTGCACTGCCCGGGCGGCGCCGCCAACCGGCATCTGATCAACACCCGGATGCTCAACCTGATGAAGCCGGACGCATTCCTTATTAATACAGCCCGCGGCGAAGTGATCGACGAGCTGGCCCTGTCCCGCGCCCTGTGGTTCGAAACAATCGGCGGCGCCGGGCTGGATGTGTTCGACGGCGAGCCGCGCATCAATCCGGACCTGATGGACTGCGACAACCTGGTGATGCTGCCGCACCTGGGCAGCGCCACCCGCGAGGCGCGCGAGGCGATGGGCTTCCGCGTGCTCGACAATCTGACCGACTTTTTCGCAGGGCGCGAGCCGCGCGACCGGGTGATGTGATGGGGGACCCTGCCGAAAACACCCATGCGGGGGTCGAAGACACCGGCTATGCCGCTGAACTTCGCAATGAGCTTCACGCGCTTTGGCTCGACGTTCTGCGCCAGCGCGCGCCGGAAGTTGCAGAAAGGGCCATTGGCGAGTCCGCCTGGGACCTGCCCGGCGATCAGCCGGCGACCCCCTATCTTCAGGCCTTCAACATCTGGTTCCAGCTGCTGAAGATCGTCGAGGAAAACGCTGCCATGCGCGACCGCCGCATGGCCGAGACGCAGGATGGCCCGGAAGTGGTCGAAGGCAGCTTTGCCCGCGCCCTCGACCTGGCAGGGGAACTGGCCACACCGGAGCGGCTGCAGGAGGTGGCAAGCCAGTTTTCCATCGGCCCGACCCTGACCGCGCATCCGACAGAGGCCAAGCGCGTCACCATCCTGGAAATCCACCGCCGCATCTACCGCGGACTGGTGTCGCTGGAGGCCAAGCGCTGGACCCCGCGCGAGCGTGCGGGTCTGCTGGAGGACCTGCGCTCGGAGATTGACCTTCTGTGGATGACCGGTGAGCTCCGCCGCGACCGTCCCAGCTTGCAGGACGAAATCCAATGGGGCCTGCAATTCTTCCGCGACAGCCTCTATGAGGCGGTTCCGCAGCTGTTCGAGCGCTACATTGACGCGGCCGAGCCGCGCCTGGGCGCGACGGCTGATGCGCCCTGTCTCAAGTTCCATTCCTGGATCGGCGGCGACCGCGACGGCAACCCGAATGTGACAGTTGAGGCCACCGCGGCCGCGCTCACGGCCAACCGTGCGGCGATCCTGAAGCGTTACCAGAAGGCGCTGACCACCGCGGCGGAGCGGATTTCGATTTCGGCAGCGGTGTTTGCCTTGCCTGACAGTGCCTCTGCCCGGCTGGCAAAGGTCATTGCCGCGGCCCCCGGTACTGCGGCGCTGTCTGCCCGCAACCCCGGCGAGGTCTTCCGCCAGGCGCTGACCGCAATCCTGGTGCGGATCAAGGCCACGGCTGCTGAGGAAACCGGCGCCTATAAGCACTTGGGTGATTTCGTCACCGACCTGACAGATGTGGAAGAGGCGCTTGAGGAAATCGGCGCGCACCGGCTGGCGGCCCGCTATGTGCGCCCGATCCGCTGGCAGGCCGATGTCTTCGGCTTCCGCACGGTGACGCTGGACGTCCGTCAGAACTCCACCGTGACCACCGAAACGCTGACCGAAATCTGGGCGCGCTCGGGCGAGGTGCCGGAGTTCGGCAGCCCGGACTGGTCGGCGCGTCTGCGCAAGGAGCTGGGCAGCGCCTCGCTTCCTTATATGACACCGGATGAGCTGAGCCCGCAAAGCGGCGAGCTGCTGAAGCTCCTGCGCCTGATGCGCGACGCCGGCGCCGGGGAAGATCCGCAGGCGATGGGCCCCTTCATCCTGTCGATGACACGCTCCACCGATGATCTTCTGGGCGTCTACCTGCTGGCGCGCTACGCAGGCTTCGGCGCGGAAAAAGCGGCTTTGAAAGTTGTGCCGCTGTTTGAAACCATCGGCGACCTGCGGGCTGCACCCAGCATCCTGAACGGCCTCCTGGACGTGCCCTTTGCCCGCCGCTCGCTGAAATCCGGCGACAACCGGATCGAGGTGATGCTGGGCTATTCCGACAGCAACAAGGACGGCGGCTTCCTCTGCTCCACCTGGGAACTGGAGAAAGCGCAGCGCCTGATTACCCGCACTTTGGCAACCCACCGGATGAAGCCCGTGTTCTTCCACGGGCGCGGCGGTTCGGTTTCCCGCGGCGGCGCCCCGGCTGAGCGCGCCATTGCCGCCCAGCCCGCAGGCACCATCGCAGGCCGGATGCGGATCACCGAGCAGGGCGAGGTGGTCAGCTCCAAATACGCCAACCGCGGCACCGCGCTGCACCAGCTGGAGCTGATGGCCTCCTCCGTGCTGCGCCATTCGCTGCAGGAAGACACCCCGCCGGTAAATCCGGAGCACGACGATGCCTTCGAGGCGCTCGCGGGCATGTCCCAGGCGGCCTATTCCAACCTGCTGAACGCGCACGGTTTCCTGGACTATTTCCAGCAGGCCAGCCCGGTGGAAGAACTGGCAATGCTCAAGATCGGCTCGCGTCCCGCCCGCCGCTTCGGTGCCGGCTCGCTGGACGATCTGCGCGCGATCCCCTGGGTTTTTGCCTGGTCGCAGAACCGCCACATGATCACCGGCTGGTACGGTTTCGGTTCCGCGGTCGCCAGCTTCCGCAAGTTCCGCGGCGACCGCGGCGAGGCGGTGCTGCGGGATATGTTCAGCAACTCGCCGCTGTTCCGCCTGGTGGTGGATGAGGTGGAAAAGACCCTGCTGCAAAGCGATATGGAGATCGCTGCCAACTATGCGACGCTGGTGCAGGACGCGGAAATCCGCGAGCGCATCTTTGACGCCATCCGCAAGGAATACCAGCTGGCCCGCGAGGCCATCCTGTTCCTGACCGGAGACACCAGTCTCGCCAGCCGTTTTCCGCGCCTGCGCACCCGCTTCGGCCGGGTCGAGATCATGCTGCGCGAAATCCACAAAACCCAGGTGCGCCTCCTGCGGGAAGAGCGCGCCCGGAAATCCACTACAGTGCCGGTCCCGCTGATGCAGTCGATGAACTGCGTAGCGGCGGGCCTCGGCTGGACAGGATAGACAGGAGCCCCGGAATGTCCAAAAACCTCTTTTTCACCCAATCCCTCGCCGAGCGCGATCCTGAACTTTATGCTTCGATCACCGCGGAACTGGGCCGCCAGCGCGACGAGATCGAGCTGA
>NZ_CEYXRG010000038.1:0-12107 GCF_982940295.1 Leisingera sp.
AGCCACCAGCACAAGTGGCAGGCGCGGATCGGGCTGGGCACCGGCTCCGCCGTCGGCTCGGTGGTGGGGATCCAAAAGTACGTCTATGACGTGTTCGGCCCCGCGGTGAACCTGGCCTCCCGCCTGCAAGTCTTTGCCAATCCGATGAAAATCGTCGCGCCGGAGGAAATGAAGGATGCCCTGTCCGAGGAATTCCACGTGACCGACATCGGCCCCGAAGACATCAAGGGCATCGGCGAGGTTAAGCTGGTCAATGTCGGCGACGAGCTGAGCGCACCGCAGCCCGCCGGCCGCTTCTAGCTGTCCGGTTCAATCAGCCCCAGCCCGCGCAAATAGATGCCGATGCCGCTTTCGAGCAGGTCCTCTGGCGGGAAGGGGGAGGTGGCTCCAGGAGAGTTGCGCGCATAAAGCTCTACCACCCCGTGGCTCATCGC
This sequence comes from Leisingera sp., assembly GCF_982940295.1. NCBI lineage: Bacteria > Pseudomonadati > Pseudomonadota > Alphaproteobacteria > Rhodobacterales > Roseobacteraceae > Leisingera > Leisingera sp. The sequence continues at coordinate 435 of NZ_CEYXRG010000038.1, forward strand.
CAGCACATGCGCCGAGAACATCGAGGCCGGGGGGCGTTTGTGTTCGGGAATATGCTGGCTCAGGTCCGCCGCGGCGCGTTCCAGAATCTGGCGCGCGCGGGCGGCGGCGTCGGCCAGTTCCGGCGTGCGGTTCACTGAAATGCCGCTTTCGAACATGGCGATGTAATGGCCCGGGTGCTTGCGTGCAAAGGCCAGATAGGCACGGCCCGTCGCCTCGAACGCCGCCAGCGCCGAGGGTTGATACTTGTCATAGGCGTGCTGCATCAGGTCAGCGAACATGATGTAGCCCTGGCGCGAGGCCTCGGCGATCAGGTCTTCGCGCCCTTCGAAATGGCGGTAGACCGCCGCCGGGGTGACGCCTGCCGTCTTGGCCGCTTCCGACAGGGTAAAGCCGGTCGGGCCCTTGGCCTCGATCAGCTGCAGGGCGGCTTCGACCAGCGCCTGGCGCAGGTTGCCGTGATGATAACCGCGTTTAGGCATCCCAGATGTCCGGGCCTCCGCAAATTTCCGTGTCCAGGGCGCCGATGGCCTTGGCGTCCTTGTTGTCATAGTCGATGGCGGTCAGCACCGCTCGGATCGCCGCCAGCCGCGCCCGCCGTTTGCCGTCAGAGCGCACGATGGTCCAGGGGGCCTCAGGGCAATGGCTGCGTTCCAGGGTCTCGGAGATTGCGGCGGTGTATTCGTCCCATTTCTCCAGCCCTTTGACGTCGATCGCGCTCAGCTTCCATTGCTTCAGCGGATCGGATTCCCGCTTCAGAAACCGCCGCAGCTGCTCAGCCCGGCCGACATTGAGCCAGAACTTGAACAGCAGCACGCCGTCGTCCACCAGCGCCTGCTCAAACCCTTTCACTTGGTGAAAGAACCGCTCGCGCTGATCAGCGGTGCAGAAGCCGAACACCTTTTCCACCACGCCGCGGTTGTACCAGCTGCGGTCGAAGAACACGATCTCGCCGCCCGAGGGCAGATGCTCGATATAGCGCTGGAAATACCACTGGCTCTGTTCTTCTTCGGTGGGTTTGGACAGCGCCACAACCCGGGCGCCGCGCGGGTTCAGGTTCTCGCGGAAGCGCTTGATGGTGCCGCCCTTGCCAGCCGCATCGCGCCCTTCCAGCACGATGGCAATGCGGGTGCCGCTGGCTTTGACCCAGGCCTGCAGTTTGACCAGTTCGATCTGCAGCGCTTCCAGCTCCTTCTCATAGGTTTTACGCCCCATGCGCTCCTTGTGCGGGTAGCTGGGGTTGAGGATATCGTCCTTGTCCGCATCCTGGATCGCCTTGCGGACCTCCTCCGGCGCGCCGGTCTGGTAATAGCGGCTGATGGCCCCGTCAAATGGCAGCGTCATGTGCAAAACCCTTCTGTCCTCAAACCCTTATATGGGGAGAGAGTATGGAATGTGAATCGCATTAACGCAAACGTGCCCGGTCGGCAGCGCGGTGCACCGCGGCGGCAACCTCATCGGTTGCCACGTGGTGCGGCATGTGGCCGATCCCCTCCAGCAGGGTCAGGGCAGCACTCGGGACGTCCCGCACCAGCTGCCGCGCGTGGATGTTGGGGCTTACAGTGTCATCCGCGGTGCCGTGGATGATTTCGACCGGCACCCCGATGCGGCTGTACTGAGGCGCCAGCGCTTTCACTTCCGCCAGCAGGTTGGCGCGCTGCCGGGCATTGGCCCGCAGGGACTTGCGCCGCAAGGTCAGGCCGATGCCGAAATGCTGGGCATACCCTTCCGGCACCGCCTGCGGAGCAAAGACGGCGTCCAGCGTCTCCATGACCGTGGCGCGGGACACAAAGGCGGTGAGGGCGGGAACTGCGAGCGCACTGCCGATCCGCGAAGACGTCACCTTGTAGAAGGTGTCCAGCGGTGTGTCCCAAGGATGCGAAACGCCGGCAACAGACACCAGCGCCGCCAGCGCCTCCGGGTGGTCGACGGCCCAGGCAAGCGCCACTGCGCCGCCATAGCTTTGCCCCAGCACAACGGGTTTTTGCGCGCCCAGCTGCGCCGCGGCTTGGCGTAAAACATCAGCCTGCTGGCGGATCGTTGCGCCGCTGCCGTTCAGGCGGTCGGAATAGCCCAGGCCCGGCCGGTCAAAGACCAGGATACGGAAATCCCGGGCCAGCGCGGGCGCCAGCCGGAAGGTCATGTCCCGGGTATTGCCGCTGGAACCGTGGATCAGCACCAGATCCGGCGCGCTGCCCTTGGGCTGGCCCATCTCCACCACATGCACCCGGTGGCGGCCGACCACCAGCACCTGGCCCTGAGGCGGATGGCTGGCTTCAGCGGCCGCCTCGCGCCGCCCGGCCTGCCACACGGTCAGCGCGGCGCCGGTTGCGGCAGCAAGGCTCAGATAAACCAGCATCCTAGCGGCCGATCTGATCCAGCTCATATGGCGTGGTCTGGTAGATCTCATTGATCCAGTTGCCGTACAGCAGATGAGCGTGGCTGCGCCAGCGGTTCTGCGGCTGCTGGCTGGGATCATCGTTCGGATAATAGTTGTCCGGCACGTTGATCGGGGTGCCATTGGCCACGTCGCGGTCGTACTCCTGCTTCAGCGTATCGCTGTCATATTCGAAGTGATTAAAGATATAGAGCGCACGGTGCGCTTTGTCCTCAACCAGGCAGGGGCCGACCTGATCGCTGCCCAACAGGGTCCGCAGCCCCGGGGCCGCGTCGATCTCTTCCTGCTTCATCTCGGTCCAGCGGCTGACCGGGATCACGAAATCATCCGAGAACCCGCGCAAATACGGCGAGGCCGGCGCCAGGTTCCGGTGCCGGAAGCAGCCGAACGCCTTGTGGTCCAGCATGTGCTTCTTCACGCCGTGGAAATGGTTGATCATCGCCATGCCGCCCCAGCAGACGCCAAAGGTCGAATGCACGTTGGTCTGTGTCCACTCGAACACCTCGCGCATCTCGTCCCAATAGGTGACCTCCGGGAACTCCAGGTGCTCGATCGGCGCGCCGGTGATGATCAGCCCGTCGAACTTCTCGTGCTTGATCTCCTGAAAGGAGTGGTAGAACTCCTCCATATGCTCCGCTGCGGTGTTCCTGGTCTGATGCTCCGTCATCCGGATCAGGCTCAGCTCGATCTGCAACGGCGTGGCGCCGATCAGCCGGGCGAACTGGTTCTCGGTCTGGATTTTCTTGGGCATCAGGTTCAACAGCCCGATGCGCAGGGCCCGGATATCCTGGCGCGCCGCCTGATCCGGCGACATGACCATCACGCCTTCGTTCGTCAGAACGTCATAGGCGGGGAGGTCTGCGGGGATCTTGATGGGCATGTCACTGTCCTGATTTGCGGAAGGTTGTGCGATATAGCGGAAGCTGAGAGATAAGCGGCTTAGCCGCGGGCCTCAAGAGCCGAGGCGATCAAATCCACGAAACCGGCCTCATCCTTGACGGCAGAGATCTGGTCGGCGGTGACGGTGATGCCCCAATTATCCGCCATCGCCTGATAGCGCGGCTGGCGGTGCGCCAGCGCCTGGGCATAGGTCCAGCGGATAAAGGCGTCGGGGTCCACATCCCCTTCAGCTATGCCATTTTCCTTGAGATATTCTTGCCAGACCCGGTCCAGGAACTCCGGCTGATAGGACATCGGCTTGGGTGCGCGGTCGAACCGGCGCACCAGTTCCTCGGTATGGGCGTCGTCGCCCTTGATCCAGACCATCAGCGTGTGCTTGCTAAGCTCGGACAGGATCTGGTCGTTCGGGTCGTTTGCGTCGGCCCATTCGCAGATCGACCCGCCGGTATCGCAGATGAAATGCGGATAGCCGTAAAGCTGCTGCGCGCGGCCTTCGAAATACTCGGTGTCCAGCAGCGCGCGGATCTCGGCAACCCGGAACTGCTCCTGCCGCCGCTTGTATTCCGCGATGGGCAGCCCGCCCTTGGCCACATCCCCGGGCTTGCCCAGATAGGCGGCGACCGGCGTCAGGTTTTCAAAGGTGATGTTGGAGCCGATAAAGATCGAATCCGACAGCAGAAGCTCCCGCAGGAACGGCACTTTCATCGCCTCGGCCTTGGCATTGTCTGCGATGTATTCACCCATATACCGGGTGCCGATGCGGTAATCGACCGAGTAGTGGAACCAGCTGCCCGCACCGCGCAGGACGTTGCTGACATAGGTTTTGCCAAGCCCGGACATGCCAAAGAACAGCACCCGTTTGTTCGGCGCATCGCGCCAGTCCTGTGCGGAAGAGTAAAGCATTAGGTATTCGGTCCCTGAAGGTTTCAGGCCTTGCTAATCCTCTGCGCGGGCTGGGTCAATTCCGTGCGCGCTTGCGCCGCAACCGGGGCTTGCCGTTCAGGATGACAAGCCCGGCCGCCAGCAGCGCAAAGCCTGCATAGGCCTGCGGCTTCAGCGCCTCGCCCAGCACCCAGGCGCCCAGCACGATGGCGACGGGCGGGATGATCAGCGTGACCAGCATCAGGTTGCCGCTGCCCGCCAGCCCCAGCACCCGGTAATAGAGCAGATAGGCCCCGGCGGTGGCGATCAGCGAGAAATAGGCGATGGAGTTCCAAGTGCCGGTTTCCAGCGCCAGCACAGGCGCACCGTCAATCAGCAGCGCGGCCGGAATCAGGCATAGGGTGGAGCCGGTCAGCATCCCCGCCGCGGCCACTTGCGGCGGAAGGCCGGACAGATGCAGCCGCGCCCAGGCGCTGGCAAAGGCATAGGACACCGTGCCCGCCAGAACCGCCAGCTGCGCGGTGCTGCGGATGTCGAAACTGGCAAATTGCTCCAGCCCGATGGCCGTGGCCACACCCAGGAACCCAAGCCCCACTCCCAGCGCCTTGCGCGCCGTCAGCCGCTCATCGGCAAAGACCAGGGCAGCCACGATCACCCCGAAAATCGCCGTCGCCGCGTTCAGGATCGAGGTGAGGCCGGTTTCGATGTGCAGCTGCCCCCAGGCCATAAGCCCGAAGGGGATCACGTTATTGAGCAGCCCCATTACCAGAAAGGCGCCCCAGACCCGCGGGTCCTTGGGCACCGGCAGCCGCATCAGCAGCACCACGGCCCACAGGAACAGCGCCGCCCAGCCGCAGCGGTGCAGAACCAGGGTGACAACGGGGATTTCATCCAGGGCGATGCGGATCGACAGAAACGATCCGCCCCAGATCACGCCGAGCAGGATCAGCTCGGCCCAGGCGCGGGGGGATATGGTCTTTTGCGGGCTCATAGAGCTCAGCTAACGCGCAGGCGGGCGCCTGGCGACCCGTTTCTTGCGGCAAAAGAAAACCCCGCCCGGTTAGGGGCGGGGTGAATGTCTTGCCTGCAGTTTCGGCTGCCTTCCAGAGGATCAGAAGTTGTAGCCGACCTTCAGGCCAAAGCTCACAGCGTCGTTGTCGCGGAAGTTGGTGACCGGATTTCCGCCCGGAGAGGCGACCGCATCGCCCAGCTGGGTGTAGCGGATACCGGCAGAGATCGTCATCTGATCCTGCTTATACTGCACGCCCAGGCGGATCGCTTCATAGCCGTGGGTCGGCGCCAGCGGCGACACCAGGTCATCCCCGTCCACATCGGCGTAAATCAGCGCCAGCGAACCGGACCATTGCTCATTGAATCGGCGGCCAACACCCAGCGTGTAGGTGAAGGAGTCATCCAGGTCGATCAGGTCACGGCCAAGCGTCGTGGGGGCGAGGTCAGTCACACTGTGTTCTGCCCAGCGGATGCCGCCGAACAGCAGCGTGTCCTTGGCGACACCGGTCTGGAAATCCAGGTTCACCGATTGCGGTGTCTTGGTCGTTGTCGAGGTCGAAGCGTTTGCTGCCGGGAAACCGGCAAAGGTTTCGTCCACGTCGAAATCATGCTCGATCTCTGAGCTGTAGGTCAGCGACGCGCGCAGGGCGATCTCGGGGATCTCATAGGCAACACCGGCCACCCAGCCAAAGGCGCCGTCCTTGTTCACCCGCACATTGTAGGTGCCGCCGGGGATGGCCCCGTATGCGGCGCCTGCCAGGTTGATCTGGCCGTCAATTTCCTGATAGCGGAGGCCGCCGTGGACGCTGAAGCGCTCGTTGAACTTGTAGCGCAAAAGGGCGGTGATCGCGTTGGAATCCGCCTGTGCAGTTGTGCCGCCAAGCAGCACAGAACCGCCCACGGGATAGTTCACGTCCACACCCCAAGGCTGATCGAAGATCACGGCAAACGACAGCTGCTCGCTGAGGTCCCGCTTGTACCCCGCGCCGAACATGTTGAAGCGTTCGCCAACGTCGCCAGTGGCAGAGCCGAGCGGATTCAAGGTCGTCCGGTCATTGCCCGACAGGTCCACCGAAGTGGTCGCGAACGAGAATTCTGCGTAGGTGCCTTCTTCGAAAATAAGGCCGATCGGCTGCCCGGTCCGGTCCAGACCGCTGGCCATGGCAGAGCCCGATACCAGCGCCAAAGCCGCCGAGGTTGCAAGATAGCGTTTCATTGTTCCTCCCTGAATTGCGGCCGGTGCGGGCCGCTTTACGGGAAGGTAAGCGGGCTGAAATCCGCAGATCAACCGTAACCAAGCGGCAACTTGCCGGAAACGGTCAATTCCGGGCGGACCTGACAGGATTTCCTGCAACAATATTGAGATAATTGGCAATGCAGATGATCGCTGCGCCGCTCAGGACCCAGGCATCCAGCGCTTCGCCGTAAATCACCATGCCCAGGATCGCGATAGCGGGCAGGCGGGCAAAATCGACGGGCACCACCACGCTGGCGGGCGCCAGTGACAGCGCCGTGGTCAGGCAGAAATGCGCCGTGAGGCCGGCAATGCCGATCAGCACCAGCCAGGGCAGGGTAGAGGCATCCGGCAGCGCCATATCACCGTCCCAGCCCGCTGCCAGCAGCCCCATGGCCAGCTGCATCGCGGTCAGCCAGAACAGGATCGAGGCGGTTTTTTCATGTCTTGTCAGCCGTTTGGTCAGAATCGCGGTCAGCGCAAAGAAAATCGCGCAACTGGCCGCCGCGCCCAAGCCGAGGTTCAGCGTATCCGGACTGGGGCGGGCGACGATCAGGATGCCGGCAAAGCCCAGGCCAACCGCCAGCATCCGCCGCCGGTTCAACACCTCACCCAGCAGCAGCGGCGACAGAATGATGACCCACAGGGGCGAGGTGAACTCCAGCGCAAAGACCTGCGCCAGCGGCACCAGCGTCACCGCCAGAAACCACAGGTTCTGACCGGTGAAGTGGAAGACATTGCGCAGCAGATGCACACCCAGCCGGTCCCGCTGCACCTGATGCCAGCGCCCGGTGGCCGTCAGCACCGCCGCCACGATCAGCAGGCCCACCATGCTGCGGTAGGTCATGATTTCGAAGGTGTCGAGCGTCAGCCCGGCTTCGCGCCCGGCAATCGCCATGGCGGAAAAGGAGACGATGGCACCCACCATCCAAAGGGCCGCCAGTCCTGCCCGTGCTTCACCTTCTGCCATGCCGGCGCCTCTCTGTTTGCTCTGGCGGGAACAGACAGGGATACCGGCCGGCGGTCAAGCACAACAACAGCCCGGCCGCAGCAGAAGCGCAGCCGGGCCGGGCCGTCAGTCTGGCAGGACGGGCGCTGTCTGCGCCCCGGAAATCAGGCCGCGGCGCTGTGCAGGGCGGAGGAGTCCAGGGTGCGGCCTGCATCAATATAGGCGGTGGCGATAGCTTTGGCGTCGAACTTCAGCCGCCCCAGCAAGGTGCGGATTTCGGCGGTCAGCGCGTCGTTGACCCCGGACTGGTTGAGGGTGGCGTTTTTCTTTTCCGGCAGGACCGGCACGCCGTCGTGGCCCAAAGCCGCCAGCAGCCTGGCGGCGCCGTCCGGCTTGGTCGCCTCTTCCAGCCGGGCCTCGACGAAATTGATCCGGTCGCCGTACTTGAGCTGGTAATAGGCATAGCGCGCTTCCATCTCCAGCGCGTACCAGATGGCCCAGCCGATCTGCCCCAGCTTTCTGAGGGTCGACGGGTTCACCATCACGTTGCGATAGTTCATGTCGAGATACCATTGCCAGGGAATGGTGATGTTCTGGAAATCATTGCGCCCGACATAGCTGGCGCATTGCTTGGCCAGGTCGCGGCGCAGAATGATCACGGTGGTGCGGTTGCAGATGCTGCTGTCTGCCAGCGCCTCGATCAGACCGCATTTGCCCAGGGTGTGATTGGACTCGGCATAAGGCGCCTGGAGCGAGGCCAGCTTGTTGCGCCAGAAGTCCCGCGTCACACCGTCCATGCCGAAGGTGTTGAACCGGCGCATATGCCGGATCTCCGGCATCGCCGTGCCGAAATCCTCGACCCCCAAGGGTTCATGGACAGAGCGCACCTTCAGGTTTTCACCCAGGAATTGCGCCAGCCATGCGGTTCCGGTCCGCCCGGCGGACAGAGTGAAGATGAAATCATTTTTACTGCCCGTTTCCCGCGCACCCGCGGCCGGCACCGTGCCAGGGCGTTTGTAGCCGAACTTGCGGATTTCGGCGCCGCATTGTTCCGCGACGACATCTGCCGCGCCCGGGTGCCGCGTATAAAGCGTTTCGGGGTCGGTGCCGCTGCGCGGGCGGATGGCGCCCTTGGCACGCAGGCTGGAGAACCGCTCCCACAGCCCATCGACGCCAAGCGCGGCGATATCTTCCTCCAGGTGCTCGTAGCGCAGGTAGACGTCCATCGCATCCGGCCCGTCCAGCGGAGCGATACGGCAGTTCTCGGTCAGCATGCCTTTGAATTCACGCACGAACTTTCCGAATGGAATGCCGGATGCGTCAGCCTTTTCCCAGTAATAGCGGGAGATGATGGCATCATAGGGATCCCGCCAGATGGTGACTTTGGTGTAGCTGTCCCAGATCTCCTGCGGGATGATGGCTTTCGCTTCGGCCGCCGGGATGTGGTTGTAGAATTTCGCGGCGGTGTCCGTGCCGTCCGGCCAGACCTGCTGCTTGTGATTCTGCGCGCCCGGATAGCCCAATTCTGCACGGGTCGCTTCGTCGTCGGGGGAAATCGGTGTGATGACACTGGTTTCGTCGCAGAAACTGGATAGGGCGATTTCAAAAGACGTGCCGCCAACCTTCTTGGTCTTGATGAAGATAAGTTTCAGCGGGTGGCAAATGATCATTGGATTCTCCAAACCAGCGGGCGTTGGGGAAATTATCCGATGAACAACTGTCGGTTTGGTTAATGCGATGAAAAACCGCTTCGACTTTTTATCCTATTTTTTCGCCGGGCAGCAGCACAAAAAGAAACCCCGGCCGCTGGGCCGGGGTTCTGGAATGCAGGTCATTCCCACTCGATGGTGCCCGGAGGCTTGGAGGTGATGTCATAGGTGCAGCGGTTTATACCCTTCACCTCATTGATGATCCGGGTGGCGGTTTCGCCCAGGAACTCATGAGTGAACGGGTAGTAGTCCGCAGTCATGCCATCAACCGAGGTAACTGCGCGCAGGGCGCAGGCGTAATCATAGGTGCGGCCGTCGCCCATCACGCCGACGGTGCGCACCGGCAGAATCGCGACAAACGCCTGCCATATCTCGTCATAGAGGCCGTGCTTGCGGATCTGGTCGATATAGACCGCATCCGCCTCGCGCAGGATGTCCAGCTTCTCGCGGGTGATCTCGCCCGGGCAGCGGATCGCCAGGCCCGGCCCCGGGAAGGGGTGGCGGCCGATGAAGCTCGCGGGCAGGCCCAGCTCGTGGCCGAGCGCGCGGACCTCGTCCTTGAACAGCTCGCGCAGCGGCTCCACCAGTTTCAGGCCCATCTTTTCCGGCAGGCCGCCCACGTTGTGGTGCGACTTGATGGTGACGGAAGGGCCGCCCGAGAAGGAGACCGATTCAATCACATCCGGGTAGAGCGTGCCCTGCGCCAGGAACTCGGCGCCGTCGATGGTGTCGGCGTGTTTCTGGAACACGTCGATGAACAGCTTGCCGATGATCTTGCGCTTGGTTTCCGGGTCCGACTGGCCTTCCAGCTCACCCAGGAACAGATCGGTTTCATCTGCGTGGATCAGCTGGATGTTGTAGTTGTCGCGGAACATCTTGACGACTTCTTCCGCTTCGTTCTTGCGCAGCAGCCCGTGGTCGACAAAGACGCAAGTCAGCTGATCGCCGATCGCCTCGTGGATCAGCACCGCCGCGACCGAGGAATCGACGCCGCCGGACAGGCCGCAGATCACCTTCTTGTCGCCGACCTGTTCGCGGATCTGGCGGATCGCCTCGTCCTTGTAGGCGCCCATGGTCCAGTCGCCGGTGAAGCCTGCAAGCTTCACAAAGTTCTCATAGAGCGTCTTGCCGTTCGGGGTGTGGTGCACCTCGGGGTGGAACTGCACCGCAAAGAAGTTGCGCTCCAGGTCCGCGGTGATCGCGAAGGGCGCGTTGGGGGAGGTGCCGTAGACCTCAAAGCCCGGCGCGATCTTGGAGACATGGTCGCCGTGGCTCATCCAGACCTGCTCGCGCTCTTCCAGGAACCAGCCGTTGAGCAGCGGGATGCGCTCCTGGCTCGGGGTCACATAGGCGCGGCCGAACTCGGCAGTGCCGTGGCCGGAAACCACCTGGCCGCCCAGCTGGTGCATCATCACCTGCTGGCCATAGCAGATGCCCAGGATCGGCACGCCATAGTCGAAAATCTCCTGCGGCACACGCGGGGAGCCCTCGCGGGTCACGCTGTCCGGCCCGCCCGAGAAGATCACTGCCTTCGGCGCCATCTCGCGCACAAAGTCCATGGTGACATTCTGATAGGGGTGGATTTCGCAATAGACGTTCAGCTCGCGCAGGCGGCGCGCAATCAGCTGCGTGACCTGGCTGCCAAAGTCGATGATGAGAAGGCGGTCATGGGATGTCTCTGTCATGCACGCGCCATAGGGCAGGAACGCATTTTCTGCAAGAGGGTTTGGCGCTTGGCCCGCGCGCAGCCCGGTTTTTCACGGTGCCGCCGCACTGAGCCCGCAGAAGGTATGCCAAAGTCCACCGCTTGCGGGGAAAATGCCCCGTCAATGTCGCTTTTCAACTTGAATGGCCGTAATCCTGCGGCGCGGCGCCGCGCGGTGGCTATAATACCCTCCGCAATGAAATGCCTGTGGTGAGGATAAACCATGACAGAAGCAGCACCGCGCCGGCGCGCCCGGGGTGGCGGCGGCGCCGCCCGCCGCGCAGAACGCACCAGCGTCAAAATCGAGACGGCCAAGTACATCGAACGCAATATCCCGAACTTCGAAATCCTGAACGACGAAGCGCTGGAGATCATCGAGTACAACGCGGAAACCATCCTCGAAGAGGTCGGCGTCAATTTCGTTGACAACCCGGCGGCGCTGGAGCGCTGGCGCGAGGCGGGCGCGGATGTGCAGGGCGAGCGCGTGCGCATCCCCCGCGGCCTGGCCCGCAAGCTGTGTGAAACCGCTCCGTCGGAATTCACCCAGCATGCCCGCAACCCCGAGAAATCGGTGGTCATCGGCGGCAAAAACCTGGTGCTGGCGCCGGTCTACGGCCCGCCGTTCGTGCGCGACGCCAACGGCGGCCGCCGCTATGCGACCATGGCCGACTTCAACAAGTTCGTGAAGCTGGCCTATATGTCCAAGTGGCTGCACCACTCCGGCGGCACCGTCTGCGAGCCCACCGACATCCCGGTGAACAAGCGCCACCTGGACATGTTGATGGCGCACATGACCCTCAGCGACAAGCCGTTCATGGGCTCCGTCACCGAACCCAGCCGCGCCCAGGACTCGGTCGACATGGCCGGCATCCTGTTCGGCAAGGAGT
>NZ_CEYXRG010000039.1:0-9527 GCF_982940295.1 Leisingera sp.
CGGCTGCGGCTTCGGCTTCGGCTTCGGCTTCGGCTTCGGCTTCGGCTTCGGCTTCGGCAACCTCTTCCGCGGCCTGATCAGCAGAGGCCGGGATCTCGGCCGTATCCGCTGCGTCTGCTGCCTCAGCGGCGGCGGGAGCTTCGGTGTCTGCGGACACTGCTTCCGGTGCGGCGGTTTCTTCTGCCGGTTCTGCAGGCGCTTCGGCGGCCGGTTCCGGCGTTGCGGCGGGCTGCACCGCTTGCGGCTCAGATTGCGGCGCGGCGGCGACAGGGGCAGGCGTTTCAGCAGGCGCGGAGGTCACAGGGGCAGGAGCGGGTGCAGGCGCTTCAGCCGCGGCAGTCCCCAGAGCCGGGGTGGCTGCACGCAGGTGAATGCCGGTGTCGCTGGTGCGGGCCTCGACCTGGCGGGCGATTTCGCGCTGGGCGATGCGGGCCAGCATGTCGGCATCGGGCTGCGGCGGCTCAGCGCCGAAGTAGCGGTCGTCGGCGGCCAGGTCGCGGAAATACTCGGCAATGGCCTTCATCGTGCCGAAGGAATCCTCAAACCCTTCCAATGTGCAGGAAAAGGTTCCATAGGATACCGTCAAGACTTTGTTGTTGTGTACCATCAGCTCGCTCGTCGTCGCCACATCTGTTGCCATTCACCATATTGGCTGGAAGGACCAATTTTGCTCGAATCCGTGCAATTGATCGTATCATTTTGTGTTCAGAATGTGTCCTGTTTCCAAAACCGGCAGGAATTCGCCGAATGAACCGTAGGATTGTTGAAGCATTGGAACCAGTCACCCTGGTGGGCGGCGGTGAAATCCCCTCTGGCGCGCTGGAGGAGGCGCTGGCGCTGGCGCCGGTGCTGGCGGCGGCGGATGGCGGCGCGGCGGCGGCGCTGGCGGCGGGGCACCGGCCGGAGGCGGTGATCGGCGATTTCGACTCGCTGAGCGAAGCGGTGCGGGCGCAGCTGCCGCCTGAAGCCCTGCACCCGGTGGCGGAGCAGGACAGCACCGATTTCGACAAGGCGCTGCGCTCCATCGGGGCGCCGGTGGTGCTGGCGGTGGGGTTCCTGGGCGGCAGGGTGGACCACCAGCTGGCGGCCTTCAGCACGCTGGTGCAGGGGCACGGGACGCCGTGTGTGCTGATCGGCGAGACCGAAGTGATCTTTCACCTGACGCATGAGGTGGCGCTGCCGGCCCGGGCAGGGGAGGTGATTTCGCTGTTCCCGATGCAGCAGGTGACCGGGCGCTCGGACGGGCTGGAATGGCCGATCGAAGGGCTGGTGATGTCGCCGATGGGGCGGATCGGCACCTCGAACCGGGCGCTGGGGCCGGTGCGGCTGATGCCGGACGGGCCGGGGCTTTTGGTGATCGCGCCGCGGCGGCTGCTGGCGGATGTGATGAGAGCGCTCAGGCGGGATTGATGCGCTCTTCGGTTTCGGAGGGCTTACGCTCGCGCATCACCGCATAGAGGCCCGCGCCGATGGTCAGCAGGATGCCGAAGGCGGCGAGCGTGTTGGGGAGTTCTGAGAAAATCAGCCAGCCGAAGAACACCGCCACCGGGATCTCAAGATACTGCATCGAGGCAAGGGTGGAGGTGGGGGCGAACCGCAGGCTCCAGGTCATCAGGAGGTGCGCGACGGTGCCGAGGGCGCCTGCGGCGGCCAGCAGGGTCCAGGTGTCCTGCGGCGGCAGGGCGGTGGAGAGGGCAGCCACGCCGGCGGCATCGCCGATCAGCAGCACCGGCGCCAGCAGCACGGTGCCCATGACGCCCGCCACCGCCTGGACCGAGATGGGATCGGTTTCCTTGGCGATCTTGCGGGTGATCAGCATGAACAGGGCAAAGATCACCGCGACCAGCAGCGGCCAGAGGGCGTTCCAGCCGACGGCGGCAAAGCTGGGCTGGATGACCAGCAGGGTGCCGGTGAAGCCGACAACGCAGGCGCCGAGGCGGTGCAGGCCGACGTTCTCGTGCAGGACAAATTTGCCCAGGAGCAGCATGATGAACGGCATGACGAAGGCGATTGCCACCGCATCGGCCAAGGGCAGGTATTTGAAGGCGGTGAACATGGCGCCGATGCCGCCCATCTGCAGCAGCGTGCGCAGGAACAGGAGCGGCGCGACCCGGCGCGACAGGCTGAGCGGCAGCCGCAGCGCCAGGGCCAGCGGCAGCAGGATCGCGGCCTGAGCGGCAAAGCGGATGAAGACGATCTGGGCAACCGGCACCCGGTTGGTCAGCAGTTTTGCAATGGCGTCGCCCAGCGGGATCACCATGCAGAAGCCCAGCATCAGGGCGATGCCGAGGAGGGGCCGGTCCTGTGTCATGGCGCTACGCTAGGCGCGGAGGGGGAAACTTACAAGGTGCGGTTGAAAGCGGGACGGTTTGCGAAAATCGCCCCCGGGGCGCTTGCGGCCCGGTTCGCGCCCGTCCCCGCCCCGTCATGCCGGAGGCATGCTTTCAGCATGACGCGGGCGCGAAACGCCCACCCTCGGGGCCCGGCGCGAACCTGCGTCCGGTTGTCCCGGCGGAGGCAGGTTAGGGCAAAAAACTCAGCAGTTCGGCACGTTCACCGCCAGGCCGCCGAGCGAGGTTTCCTTGTACTTGTCGTGCATGTCGGCGCCGGTCTGGCGCATGGTCTCGATGCAGGCGTCCAGCGGCACGAAGTGCTGGCCGTCGCCGCGCAAGGCAAGCGAGGCGGCGGAGACGGCCTTGATCGCCGCGAGGCCGTTGCGCTCGATGCAGGGGACCTGCACCAGGCCCTTCACGGGGTCGCAGGTCATGCCGAGGTGATGCTCCAGCGCGATCTCGGCGGCGTTTTCCACCTGTTCCGGGGTGCCGCCCATCACGGCGCAGAGGCCCGCGGCGGACATGGCGGAGGCCGAGCCGACCTCGGCCTGGCAGCCGGCTTCGGCGCCCGAAATGGACGCGTTGTATTTGACCAGGCCGGCAATGGCGGCGGCGGTCAGCAGGAAATCTTCGACATGGGCCTCGGACGCGCCCGGCACGTGGTCGAGGTAGTAGCGGATCACCGCGGGCAGGGTGCCGGCGGCGCCGTTGGTGGGTGCGGTCACAACCTGGCCGCCGGCCGCGTTTTCCTCGTTCACCGCCATCGCGTAGACGCTCATCCAGTCGTTGATGGTGTGCGGGGCGGTGAGGTTCATGCCGCGTTCGGCCATCAGCGCGTCATAGATGCCCTTGGCGCGGCGGCGGACCTTCAATCCGCCGGGGAGAATGCCGTCACGCTCCAGCCCGCGGTTGATGCAGTCGTTCATCACCTGCCAGATGCGGGCGGTGCCCTTGGCGAGGCTTTCGGAGCAGCCGCGGGAGATCTCGTTGGCGCGTTTCATCTCGGCGATCGACTTGCCGCTGGATTTGGCCATCTCCAGCATCTCGGCCGCGGATTTGAACGGGTAGGGCACCGGGTCGCCCTCGTCGGTGGCCTTGCCTGCCGCCAGTTCCTCCTCGGTGACGACAAAGCCGCCGCCGATCGAGTAGAACACCTGCTTCAGGATCACGTCGCCCTGGGCGTCCGTTGCCATCAGGATCATGCCGTTGGCGTGGCCCGGCAGCGCGTGATCGTAGTCAAAGATCATGTCGGCCTTGGGGTCGAAGTGCAGCTCGCCCAAGCCTTCGGGGTGCATCTTGTGGGTCTTGTCCAGCTCCGCCAGGAAGGCCTCTGCCTTCTCGTCGTCATAGTCATGGGCGACAAAGCCGCCGAGGCCCAGGATGGTGGCCCGGTCGGTGGCGTGGCCGACGCCGGTGAAGGCGAGCGAGCCGTGCAGCGAGGCGCGCAGGCCGTGGAATTCAAACGGCGACGCGCGCATCATGTCGAGGAAGCGCGCGGCGGCGACCATCGGACCCATCGTGTGGGAGGACGACGGGCCGATGCCCACTTTGAACATGTCGAAGACGGAGAGGAACATTAGGTGGCTGATCCTTCTGGGGGATTGGCGTAGGCCGGGGATGTGAACGGGGTGGCGCCGAGGCCCTCGGCCTCGCGTGCTGCCGTGACGGCGGGGCGGTGCTCCAGCGCGGCGCAGAGGCGCTGCAGGCTGGGGTAATGGGCGATGACGAACCAGGATTTGTCGGCCTGCGCGGGGTAAAGCGCCATCCAGCGCATCTGGCAGGCCAGGTAGTAGTCCAGCACCGAGGGCTGCGGCGCGCCGAGCCAGGCGGGGCGGGCGGCGGCGGCCTGATCAAGGCTGGTCAGGTGGCGGTGCAGGCGCTGGCGCAGGACCTTTTGCAGCTGTGCCTGATCAGCTTTCGCATCGCCGATGTATTTGTCCGGGTAGAACAGCATCCGCAGGTCGGCGTGCAGCGTGTTGGAGGCGAAGAACAGCCATTTAAGGAAGGCCGCACGGTCGGCGCTGCCGGGCTGCGGTGCCATGGCGGCGTGGCGTTCGGACAGCCACAGCAGGATGGCGGCGGTCTCGAACACCGGACCATCGGGGGTTTCCAGCACCGGGATCAGCCCGCCCGGGTTCAGTGCCCGGTATTCGGGGCTGTTCTGCGCCTGTGCCTTGCGGTCGACCAGCACGGTTTCATACGGCTGGCCAAGCTCCTCCAGCACCAGCCGGATGACCAGTGATGCGTTGTCGGGGGCGTAGTGCAGGCGGTACTCGGGTTTCATGACGCAGTATTATGACGCAGACGCGCGGAATATGTGTCCGTTTCCGGCGTTTCCAATAGGAAACCCGCCTTTGTGATGCATGTTTGGCGGGCTGCGGCGGGAAAGGGTCCGGCGGCCTTGCACCGGCGGCGCGCCGGACCTTGGGAGAGCGGGCAGGGCGCGGTCAGGCGGCGCTGCGCGCGCGGCGCCGGCGGGCAAGGGAAAGGCCGTCGCGCAAGTTCTTGGAAAGCAACGTGATATTCACGACTCCTGCACACAGCTCCAGGGCCTGAACGGTATAGAACAGGCCGTCGATCTGGCCGGATTGCGCCTTGATCGCGAGGAACACGGCGCTGGGCAGCAGGATCAGCAGGCCGTTGGCGGCGATGAACTTCATGCGGCGGGATTTCGCTGCCACTTGCGGCAGCTTCCAGCCGCGGCCAAGCGATGCGCCTGTTGCCCCCGCGGCGGCCATGGCCGGAATCAGCAGCGCCATGCCGTAGAGCACCGCGGTTTTAACTTGAGCGATGGTCTGGTGGCTGCCGAAGGCCTCGGAGAAAACCGTGGATATCCAGAAGGTTGAGATGATGAGCAGGGCCAGGGTGCCTGCGATGGCGTGGAGGCGGAGTTTCATGGCGGGTGTCCTTGATTAAGATAGCGTGCTATATAAATGGTATTGAATAGCCTGCTATTCAAGTGTCATCTGAGGAAATGAGCGAATTTCAGAAAACCTCGGCCGGGTTCCTGGCCAATCACATGGCGCGGCTGTTTGCGGCGGCGCTGGCGGGACGGGTGCAGCCGCTGGGGCTGGCGCCGGCGCAGTTCATGGTGCTTTTGGAGCTGTGGGCCGAAGAGGGCCGCACCCAGGCTGAGCTGACGGCGGCTTTGTCGGTGGAGCAGGCGACCATGGCCAACACGCTGGCGCGGATGGAGCGGGACGGGCTGATCGAGCGTCGCCCGTCGCCTGAGGACAAGCGGGCGCGGCTGGTGCATCTGACGCCGAAGGCGCGGGGCCTGCGGGAAGAGGCGGTTGCGGAGGCGCAGAGCGTGAACGGCCAGGCGCTGGACGGCTTCAGCGAGGCGGAGGCGTCCCAGTTTCTGGCGCAGATGCGGCGGGTGATCGCCAACCTCCAGCGGACGCGAAGGTAGGGGCGGTGCAGCCCGCTCCGGCCGGGGGAGGCTCAAATCCGCCGGGCGGTGCAGACAAAATGGGTGAGCGACAGGAAGAAACGCCCCTCTGAGGCCAGTTCCTGCTGCTCCTGGGCCCAGGCGGCGGCGTCGTCGGGGTCGGTGGCGCCGATGTCCACCGCAAAGGCGCGGATCAGCTGGATCATCATTGCCGCCAGCCCGTCGGGGCGCAGGGTGGTGTCGCAGACGGTCAGCGGCCGGGTGTGGCGGACCTCAAAGCCGCAGCTGCGCATTTCGGCGGGCAATTTGGCGGGCAGGTCGCGCACCGCCATGTGGCGGCCCCAGGCCTCCAGCATCCGTTCCATGCGCCGGGTGTTATCGCTGTGCCAGGCCAGGGTGTCCCAATGCATGTCCCCCACCGCCAGAAGGCCGCCGGGCTTGAGCACCTTGTGCAAGGCGCGCAGGGCCGGGCGGCGGTCGGTCAGGTATTCGAACACCTGAAGCGCCGCGGCCTTGTCAAAGCTGGCCTCATCAAACGGCAGCCGGGCGGCGTCGCCTTCGGTGAGGGTGATGTTGCCGCGCCCCTCGAGCCGCTGGCGGGCGGCGGCCAGCATCTGCGGGCTGGCGTCCAGCCCGGTGACATGGCCGCTGCGGCCGACCGCGCGGGAAAGCTCCAGCGTCAGCAGCCCGTTGCCGCAGCCGACGTCCAGGATGTGCTCGCCCGGCTCGGGCGCCAGCGCGTCGAATGTTGCCCGCCGCCGCCGCGACACATCGGCGCCCTGATAGGCGTCTTCGAGCAGGCGGGTGGTCTCTTCGTCAAAGTTCAGCATGAAAACGGTCCCCTAGACAGATGAGCTATAGGCCGAAATGGCGCGATTTCCACTGTTGGGGCTGCCTCTGCAAAACCCCTCTCGCACACGGGGGGCAAACTGCCTATAACCGCCGCAAACGCGTTTCACGGAGCCGAACACATGACCGGAGAACTGTCGCCCATCGACAAGGCGAAATTCGTAGCTGCCAAGCGGGCGGCCGAAATGGTGGAAGACGGGATGCGGGTCGGCCTCGGCACCGGCTCCACCGCGGCCTGGCTGGTGCGCTGCCTGGGCGAGATGGTGCAGAAGGACGGTCTGAGGATCACCGCTGTGCCGACCTCCTCGCGCACGGCCGCGCTGGCCCGCGATGTGGGCATCAATGTGGTGTCGCTGGACGAGGCCAAATGGCTGGACATGACCATCGACGGCGCCGATGAGTTTGATGCCGACCTGAACCTGATCAAGGGCGGCGGCGGCGCGCATCTGCAGGAAAAGATCGTCGCCACCGCCTCGGACCAGATGGTGGTGATTGCGGATGCCAGCAAATCGGTCGAGACCCTGGGCGCCTTCCCGCTGCCGGTGGAAGTGCTGCCGTTCGGCTGGCAGAGCAGCCAGGCGCTGATCGAGGAAACCCTGGTGTCGATGGACGTGATGGGCCGCACCACCACCCTGCGGATGAACGGCGATGCGCCGTTTGTGACTGATGAGGGCAACTATATCCTGGACCTGCATCTGAACCGCATCGGCAACGCCCGCCAGCTGGCGCTGGTGCTGAACCAGATCCCGGGCGTGATCGAGAACGGGCTGTTCATCGACATCTGCGACACCGTGGTGATCGGCTATGGCGACGGCCGGGTCGAGGTGCGCGACATCAATGAAGGCACCGTCGAGAAGGACAAGCTGGACTTCGTCGAGAACGACAACCTGTTCACCGACCTGCAGGACTGAGCAGGCCGGGCAGCCAGGCTGCCACCTGCTGCTTCAGGGGCAAGGTTAGCGTGCTGCTAGCCGGATTTCTGCGAGGAATCCGGCCCGGTTTCCGGCGCGGAAACCGGGGGAGGGGAACCTGAAGGCGGACGGCTGAAACGGGCCTGAAATCCTCGCAGGATTTCAGGACGGAATTCGCGCCGAATTCCGCCTCCTTCAGAAGCGGAGGACTTGGCGCAGGGGATTGGTGCTGCCCGCGGCCTGCTGGAATGGAGCCATTCCTCTTCACAACCCCGCGTGAATCCGCGCCAAAAGGTTGAAAGCGGTGCAAGAACGCCCACTTGGGCATATGGCGTTTGGTGCTCCGTTGTGGGATACCAGCACAAGACATGCAAAGGGCGGAAATTCATGAGCTTTGATTACGATCTTTTTGTCATCGGCGGCGGCTCTGGCGGGGTGCGGGCAGCCCGTGTTGCGGCGCAGGAAGGCGCCAAGGTGGCGCTGGCCGAAGAGGACCGTTATGGCGGCACCTGCGTGATCCGGGGCTGCGTGCCGAAGAAGCTGATGGTTTTCGCCTCCGAATACGCCGGCATGGTCGAGGACGCCCAGGCCTATGGCTGGGACATCCAGCCCGGCGCCTTTAATTGGGACAGCTTCAAAGGCAAGCTGCACGCCGAGCTGGACCGGCTGGAGGGCATCTACCGCAGTCTGCTGAAGAACAGCGGCGTCGAGAGCTTTGACAGCCGCGCCAAGCTGGCCGATGCCCACACGGTCGAGCTGGCCGACGGCACCCGCAAGACCGCCAAGCACATCCTGATCGCCACTGGCGGCTGGCCGTCGGTGCCGGACTTCCCGGGCTCCGAGCTGGCGGTGACCTCAAACGAGATGTTCCACCTGGACGAGCTGCCGGAAAGCCTGCTGATCGTCGGCGGCGGCTATATCGCCTGCGAATTTGCGGGGATCATGAACGGGCTGGGCGTTAACACCACCCAGTACTACCGCGGCGCGCAGATCCTGCGCGGCTTTGACGACGAGGCGCGCGGGCTGATCTCTGAGGAAATGTGCCAGGCGGGCATTGATGTGCATCTGGGCACCAACGTGCTGGAGATGCGCAAGGAAGGTGATAAGATCTGGGTCAAGTCGACCAACGGCCAGGAGCGGCTGTTTGACAAGGTGATGTATGCCACCGGCCGCACCCCCAATGCCGATAACCTCGGCCTGGAGGAGATCGGGGTTGAGCGCGGCCGCAAGGGCGAGATCATCGTTGACGAGTACAGCCAGACCTCGGTGCCGTCGGTCTATGCGATCGGCGATGTGACCGACCGGGTGGCGCTGACCCCAGTGGCGATCCGCGAGGGCATGGCCTTCGTCGAGACCGTGTTCAAGGGCAACCCCACGAGCCCCGATCATGAGCTGATCCCGACAGCGATTTTCACCCAGCCGGAGATGGGCACCATCGGGCTGAGCGAGGAAGAGGCAAGCGAGCAGGAGCCGGTCGAGGTCTATGCAACCTCCTTCAAGCCGATGCAGCAGGCCTTTGCGGGGCGGGCGCAGCGGGTGCTGATGAAACTGATCGTCAGCAAGGAGACCCGCAAGGTGCTGGGCTGCCATATCGTCGCACCTGGGGCCGGAGAGATGATCCAGCTGGCCGGAATCGCCGTAAAGATGGGCGCGACCAAGGAAGATTTCGACCGCACGGTTGCGGTGCACCCGACAATGTCGGAAGAGTTGGTAACGCTGAAGACTCCGGTGCGCTCGAGCTGAGACGCTGCACCGGCAATAACTGACAACACATGCCGCCCGTTGGGATGATCATGGGCGGCAGCAAACGGATAGGAGAGAAATGGCGGGCAATAGCGGTGGCCCATGGGGGGGCGGCGGCTCCTCCGGCGGCGGAGGAGGCAACCGGGGCAATAACGGCGGCAACAATGGCGGCGGCGGCCGCAAGCCGGACGAACCCCAAATCCCCGAAATCGATGAGCTGGTGAAGAAAGGCCAGGAGCAGCTGCGAGTCCTGATGGGCGGGCGCGGCGGCGCTGGCGGCGGCCGCGGCGGACGCGGCGG
>NZ_CEYXRG010000040.1:0-8697 GCF_982940295.1 Leisingera sp.
GCCGCCATAGCCGCTGCCGCCGTCACCGCTGCCGCCATCGCCGCTGCCGCCGTCACCGCTGCCGCCGTCACCGCTGCCGCCGTCGCCGCTGCCACCGCCGCTGCCAACACCGCCAGCGCCGCCATAGCCGCCGGCTTGGCTATCCAGGGGACTGTTCAGGAAACAGGTGAGCAGAAGAAGGAACAAAGCACGATGTAACGACATCCGCTTGAAGTAGGGCGCTTATCCTTCCAGTCCATAGGCCCGGCGGATACCCCGCTGCGTTCCCGGTCCGAAGTCGCCGTCAATCGCGCCCGCATAGAAGTTGTTGTCCTTCAGCTTCCGTTGCAGCGCGCGCCGGGTTTCGGCGGTGAACATATTGGGCCGTTCGCTAAGCAAATTGAGCACATCAGAACTGCCGCTGCGCAGCGCTGCATAGAGGTAATGTGCTGAATCCTCTGGACCTTTTGAGGGGATCAGCCCGTCGTCAATCAGCGCGGCGAAGTTGAACTGGGCCTGCGGGTGACGCAGGTCCGCGGCGCGTTCAAAGAATGTCAGCGCTTTTTTCGGATCGGCGCGAAGTCCCAGCCCGCCCTGGTAGTGAAGAAACCCGAGATCATTGATAGCGTCGGCGAAATCCTGGTCTGCCGCGGCCTGATAAAGCTCCAGCGCCTTGGCCGGGTCTGCTTCGACACCGGTGCCGCGCTCATATAGCTTGGCCAGTTCGAACTGCGCCTCCGGGGAGCCGGCGTCCGAGGCGCGCTGGAGAAATTCCACGGCTGCCTTGGGGTCGAACCGGCCCTCATTCGGATTGAGGCGGATATAGGCCAGTCCCAGCATCGACCGGGTGTCGCCGAGGTCGGCCAGCGCCAGCAGCTGTTCTTCCTGGTCCGGCTTCAGCGCGGCCCAGGCGGCGGTGGCATCGGCCACCGAGACCGGAGTGTCGTTTTCGCCGGGGCCGGCCAGATAAAAGGGTACTCCGGTGAGCGAGCCGTATGTGTGGGGTTCCTGCAGGTTGGCAGTGTTTTCCAGAACCCGGTCGCGCACCTGGCGGAACATCAGGCTGATCTCCAGCCCGGGCTGCACCATTTTCTCCATCAGCGCAGTTGCATACGGGGAGTTGCTGCCGCTGCCGTCCAGCGCCACCTGGCCGTCCTTGGCGGCAAAGGCCACCAGGGTGCCGCGGTCCGGATCGGCCGGCGCCATGCCGCCGCCGCCGCGGGTGGTTTCGCTGGAGGCCGCCGTTTGCACGCTGCTCTGCTCCAGCGCAATGGAGTCGCCCAGCGGGTTGTCGCGGCAGCTGTCGAGGATCACGATACGCATTTTGCGGGCGCGGTCGACTGCCGCCAGCAATTGTTTCAGCGATAGCGACTGGCGCTGCACATCCCGGTTGCTGGCGACCTTGGCGTCTGCCGGAATGAGGAAATTCTCGCCCTGCACCTCGATCCCGTGGCCGGCAAAATAGACTAGCGCCAGATCGGCGACTTCGGAGCGGAAGGCGAAATCATCCAGCATCTGCTCCATTTCCGCCGTCCCCGGATCCAGCGCCAGGCTGACGTCAAAGCCGATCCCCTCCAGCGTGTCCGCCATTGCAACGGCATCGTTGCGGGTATTTTCGAGCGGAGGCAGGTACTGGTATTCCGCCACGCCGATGACCAGGGCGATGCGGTCGCTAGCAGCCTGCGCCTCTGCCGCAATCATCAGGCAGGCGGTGAAAATCAACGGTTTGAAAAGGAAAGACATACGGATACCCGGGCTGGCGGTTTCAGCTATGCCCAATGTAGTCCGCTGCGGCAGCAATTAAAAAGAAAATTCGCCGCTGCTGGCAGGACAGCCCCGCCCTGGTCAGGGCGGGGCAGCGGAGTTCAAGTGCTTGCCAGGCTGCTGGCAGAGCGCAGCCGGTCGCGCAGCTTTTCCAGGGTGACCCCCGCTGCGGCGGCCGGCAGGTCGGCGGGGCCTGACTCGTCAACCTGCGCCTGCACGCGCTTGTAAAAACCTGAGAGCCCGGCCAGGGTCTGGATCACCAGATCGAAGTCCTGCAGGGAGCGCAGTTCCTGGCTGGTCGGGGGCGTGCCCCGCTCCAGCACGTCGAGCACGACGTCTTCCAGCGCCTGCATCTGACTGCGCAACTGCTCCATTTCCCACGCCGAGGCGGCGCAAAGTTCGCTCAGGGCTGTGCCGGGACGCTCCATCGTTACAGCCGCCCGACGACCTGTTCGATGGCCTGCTTCATCGTGGCAACCGTGAACGGCTTGCGGACAATGTTGTTCAGGCCGATCTGCTTGCCGACCTGGATCATCTCCGGCGTCGGCTTGCCGGTGACCAGGATGAAGCCAACCCGCTGGGTGACCTGGTGGCTGCGCAGGGCCTTCAGCAGGCCCAGACCGTCCATGCCAGGCATGTTGTAGTCGGACAGCACCATGTGCACCGGTGTCTGAACCAGTTTCTTGTAGGCGCCCTCGCCGGAGTTTTCGACCATGTAGTTCTTAATGCCGATCTCATCCAGGCTCTGTGTGATGATCCCCCGGCTGGTTGACATATCGTCAACGACCATAACGCGGAGAGAGTCTTTCAAGCTCATTTTTCTTTCCTTCTGCTCTGCTTGCAGCCGTGGTCAGGAGGTCCTGCCAGCGGGTGAGTTGACATAAGTTGTGATCCCGGCCGTCTTCAGGTGCTGCGCTGCCGGGCCGGACATGCGCTCGGAGTGCCCGATGAAGAGATAACCGCCCGGGTTCAGGGCATTCTGGAAGGCCTGCCACACCTTCTGCTGGGTCGGGTTGTCGAAATAGATCGCCACATTGCGGCAAAATATGGCGTCGAACTTGCCCCGGAACGGGAACGGTTCGATCAAGTTCAGCACCCCGAAGGTGATCAGCTTGCGCAGGTTGTCCGGCAGCCGCCCCTCGGCGTCCCGGGCGGGCACCAGCTTGCGGTATTTCGCGTCGATCTGGGCCAGCTCGTCCTCAGGATACTTCGCTCCTTGGGCGTGGCGCACCACAACCGGGTCGATATCGGTGCCGAGGATCTTAAAGTCCAGCTTGGCCGCGTCCGGGCACAGGTCCAGAACAGTCATGGCGATCGAATAGGGTTCCTGTCCGTTGGAACAGCCCGCCGACCAAAGCCGCACCCGCCCGCCGCGCCGCGCCTGCTCGATCAGCGGCGGCAGGACGTCGTTGCGCAGCGTCTCAAAGTGATGCGGCTCCCGGAAGAAGTGGGTCACATTTGTGGTCAGCAGCGACAGCAGGCCGCTGCGCTCCTGCTCGGAATTGGGACCATCCAGACACGCCAGATATTCCTTGAAGCTGGAGAAGTTGCGCTGGCGCAGCTTGCGCGCCAGCCGCGAAGACACCAGCGGTTTCTTACTTGCCGCCAAGGCCAGGCCGAAGTGTTTATGCGCGAATTGCGCAATGGACTCGAATTCCTGGTCTGTCAGCGACAAGCTTTCAGCTGCGGGAGAGATGGAACCTTCTGCGCTCACGGCATCACCTGCTCCGGAGCCGAGATAACCGCATCCAGATTGATGATGCGCACCATGGTGTCATCATGCGAGATGATACCTTGGATGTATTCCATCGTGTTGCGGCTGTCGACCGGCGGGGTGTCTTGAATGTCGTCCGGGTTGATCGAGATGATCTCCGAAACCGACTCCGCCAGAAGCCCGACAGGCTTGCCATGCACCGAGACCACAATGACCACATTGCGCTCGCTGGCTTCGGTCTGATGCAGGCCGAAGCGGGCCGACAGGTCATAGATCGGGATCACCGCGCCGCGCAGGTTCATCACGCCCAGCACATCGGCCGGAGCATGCGGCAGGATGGTCACCGGCGACCAGCGCCGGATCTCGCGGATCTGGGTGATCTTCAGGCAAAAGGCCTGGCCTGCCACGGTGAAGCTGACGAACTCGCTGTGTTCAGCGTGCTTCACTTCCTGATCGGTTTGCTTCACTTCAGCTTGCATTGCTCATTCTCCGCTCGGTGTCAAAGGCGGCCGCCGTGGGCGAGGCCGCAATGATGCTTTCTGGGTCCAGGATCATGGCGATCTTGCCATCGCCCAGAATGGTTGCAGCGGCGACGCCGGGAATTTCCCCGCAGACGCCATCCAGGCTCTTGATCACCACCTGGCGCTGGTCGTGGATATCATCCACCGCCAAGGCGCAGCGCTGGCCGGTCTCGGTCTCCACGAGCAGGTAGACGCCGGCCTGCTGGTCGCTCTCGCGGTACAGGCCCAGGCCGCCTGCCACATCGCAGATCGGCACGAAGTTGCCGCGGATCGACAGCAGGGTGCCGTCGGCGCCGAGGTTGTTGATCATGTCGTCGCTGCCGCGCATGGTTTCGACGATCGAGGTGATCGGCACCACCATGGTCTGATCGGCCACCGACACCACCATGCCGTCCATAACCGCCAGCGTCAGCGGCAGGATGATGGTAAAGGTCGAGCCTTTGCCCGGGGTCGAGGAGATGTTGATGCGGCCGCCAAGGCCGGTAACCGCGTTCTTCACCACATCCATACCGACACCGCGTCCCGAGAGGTTGGAGACCTCTTTTGCGGTGGAAAAGCCCGGTGCGAACAGCAGATTGTCGATCTCGCTGTCGGTGAGCTCGGCATTTTCCGGGATCAGGCCTTTTTCGATGGCGATCTGCTTGACCCGCGGCCGGTTCACGCCGGCACCGTCGTCCTTGATCTCGATGCAGACGCTGCCGGAACGGTGCGAGGCAGACAGGCGGATTTCACCGGTGGTCTGTTTGCCTGCGGCTTCCCGGTCTTCGGGCTTTTCGACGCCATGGTCGACCGCATTGCGCAGAATATGCGTGAGCGGATCGGACAGCCGTTCGATCACCGTCTTGTCGACTTCGGTGTTTTCGCCTTCGGTGACCAGCTTGCAGGTCTTGCCGGTGGCTGCGGAAGCCTCACGCACGATCCGGGCCATGCGCTGGAACAGCGGTTTCACCGGCTGGGCACGGATGGCCATGACACCTTCCTGGATGTCGCGCGCCAGGTTTTTGAAACCTTCGAGCTCCGTCTCGACGTCGCGCAGGTCGGCGACGTTGAGATTGGCAATCTGCTGCGCCAGCATCGAATGGTTGATGATAAGCTCCCCGACAGCGTTGATCAGCCGGTCCACCCGCTCGAGCTCGACGCGGAGCGTCGGCTTTGGACCGCCGCGCTGCTCCTGCTTGCCGCTCTCGGCTTTCGGGGCCGATGCCTTTTCTTCGGCAGCTGCCGGTTTGGCTTCGGGTTCAGGTGCGGGGACCGGCGGTTCAAAAGGGGCGGCTGCGGCCTCTCCATCTGCGCTGTCTGCAGCGGCAGGAGCGGGCGGGGTGCTGAACATCGCATCCAGTGCGGCCAAGGCATTTGCTTCCGCTTCCGCGTCACCATCCCCGGCAATTGACAGCTCGCAAAGGCCTTCGACAAACTCAAACACCGCCTCGACCACCGACCGGGTCTCCTTGGTCACAAGGACCAGATCCCAAGCCAGGTAGCTTTCGTCCATGTCCATGGTGTCGAAACCGGGCAGCTCGTTCTCATCGAGCTTCACGGTCAGATCACCCATGTCCCTCAGCGCCTGGAACAGGAAAAACGGCTCATTACCGGTGCCGTACATTTCCTTCAGCGGCTGGAACCGGATCCGGTATGTCTCCTCCTGCGGTTCCGCCGGGGCACCGCCGATATCACCAAGGTCCATCATCGGTGCCGGGCCGCCAAGTCCCATCGGCTCGAAGGTGAGGTCTTCCTCTTCCTCCGGGATATACTCATCCAGGGCCGCCAGCAGGGTATCATGGTGTGCCTCGTCGATCTGGCCGCCATCGCGGGCCGCCTCGACAAGCGCCGACAGGTGGTCGCTGGAACGCAGCAGCAGCTGAATCAGCTTCTCGTCCAGATCCAGCCGGTTGGAGCGCACTTCGTCAAACACGGTCTCGAACCGGTGGGCAAAGGCCACCAGATCATCGAGGCCAAAAGCCCCGGCGCCGCCCTTGATCGAGTGCACGGCGCGGAAGATCGCATTGACAACCTCAGAGTCGTGATCGCCTCCTTCGATGGCGGTCAGACCCTCATCCGTTGCTTCGAGGAGCTCTTCGCACTCCTCAAAGAAGGTATCCTGAATCGAGCCGGACATCTCAGGCCGCAGCTCCGGTTACACGCTTGAGCGCAAAGATCAGCGAAGCATCGTCAAACGGCTTGGTGATCCAGCCGGTGGCGCCTGCACCGCGGGCGCGGGCCTTCAGCTCCGGTGCGCTTTCGGTGGTCAGGACCAGGATCGGCACCTTGGAGTTGATGCCGTGGCCGCGCAGCTCTTCGATCACGCCGAAGCCGTCGAGGTTGGGCATGTTGATGTCGGTGATCACGACGTCGGGGTCGACGTCAGAGTACATGTCCACCCCTTCGCGGCCGTCGACCGCACAGTGGTATTCAAACCCGGCCTCTTCCAGGGTTGCGGCCAGAAGATTCCGGATCGTGCGGGAATCGTCGATTGCCAGAACTTTGGTCTTCATGCTGTTTCCTCGTCTTCAAAACGGTTGGGCTCCAGCCCCAGAAGCGTCAGGGACTTGCGGCAGGATTCGGTGATATTGGTGACTGAGAAGCCTACCCCCTCGGACCGCCACTGCTGCTCTGCTCCGAGCAGAATCTGCAGGCAGCGCGAAGGCATCAGAGCAACGCCGCTGCAGTCGATTTCGACCGCCTTGGCACGTGCCCCTTGAAGGAAGGCGATCAGCGGATCCAGCTCCGCGAAGGCATTCGGCAGATCAAGAATATGCTTTTGCGTTTCCGTGGTCATGTTCGGCGATTCGCACCCCCGTTGTCGGCGATCAATTCGAGTTCGATGAAGCAATTGATAGGTGCGGGGCCTTAACATTTGATTGCCGCAGCGCGCCCGCCAAGGGGGATTCATAAGGAGAGGGCGGGCAATTCCGCGTGGAAATTCCTGTCAATTTTTAACGGTGGCTCAACGCTCCAGAGAATCACCTGAACGCCATGCTGGCGTGCTTGCGGGCGTGCCCAGGACACGGCGCTCAGCCAGAAGATGCATCTTTACCTGACCTTTACGGAGTGACGCTGTTGCGCTTCGGATTCCCGCCCTTTTTTGCTGTCGAACAGGATCAGGCTGCCCTTCCGTAAGCTGCAAATTAACATCTGCACGACATCCTGAGAGGCATCATCAATTGCGGTGGCCCAGACCGCAATACTCTTAGGAGGACGGAATGAAAGCCCTGAAATCGCTTAAACTGGCACATAAGCTGCCGTTGTTTGTTGTTGGGTTGGTTGTGCTTGTGACGGCGATTCTCGTCACCATCAGCACGCTCAGCTTCCAGCGCAGCGCAGAAACAAATGCCGAGGACCAGCTGAGCTCCATGGTGGCGGACCGCAAGCTGTCGGTGCAGACCTTGCTGGACGGGATTCATGCGGATGTCCAGACGCTGGCCTCCGTGCCGTCGACGGCAACCGCCATAGAATGGCTGACGATGACGTGGAACGACCTGGAGGGAAATCCGGGCGAGATTCTGCGCCAGGCCTATATCGACGACAACCCGCATCCGGAGGGGCAGAAACATCTGCTGGCGCGCGGCAAGGGCGACTCCCCCTATCACATGCATCACGAGAGCTTTCATCCGGCCTACAAAACGCTGATCGAAAGCAAGGGGTATTATGACGCCTTCCTGATCAACCTGGCCGGCGACGTCGTCTATTCGGTGTTCAAGGAAAACGATTTCGGCACCAATATGATGACGGGACCGTTCAAGGACACCGGCCTTGCAACCGTCTATCGTGAAGCGCTCGAAGGCAGCCGCGGCGAGGTGTTCTTTGCCGATTTGGAGCCTTACGCAGCAAGCGGGGGCAAGGCAGCAGGCTTTGCCGCGACGCCGGTTGTGAACGACGCCAATCTCACCGTGGGTGTGCTGGCAGTGCAGATTCCGGTCAGCTTGATCGGGTCGATCATCAACAATGAGCAAGGGATGGGCGAAACCACCCAAGTCTACTTGGTTGGCTCCGATATGCAGGCCCGCACGAATTCGCGATTCGAAGAGGGTTTCAAAGTGCTCTCGCAACTCCCACCGACCAAGCAGGTGGTGGAAGCCTTTGATGGAAAATCGCACGTGCAGAAAAATGTCCCCGGCCTCGACGGGCATCCTGTGCTGGCCTATTCGGAACCGCTTCCGCTGGCCTTTGCAGATTGGGCGATCATCGCCGAGCAGGACTTGGCCGAGTTGATGGCTCCGGCGGAAAAGAAGCGTAACATGCTGCTTCTGGCCTCGGTCGCCTGCGCAGCCGCCATGTCGTTCCTCGGCTGGCTGTTCGCCCGCTCCATCACCAAGCCGATCGACCGGATCTGCGACAACATGGAGGCGGTGTCCTCCGGTGATCTCGACATTACCGTTGCCGAGGCAAGCCGCAGCGATGAGATCGGCAAAATCGGCAAGACGCTGGTGTCAATGCAGCAGGACCTGAAGCAGGCCCGCGCTGCGGAAGAGGAACGTGCTGAAATGCAGCAGCAGCAGCAGCAGGTTGTCGAAAGCCTGAGCGCTGGCCTCGTGCGGCTGGCCGATGGCGATTTCTCGCAGCAGATCAGAGACTCCTTCCCGCAGGAATACGAACAGCTGCGGAAGAATTTCAACAGCACTGTCACAAATCTGAGCGGCACCGTCCAGCAGGTGGTTGAGGCCTCCGGCAGTATCCGCAACGGTGCCGCCGAGATCAGCCAGGCCTCCGACGACCTCTCGC
>NZ_CEYXRG010000041.1:0-6457 GCF_982940295.1 Leisingera sp.
CCGGGCGGCGGCGCGCCGCTGTTCACCAAGGGCACGCTGGGCCTGGCGGCTGTTGCCGCTGTGGTGCTGTGGGGCTTTGCCAGTATCTACACCGTGAAGCCGGAAGAGCAGTCGGTGGAGCTGTTCCTGGGCGAGTATTCGGCCACCGGGCAGCCGGGCCTGAACTTTGCCCCCTGGCCGCTGGTCACCTATGAGGTGATCCCGGTGCGGGTCGAGCAGACCGAGAACATCGGCGCCGGCGGGCGCGGCTCGGATGCGGGGCTGATGCTGACTGGCGATGAGAACATCATCGACGTGGATTTCCAGGTGGTCTGGAACATTTCTGATCCGGCCCAGTTCCTGTTCAACCTGCGCGACCCGCGCTCGACCATCAACGCGGTGTCGGAATCGGCAATGCGCGAGATCATCGCCCAGTCCGAGCTGGCACCGATCCTGAACCGTGACCGCGGTGCCATCACCGCCCGGCTGGAAGAGCTGATCCAGGCGACGCTGGACAGCTATGACAGCGGCGTGAACATCATCCGGGTGAACTTTGACGGTGCCGACCCGCCCGAGCCGGTGAAAGACGCCTTCCGCGAAGTGCAATCCGCAGGCCAGGAGCGTGACCGGCTTGAGAAGCAGGCCGATGCCTATGCCAACCGCAAGCTGGCAGGCGCCCGCGGCCAGGCGGCACAGACGCTGGAAGAGGCCGAAGCCTACCGCGCCCAGGTCGTGAACGAAGCCCAGGGTGAGGCGAGCCGCTTCAGCGCGGTTCTGGCTGAGTACCAGAAAGCACCGGAAGTGACCCGCAAGCGCCTGTACCTGGAAACCATGGAAGAAGTGCTGGGCCGCGTGGACAAGATCATTCTGGATGAAACCGGAGGCGGCGAAGGGCAAGGCGTGGTGCCGTACCTGCCGCTCAATGAGCTGCGCAAGCCGCAGGAGGGCAACTGATGCGGAAATCGACTCTTCTTCTGCCGGTCCTGGTGGTTGCGGCAATTGCAGTGCTGTCGGCGATCTTCATCGTGGACGAGCGTGAAAAGGCGCTGGTGCTGCGCTTTGGCCGGGTTGTCGACATCAAGGAAACCCCGGGCCTGGCGTTCAAGCTGCCGGTGGTGGACAACGTGGTGCGCTATGACGACCGCATCCTGAGCCTGGAAGTCGGCCCGCTGGAGGTCACTCCGCTGGATGACCGCCGCCTGATCGTCGATGCGTTCTCGCGCTACCGGATCGCCAATGTGGATACCTTCCGCCAGGCGGTGGGTGCCGGCGGAATCGGTGCCGCGGAATCGCGACTGGACAAGATCATGCGGGCGCAGACCCGTGAGGTGCTGGGTTCCGTCAGCTCCAACGACATTCTGTCGTCGGACCGGGCCGCACTGATGCTGCGGATCCGCAACGGCGCGATTGCCCAGGCCCGCGCACTGGGTCTTGAGGTGATCGACGTGCGGCTGAAGCGCACCGACCTGCCGCAGGCCAACCTGGAAGCCACCTTTGCCCGGATGCGTGCTGAGCGCGAACGGGAAGCGGCGGACGAGATCGCCCGCGGTGAAGAGGCGGCGCAGCGGGTGCGCGCACAGGCCGACCGGACCGAGGTCGAGCTGGTCTCCGAGGCGGAGCGCGAGGCTGAGGTGATCCGCGGTGAAGCGGACGCCGAACGTAACGCGATCTTTGCCGAGGCCTATGGCCGGGACGCGGAATTCTTTGAATTCTACCGCTCGCTGAACGCCTATGCGAATTCGCTGCTGGCGGGGAACTCCTCGCTGGTGCTGTCGCCGGACAACGAGTTTTTCAACTACCTGAAATCCTCGGACGGCAAGACGGCGACGCAGTAATGGGGTTCGTCCTCCTGGCCCTCGGGCTGGTACTGATTGCAGAGGGGCTGGTGTACGCACTGGCCCCTTCGCTTGTGGAGCGTCTCTTGGAGATGCTGCGGATGCTGAGCGAGGAGCAGCGCCGCAATGCCGGGCTGGCGGCGCTGGCGCTGGGGCTGATTCTGGTCTGGCTGGCCTTCCTGCTCGGGTTTTAACTGGGCTTTGCGGCGCGCTGCGGCACACGCAGAATTTCAGCGAAAACGCAATCTTTCCCTGCTAGGGTGGCGGCAGCAGGGCACGCGTCCGCGGCTGCGGCCGGATTTCCGGCTCACAGCGGCTTTATTCCTTGCAACATTTGTTGCGGGCCGGGCGGAAGTTCCTACATTGGGTCCATAAGACTTTCCTGTGCATATCCGGCGTTTGCGCCGGGACGGGGGAGGAGAAGAATTAAACATGACAAGGAGTAGTTCCGTGCAGCCACAGGCAATTGCAATTTCCGGCCAGGCAAGCGGCAGGGGCGCGATGACGCGCATGATCTGGCTTGCGGTGCTGAGCATGGCGGTTCTGCTGATGCAGGCGGTGACCGCGATGGCCCGGCCCGAAAGCCTGGCGCCGCTGGCCGAGCGGGTGAGCCCGTCGGTGGTCAACATCACCACCACCACAGTGGTGGAGGGGCGCACCGGGCCGCAGGGCATCGTGCCGGAAGGCTCGCCGTTCGAGGATTTCTTCCGCGAGTTCCAGGACCGCAACGGCAATGGCAACCGGCCGCGCCGCTCGTCGGCGCTGGGTTCCGGATTTGTGATTTCCGAGGATGGCTATATCGTCACCAACAATCACGTGATTGATGGCGCGGACGAGATCGAGATCGAGTTCTTTCCCGGTGAAGGCCAGCCCAAGGAGCTGCTGCCGGCGGAGGTGATCGGCACCGATCCCAACACCGATATCGCACTGCTGAAGGTCAAGGCGCCGGCGCCGTTGAAATTCGTCAAATTCGGTGACAGCGACACCGCCCGGGTCGGTGACTGGGTGGTGGCGATGGGCAACCCGCTGGGGCAGGGGTTCTCGCTGTCCGCAGGTATCGTTTCGGCCCGCAACCGCGAGCTTTCGGGCTCCTATGACGACTACATCCAGACCGATGCGGCGATCAACCGGGGCAACTCCGGCGGGCCGCTGTTCAACATGGACGGCGATGTGGTCGGCGTGAACACCGCGATCCTGTCGCCCAACGGCGGCTCCATCGGCATCGGCTTTTCGATGGCGTCCAACGTGGTGGTCAAGGTGGTCGATCAGCTGAAGGAATTCGGCGAGACCCGCCGCGGCTGGCTGGGTGTGAAGATCCAGGATGTGGATGCTGACCTGGCTGAGGCGATCGGGCTGGACAAGGCGCGCGGCGCGCTGGTCACCGATGTGCCGGACGGCCCGGCCAAGGACGCGGGCGTGCTGGCCGGTGATGTGATCGTGAGCTTTGACGGCGTCGATGTCCGCGACACCCGCGGCCTGGTGCGCCAGGTTGGCAACGCTGAAGTCGGCAAGACCGTGCGCGTTGTGGTCTACCGCGAAGGCAAGACCGAAACCCTGCGGGTGACCCTGGGCCGCCGCGAGGATGCCGAGCGCAGCCCCTCCAGCCCGGAAAGCGGCAACGGGCAGCCGGATGCCTCCGAGAAGGAGCTGCTGGGGCTGTCGGTCGGCGTTCTGACCGATCAGCTGCGCAGCGAACTGAGTGTCGGCGAGGATGTTGAGGGGCTGGCGATCCTGTCGGTGGACGAGACTTCGGAGGCCTGGGAGAAGGGCCTGCGCGCCGGTGACGTGATCACCGAGGCGGGCCAGCAGAAGGTCGGCTCGATCAGCGAGCTGGAAACCCGGGTCGAGGAAGCCAGGGACGCGGGCCGCAAGTCGCTGCTCTTGCTGGTGCGCCGCGGCGGAGAGCCGCGCTTTGTGGCGCTGAACCTGTCGGAATAAGGGCCGCAAGGCACCAGTGTTAAACTGTCAAAGGCCGGGCGATTGCCCGGCCTTTTCCTGTTTCGCGGCCGCGTCAGGCCCGCTGCATGAACAGGAGGCCGCGGGTATCCTTCTGTGTGCGCCATTCCCCGGGCGCGGCGGCAAAGACCCGGCGGAAGTCTTCGAGATTGCGCGGCTCGTCGGCAATCAGCACCCAGCCGCCGGGGCGCAGGTGCAGCAGGCAGCGGGTCAGAACCGCCCGCCGCTCCGCTGCGCTCAGCATGTGCAGAGTGCGATCGAACAGCAGGATGTCGAAGTCCCCGTCCGGCTGCCACGTGATCAGGTCGGCGGCAATGCCGGTCACGTCCAGATCCTCCTGTGCTGCGGCGCGCCGCAGGTCGCGGATGCCATGCGCAGAGAGGTCGACACCTGTCACCCGGTGGCCAAGGCGGGCGATGAACAGCGCGTCGCGGCCCTGGCCGCAACCTGCATCCAGAACATGCAGGCCCGGCGCTTCCAGCCGCTCGAAAAAGGTGGTGAATGCAGGGGAGGGAGCGCCCAGGGCGTCCGGGGTGCCGCGGTAGAGTTTGTCGTAGTCATATGCCATGCGCTGCACCGTAGCGGCCCGGTTCCGGAAAGCCTAAGTGAATAATTTTTGAACAAAGAGGCGCGCCCTGGGGCAATGGCTGCCGGAAAGGGGAGAAGCGGCCTAAGACTTTTCTGAAAAGCCTTGGGCAAAAGTTTTCAAAAAACTTCTGCGCCTTGGGGGCTTCCTGTTCCGGGCCGGAAAGGGAAGAGCCATGTGCTGGCGGGCACATGGCTCTTGTTGGACAGGCAGCCATTGGGATGGAACGGATAATGGCTGTCCCTGATCCTGTTATGGAGCGGCCGCGCCATGGCTTCTGTAACCCGGATTACAGAGCGCCGGTTTTCTGCTCTTAGGGAGGCGGTTTACTGCGGCTCAGATGGAATCCGGTTCCGCCAGAACGGCCAGTTCGGTGCGGTCGAGGATCTGCACGCCGCCGCGGCTGATGCTGACCAGCCCGCTGCGTTTCCAGGCGGCCAGGGTCTTGGACACGGCTTCGCGGGTGGCGCCGACAAATTCCGCCAGTTCCGCCTGGGACAGGGCAACCCGCCCGTCGCTGTCACCGGGCGCCAGGTACAGCAGCTTGCGCGCCAGCCGCACCGGCATCGGCAGGAACACCTGCTCGTTCAGCTGGGTGTTCATCCAGCGCATCCTTTGGCCTGCCAGCCGCAGCAGGTCGGCGGCCAGGTCGGGGTGCTGGCGGATCTGGTCCAGCACGTCGCCGCTGCGCAGGCGCAAGACCCGGCTGGGCTCGGCGGCGATGGCGGTAGCAGTGCGCTCGCCCGGGTCAAAGAGGGTGATTTCGCCGAACACGGCGCCGGGGCGCATCATGTCGAGCGACAGCTTGCGGCCCGAGGCAGAGAGCACCGAGAACTCCAGCGCGCCTTCGGCGATCGCATAGAGCGCATCGCCTGCATCGCCCTGTTCGAACAGGACCTCGCCTTGGCGCAGGCGCACGTCGGTGGCCTGGCTTTCCAGCATCCGGCGCAGCGGGCCCGAGGCGCCGGAGAGGAAGCCGGAGTCCGGCAGGCGGGTTTTCAGCATGTCCATGCCTCTTTGCATCTGGGCCCAGTCTGACGGAGCTTAGCAGAGGCATGGTCACCGGGGAACCGGGGAACTGGACAGGCAGGTTCAGCCTGCCACCGCCACCAGCCCCAGCTTGCGGGCGGTGTCCAGGGACAGGGTTCCGCTGTCCAGCCCCAGCGGCGCCTGGTAGCGCTGCACGGCCCTGCGGGTGCCCATGTCCATCTGGCCGTGGACGGGGCCGCGGTAGAGCCCGCGGGCGGTCAGGGCGCGCTGGATGGTGCGGATGAAGTCCGGGGTCATCATGGCGGGGCAGGGGATTTCGAACCAGTGCTCCTGCCGCGGCGTGACAATCTCCTGGCTGGTTTCGGTGCGGAAGGCGGCGGGGCGGATCACCTGGCCGCTGCTGCCGAGCTGGGCCGGCGCGGCCAGAACCTGGCGGGTCACGGTCTCGATGACGGCGGGAGAGGTGTGCTTGCTCCAGCAGGTATCCGGCGGCGCGCCGGGCGGGGCGTAGCGGCCGGCCCGGGAGACTTCGCTGCCGGTCTGGGGCTGAACGCAGGCGGGCAGGACCGCCAGGGCGGCCAGCAGCAGTGCGGGCGCGATACGCCGGCAGGTCGTGAAAAGGGGTGGCGTCATGCCCGGATGCCTTTGTCAGCGTGCCTCAGATCGGCGCCCCGGTCCGTGCCGGGCGCTTTTGCTTTGGCGGCAGCCTAGCCCAGTTCCGGCCCCGGCGCAAAGGCCGGATCGTCCTGGCGGCCCTGATCCGCCAGCAGGAGGTCGAGCATGGGGGAGATGTCCTCGACCGTTTCGGCGATCACATGAGTGACCGAATGGGCCCGCTGCAGCCGCCCGGTGACTCGCAGCAGCCGCCCGGAGATCACCGCGCGGCGGAAGGCCTCGTAGATCTTGCGCCAGACGATCACGTTGACGACGCCGGTCTCGTCCTCGAGCGTGACGAAGATCACCCCTTTGGCGGTGCCGGGGCGCTGGCGCAGGATCACCAGGCCTGCGACGGTGACGCGGGCGTTTTCCGGCGGCTCCTGCAGCCGGGCGGCGGGCAGGCAGTGCGGCGGGCGCGGCCAGGGCCGGGCGCGGCCGGGCACGGCAGGGCATG
>NZ_CEYXRG010000042.1:0-5284 GCF_982940295.1 Leisingera sp.
CTGTTCGAGCTGATGGCGCGCCGCGGCCGGCTGGAGGCGGAGCGGGACGAGGCCGGGGAAATCACCTTTGACCCGGAGTTGTTGAAAGCCGCTGAAAGCCAGCCGGAGGTCAAAGACCTGGTGGATGGCCAGCAGCGCCTGTTCCAGGCCCGCAAGGCCACCACCGCCCGCGAGATCGAGCAGCTGGAGAAACGCCGGGTGCAGATCGAAGAGCAGATCCGCGGCATCCAGGCGCAGCAGCAATCAATGAAAGTTCAGCTGGAGCTGATCAACGAGGAACTGGGCAACCAGCAATCGCTGCTGGACCGCGGCCTGGCGCAGGCGGCGACGGTGCTGAACCTGCGCCGCACCCAGGCCAACCTGGAAGGGCAGCTGGGTGAGCTGGTCGCCTCAGAGGCACAGGCCGAGGGCCGCATCACCGAGATCGATATCGAGATCCTGAAACTGGGCACCGGCCAGCGGGAGGAGGCGATCACCCGCCTGCGCGACCTGCGCTATCAGGAGCTGGAGCTGGCCGAAACCCGCCGCTCGCTGCGCCAGCGGCTGACGCGGCTGGATATCACCGCGCCGGTGTCCGGAGTGGTCTACGGGTTGCAGGTGCACACCCCGCGCTCGGTGATCCGGCCCGCCGATCCGGTGCTGTATCTGGTGCCGCAGGACCGGCCGCTAGTGATTGCCGCACAGGTGGCGCCGACAGACATCGACCAGCTGCATATGGGCCAGGAGGTGACCCTGCGGTTCTCGGCGCTGGACCAGCGCAGCACGCCGGAGCTGTTCGGGCAAGTGACCCAGGTTTCGGCAGATGCGTTTGAGGATCAGGGCAGCGGCCTGTCTTACTACCGCGCCGAGATTGAGCTCAATCCCGGCGAGCGCGAGCGGCTGCCCGCCGGCACCGTGCTGATTCCGGGGATGCCGGTGGAAAGCTATATCCGCACCGCCGACCGCTCGCCCATGGCTTACCTGGTCAAACCGCTGTCCGACTATTTCGTGAAAGCCTTCCGCGAAAGCTGACGGCGCTCTGCGGGATCAGGACAGCGCAAAGCCGCAGGGACGCTTGCATCCGGCGGCAGGGAACGGCAAGCATAAGCCCATGAAGATTTTGTTTGTGCATCAGAACATGCCCGGCCAGTACCGGGAGCTGGCGCCCTGGCTGGCGGCGCACGGGCATCATGAGATCGTCTTCCTGACACAGCGGCGGGATGTGCAGCTGCCGGGGATCAGGACCGTCACCTACAAACCCTTCCGCACCCCGGACAAGGACGCCTTCGGCCTCTCCCGGGACTGGGAGGCGGCGTCCGGCGCGGGCCTCGGCGCGGCGCTGGCGGCGCGCCAGCTGCGGGACGCGGGCTTCACCCCCGACATCATCATCGGCCACACCGGCTGGGGCGAACTTCTGTTCATGAAGGACCCCTACCCGGATGTGCCCGTCATCGGCTTCTTCGAGTATTTCTACCGCACCTCGGGCGGGCTGGTCGGGTTCGATCCGGAAAACCCGCCCAACGACCAGGCCTATTTCTTTGCCGAGGCGCGCAACACCGTGCCTTATGCCAGCATTGAGCTGGTGGATCAGGGCCATGTGCCCACCGCCTGGCAGCGCGACCGGTTTCCGGCCAGTTTCCACGACCGCATGTATCTGTGCCATGACGGCATCCGCACCGATAAGCTGGGCCCAGATCCGGACGCCTCGGTCAGCCTCGGGCGGCTGGAGCGGCCGCTCAGCCGCGAGGATGAGGTGGTCACCTATATCGCCCGCAACATGGAGCGCGCCCGCGGCTTTCACATCATGATGCGCGCCCTGCCCCGGATCCAGGCGCAGCGCCCCAATGCCCGCATCCTGATGATCGGCGGCAGCGAAACCTCTTACGGCGCCGAAAGCCAGCATCCCGGCGGTTTGCGCGGCGAGATGGAGGACGAGCTGGGCGATAGCGTCGACTGGAGCCGGGTGCATTTTCTCGGCAAGGTTCCCTATGACGACCTCACCCGGATCATCCAGATC
Source organism: Leisingera sp. (assembly GCF_982940295.1). Lineage (NCBI taxonomy): Bacteria > Pseudomonadati > Pseudomonadota > Alphaproteobacteria > Rhodobacterales > Roseobacteraceae > Leisingera > Leisingera sp. The sequence continues at coordinate 1,997 of NZ_CEYXRG010000042.1, forward strand.
AGCCGCTGCCATATCTATCTGACCATGCCTTTCGTGCTCAGCTGGTCGCTTTTGGAGGCGATGGCGATGCAGGCCACGGTGGTGGCCGGAGATGTGGCGCCGGTGCGCGAGGCCATCACCCATGGCGAGACCGGCCTGCTGGTGGATTTCTTCTCCCCGGAGAAGCTGGCCGATCAGGTGGCGGACGTGCTGGCCAACCCCGCCGGTTATGCCCATATCGGCCCCGCCGCACGCGCCCATGCGGTGGAGAAATACGATTTCCTGACCCGCTGCCTGCCGGAGCATATCGCGCAGATCAATGCCCTCGTGCCGGAGGCACGGAGAATTAAAATCTAGCCGGAGGCACGGAAAATCAGGCTCTATTCAGGCCGTTTCTGCCGGAGCAGCCTCGCAAGCGCGTCTCAGCAAAACAAGCGCCGCGCAGCGGCGCCCTTGGCCGCCGCCCGCTCACAGGCGGCCCCTTCCCCCTCAGCACAGCCTTGGCAAACGTTTTCAAAAGGATTTTGCACCCCGTTTCACGCACCCGCCGGATGCGGCGGACCCCGGTTCCGCCTGCATCCGGCAAGCGGCGTCCCGGCCCTCAAGGCCAGGCGCGCCTGTTGCGGGCCGGCTGCGGGCCTGCGGCCGCGCCGCCTGCCGGCCCCTGTCAGTGCGGGCGCTGCTCCGCGGTCTGCGGCGGCAGCTGCTCGGAGGCCCAGAGGGCCGCCTGGGTGCGGTTCTTGGCGCCGATCTTGCGGAAGCAGGTGCGCAGATGCACTTTCACCGTGGCCTCGCAGATGCCCAGCTCATTGGCGATGCTCTTGTTGGTGGCGCCTTCGGTCAGCTTGGCCAGGATCAGCTGCTCGCGGTCCGACAGCCCGTGCCTGGCCCGGCCGTCCGGCGGGCAGGGCACAACCGCAGGCCGCGGCGCCTCGGCGGCCGCGGCGGCGGCGGCCTCCGGCAGCACGATCCGGTAGCCGTTCTGCACCACCTGCAGCGCCGCAATCAGCGCATCCGCCGATTTGCGCTCCGGGATCACCGCCTCGGCATAGGTGCTGAGACGGGCCTGGGCGTCGGGCGGGCAATCGTCGCCGGTGACCAGGATCAGATGCGCGCCGCCCTTGCGGGCCCGGAAGCTGCGCAGTTCCTCCTCCAGCGCCGCGCCGGTGCAGTGGCTGTAAAACAGCACCAGGTCCCTGGCCGGCAGCGGCGGCAGTTCCGCCAGGCTGCTGCAGCAGCCGCCGGTCTCGTAATCATGTGCTTCACAGATGTTCAGAAACATGTCCCTGAGAAGCCTGCTTTCCCCCACAATGTGCACAGGCATCGAAAACTCCTTTACTCGTAACCAGAACCGGATCCTGCCTCCGGCCCGTCCCTCCAGGAGCGCCCTTTTTTAGACCGCCTGCCCCCGCAGGCTGCCGGTGCTGCAATGCGCGGCCGCTCTCTGAAACACAATTCACCCGCCTGCTGCCATCTTGGCCCCGGCGGCGCTTCTGCGCTGCCGTTTCCGGATCGTGATAAATACAGAACATGCCCGGAAAAAACTTCCTGGGCCTGGCAGCGCAACCGGGCGTTCAAACACTTCTGATGCGCATTGCTGTGGATAAACCGTAGCGAATCCAGCCGTTTTTGTTAAGGAGCTTCCCCTCCCGGAGCAGTGCTTTTTGGCCAGGCGGCCCTGCCCTGCGCCCGGGTTTCCGCCTTACCGGGCTGTTTTTCCACAGGATCTGCTCAGGGCGCTTTACGCCCTTGGTATTGTCTCCAAAAGAGAAACGATTTGTTTCCCGGCAGCATTCTACAATTTTAAGACATTTTACTTTGCGCATTAATCAACCCAGGGTTTTCCTGATTCGCCCGCCCTGCCCCCTGCGGCTACCCCCATGGTGGTATTTTGCGCCGCCCGGCCGCGCTGTCCCGGCCTTTGGCGTACGCCCTCTGCCCGGTTTGCCGTGCCGGGCACTGTGCTACCTTCAAGACATTCATTATGTCATGCCGGGGGGCAACATGGTTGTGTTGAGTGCGTCCGCTGCACAAGCGGGCAGGTTGGTATTTTCGCGGTCTCTTCAAAGGCAAATCTCTTCTCTGACAAAACTGGCCCTGGTGCAGCCAGGGCACCGCCGCGCCCCGGTGCTGACCAGTGCCGGAGCGCAGGGCGAGGCCTGCCCGGACACCGCCGCAGCGGCGCTGCGGCGCCAGCTGCAGCCCGGCACCGCCAACAGCTTCCGCCCGCGCCGCCCGGGGGGGGCGGCGGTGCGGGATCTGGCGGCGCGGCTGCCCGCAGAGCTGGCGGCGGACCTGGCCGCCGGCCGCGGCTGGGCGCTGTTTTCCTGCGGTTTCGAGGACGGCAGCGAGGATCTGATCGCGCTGAAGCTGGACGGCGGCCCGCATGATGCCCATTGCGGCGACATCCTGCAGGCGATCTGGCCGGTGCTGCGCGAGGACAGCTTGCGCGAGCTGGCGGGCGAGACCCAGGCGGCGGTGACCAGCGCGCTGTTGTGGACTATTTCCAAGAAGACCGACTCTGCGGTGCTGGTGCTCGACGGCGAGGGCCGCCTGCTGCATTGCAATGAATCGGGGCGCGACATGCTGGATGGCGGCGATCTGCTCAGCGACCAGGGCGGCCGCCTCAGCTGCGCCCGCCCGGGCGAGACCGCGGGGTTTTACGCGGCGGTGGCCGAATGCGCCCGCTCGCGCCGCGGCAGCGCCCGCGGCCCGCGCGAGCTGATCCTGTTCCTGGAGGACCGCCAAAGCGGCATGCGGCTGCCGGTGTCGCTGACCCGCTACCGCTGCGCCGGCGCCGATCAGCCGCTGGTGGTGGCGATCCTGCCGCGCCAGCCCGACCGCACCCGCATCGAGATGCTGGCCCAGAAGATGGGGCTGTCGCCTGCTGAGGCGCGGGTGGCGGCGCTCATCCAGCTGGGGCTCAGCAACCGCGAGGCGGCGCATATCGCGGGCCTCAAGGAGCAGACTTTCAACACCTATGCCAAGCGGGTGCTGGCCAAGCTGCAGTCGGCGGGCCGCGCCGAGATGGCGCAGCGGCTGACCTGGCAGGCCTCGCTGGGGAGAGCGTCATGAACAAGCTGACGCTCGATGCGCCGGTGCAGGGCCCGCCCGCCCCGGCCGGCAGCCCCGCCCGCCCGGCACAGGATGCGGCGGCGCAGCCGGGCCAGCCCGCCCAGGCGAAAGCCGTACAGGCGCAATCCCCACAGTCTCAAACCGCACAGTCTCAAGCCGCACAGTCTCAGCCTTCGCAGTCTCAGCCTGCACAGGCGCAAGCCGCTGCGGATCAGCCGGCCCCGGCGGCCCGGC
>NZ_CEYXRG010000043.1:0-4547 GCF_982940295.1 Leisingera sp.
GTCAGGCTCATAACCTGAAGGTCGCAGGTTCAAATCCTGCTCCCGCAACCAACACTAATTCACTAGACATATCAAAGGCTTCGGATCTACCGCCCGGGGCCTTCTTCCTGTTCGCGCCTTCCGCACCCGCCGCAAGACGCAGCAGCCCGGCCAGATCCCCCTCCAGCGTCAGATCCAGGCCACCGCCCTCCGCCGCGGGCGTCAGCACGATCCGCTCCACCAGAGACCGCAGCGCCTCTTTGGCCTCTTCCATGCCTTCGGCAGAGCCAAGGCCCTTGATCAGCCGCCTGACCCGCTCCCGGTAGGCTTCGGCCATTGACGGGTGAAACACCACCGTGTCCGGGGCAGGGGTCTGCTCCAGCTCCCGTTCCAGCTGCTGGCGGCGCGTGTCGAGCTCGATCATCCGGTCTTTCACCTGATCTGTGGGAATGCCGGCAATGATCGCATCCACCAGCTTCTGGTGGTCGCGTTTTGCACGGGCGAGCGCCTGTTCCTTTTCCTTGCGGTTCCCGGCGGCTGCCGCCTTCAGCCGGTTGCGCTCGGCAGTGTATTCTTCGCAGAAGACCTGCACCGCATCCGGATCCATCAGGTGGTTCGCCAGCGCATCCAGAACCCGGGCTTCCAGGTCGGCCTGCTTGATCGTGCGCTTGTTGCTGCAGACCGCGGCGCCCTTGTTCCTTGCCGGGGAGCAGCCGAAGCTGTCCTTCGAAATCTTAGCAAAGCCGCCGCCGCAGCAGCCGCAGGCCATTAGCCCGGAGAACAGCGTCTTCGGACGGCGGCGGTCCCAGACCGGGGTCGATGTGCCTTTTGTCTTCAGCGCGCCCTGGCGGCTGCGGACTGCTTCCCAGAGTTCCGGGTTAATGATGCGCAGCTCTGGCACTTCGGTGATGGTCCATTCGCTTTCCGGGTTCAGGCGGGAAATCCGCCTGTTTGTCTGAGGGACCTTGTCGTAGCACAGCCGGTTCCAGAACTGGCGGCCGTTGTAGAGCTCATTGTTCAGAATGCCGGAGCCCCTTTGGCGGTTGCCATGGATGGTGGAGGCGCCCCAATGGCGGCCGGACGGGGACGGCACGCCTTCCTTGTTGAGCGCCTCTGCAATCTTTTTGGGGGACAGTCCCTTGGCATAATCCTGGAAGATCCTGCGCACGACCGCGGCCTCCTCCGGATTGATCTCGCGCTCCCCGCGGATCAGGTCGCCGCTGGCTGTGAGCTGCGGCTTCAGATCGTAGCCGTAAGCCTTGCCGCCAGCGGATTTGCCCGCCAGCGCACGCCCCTTCAGGCCGCGGTGGGTCTTCATGGCAATGTCCTTGAGCTGAATGGCGTTCATCGTGCCTTTGAGCCCGATATGAATCTCGGAGATCAGCCCGTCCGCCACGGTCTCGATTGGAATGCGGTGGAAACAGAACTGCTGGTAGACCCGGGCAATGTCGGCCTGGTCGCGACTCAAGCGGTCGAGGGCTTCAGAGATAAGCACATCGAAGCGTCCGCATTGCGCATCGCGCAGCAGGGCCTGCATGCCACTGCGCATAAGGCTGGCGCCGGAGATGGCGCGGTCGGAATAGGTGGCCACTACCTCCAGCCCCTGGGCCTTGGCGTAATCGGTGCAGTCGCGGATCTGGTCCTCGACAGAGGCGTCGCGTTGCAGGTCTGTCGAGTAGCGGGCGTAGATGGCTGCTCTGAGCCTGGGCTGGGACATGGCGGTGTTCTCCGGTGGTTTGATGTTAACCGGGAGAATTGCCGTCCCGGTGGTCGGTGCGGGCTGCCTCGCGGGCGAGGGCGCGCAGGAGTTCGTGAAGTGACGCGCGGGTGCTGGCGTCCTGCCGGCAGGAGCCGTTTTGCGGGCGGCCGGGTGTTTCCGGCGCCTGCTGGCATTCGGCATGTCTCTTCCGGTCCCGTGCCATTGGCCGAGGTCTCCTGTCTCCGGTGGGCGGTGGCCGCCCGCGTGTGCTGATGGAGACAGTTTACTGCGCCGGATTGGGTTGGAGCGACCCGGGTTGTAACCCTGCGGAGACGGAAATTGTGGATAAGGGCCTCGAAATACGGAACTTTCCCTCTGCAGAAGGAGGTGGGAAGGGATGCGGGCATAGACCGACCCGGCGGGGCTTTGGGACAAAACCTTTCTGGGAGGGAGTTTTCCGGATTTTGGGCCAACTGGAGCCTGCGCCGCGGAAGTTTGCACATAGGAATTGTGCAAACCTCGCGGCGGTGCGGCTTGGTTGGCGGGCGCATCTACTGGTCCAGGACCGGCTCTGGGCCATTTTTGCGCGGCACGTCGCGCAGCCAGGACCGGACCACCTTGGCATCGAACTCTCGTTTCTGCACCAAGTTTGCAGCCATGTTCTGCAGCAGCTGCTGATGGGGGTACAGCAGCGCGCGTGCGTGGTCCTCCGCGTAGTCGAGCTTCTCACGGAGGCGTTTGCGGTCGGGTTCTGCAAGTTGGGCTGGATCCTGCGGTCCAAACCAGCCGTTGCCGAAGGCGCCGAGTCCCAGCTCGTGGTCCACTGCCAACGCAATCCGCGCAGCCTGTGCCAAGTCGGACGTGGCGCTGCCGCCAGCGCCCGCGGACACAGTCCCAAAGATGAGCCGCTCCGCCGCCCGCCCCGCGAGGTGGACGTAGAGCTGACGGTCGAAATCTGACGCCAGACCCGGATTCGGGGGAACATCCCGTTCGATTGTTCCGCCTGCGGCAGCAACCCGGACCTGCGTGATCGCCTCTCCGAAGATCCAGGCGGCGATGGCATGGCCGCATTCATGGACGCAAATGCGGTAAAGCAGGCCGTGGTTCTCCTCCAGCTCCCTGACACCGAGATGGCGGCGCAGAAGCTGCAGATCGAGCGGGCAGCCGCTGTGCCGGGCTTCACTGCGGGCAGAGCGCACCGCGGCGTCCACGTCGGCGGCGGTTTTGCCAATGCAGTCCCGCGCCAGCTCCAACATCGCATCCTCGGGGAATGCGTCCTGCAGCCGCTCAGCAAGGAGGTGCTGCAGCATTGCCTTGCTTGGCAGCGGCATCTCGATCTTGATGTCAAACCGCCCGGCTCTAAGAACTGCGGGGTCGATGTGCTGCGGGTGGTTGCAGGCACCAACCACCATGATCCCTGCATCCCGGCTGATGCGGTCCATCTGCTCCAAAAAGCCAGCAACCACTTGCCTTCTATAGCTGGCACTGTTGTCGCCGGCACTGTCGCGGGAACCGATCGCGTCGATCTCATCGATGAAGAGGATACAGGGAGCATTCTTCCGGGCTTCATCGAAGCTTTTGCGCATGGCGTGCAGGAGGTTGCCCAGATGCCCCTTGGCCTGCCATTCGGCGCAGCTTGTCTCGACGCAATTGACCCCGGCGCTCCGGCCCATCGCGCGGGCGAGGTGGCTCTTGCCGGTGCCCGGCAGGCCAAAAAGCAGCAAGGAGTGCGGGATCTCATTCCAGGCCACGCCGCCTTCGTCCCAGAGTCGCAGGTCTGCAACCAGTTGCCGGGCGGTGTCATAGGACCGGCCAATGCCTGTGATCTTCTCCCTTGGCGCGTGGGCTTCGGGCGGTGAAGCGGCAGCGGCGGTTAGCGCCTGGGACAGGCGCTGAGCCATCTTCTTCGCTGTGGGTGCGCGCAGGGCGAAAGAGAGTGCGGCGGTGGAGAGCCCTTGCAACTGGCCGTTCGGGGGCAGCGCGGCGCGGGTGGCGGCTTCATCGATGCGGCCCGTGCGGCTGTGCGTCTGGCGCAGCAGGGCGATCAGAAAATCCGCGTCCACTTGCGGCACTGTCAGTTGATGACAGTGCTCCGCCACCAGCGGTGCCGGCAGCGCCATCTCATCCGGCAAGCAGATCCACAAAGGCTGGCTGTGCGCTAGACCCTTGATGATCAGATCCTGCAGCTCATCAATGTGTTGCTGTTCAATCGCACCATCGCGGGCACTGGGGACAGCGAGGGTCACGCGCTGGTTCAGTTGCACTTGGCGCCGGCCGTCATGGGCCTGCCAGCCCGGCGGCAGCAGGGCGTGGTTGAGGAGATTTTCCACGCTTGAAAACCCGGAGGCAGGAATGTTGTGCAGGATCAGCACGGCGCCACGGGCAAGCTGCGTGTCCACCGCAGCCGGGGAGCCGAAGGCCGCGGCGATCCGAAGCAGAAGAAGCAGCTTGTCTGCCGGCAGGTCTGTTACCGGCAGCCAGCGGCCCGCGTCATCACATGCGTACGGGTCGGCGCCTTCTTCCTCCAGCGCTTCCCAGAGCTCCGGCGGCAGATGCCGCGCGTCCGAGTTCTCGCTCAGCTGCTGCAGCAAAGAATGGGGGTGATCCGGTGCAGGGGGCACAAGGGGCTCCCCGGTGCCAGCACTGCCGTCTGGCGCGTCTTCTTTGAGTGTCTTGCGGCGCGCCTGCTGCAGTTCTTCGCAGTGGAGATGATAGCGGCGGGCGCAGTCTTCGGCGAACTGCCACCAATCGGGGCGTGCGGGTTTGGAGAGATCAAGCTGGCTCATGGCAAGCCTCCTGTGAACGGGCAAAAGAGATCGGGCGCCCGGTGAAACCGGGCGGGAGATGTTGGAAATTGAAGAGGAGGGGG
>NZ_CEYXRG010000044.1:0-2781 GCF_982940295.1 Leisingera sp.
TCCGCCTCTTCATCTGGCTGAAAATATCCCGGGGGTGAATTGGCCGCCAGGCCAAGAGGGGGCCGGCCCCCTCTCACCTCCTCATAGTGCGGTTACAGCGCGGTCCAGCCGCCGTCGACGCTGATCGCGGTGCCGGTGATCTGCGCCGCCGCGTCCGAGCACAGGAACACAGCAGTGCCGCCCAGCTGCTCGACAGTGGCGAACTCGCGGCTCGGCTGGCGCTCCAGCATCACCTTCTTGATCACCTCTTCCCGGCCCATGCTGTATTTCTCCATAGTGTCCGGAATCTGCGCCTCCACCAGCGGCGTCAGCACATAGCCCGGGCAGATCGCATTGCAGGTGATCGGCTCTTCGGCGGTTTCCAGAGCCACCGTCTTGGTCATGCCCACGACTCCATGCTTCGCTGCCACATAAGCCGCTTTGTAGGGCGAGGCCGTCAATCCGTGCGCAGAGGCGATGTTGACGATCCGCCCCCAGCCCGCGGCCCGCATCATGGGCAGGGCCGCCGCCATGGTGTGGAAGTTCGAGTTCATGTTGATGGCGATGATCGCATCCCACTTGTCCTGCGGAAATTCGTCGATCGGCGCGACATGCTGAATGCCAGCATTGTTCACAAGGATATCGCAGGACCCGGCCTTTTCGATCAGCGCCCGGCAGTCGGCACCCTTGGACATATCGGCCTGGACGTACTGTGCCTGGACGCCGAACTCATTGGCCAGCTCTTCAGCCAGCGCGTGGTCTTCCTCCCGGTCGGTGAAGGAGTTCAGCACCACATTGGCCCCTGCCCGCGCCAGTTCGCGTGCAACCCCCAGGCCAATGCCTGAATTCGATCCGGTGATGACGGCAGTCTTCCCTTGCAAGGACATCAGCTTCTCCGCTTTGGCTCAATGAAACTGGCGCCACTGTGCCATGCTGCAGATGCAAAGGGAACGCGTAAGACGACGCAGAGCCCCGGCGGAACGCAGGGGCATTTGCGGTCAAAACGGAAGGGAAACAGGCCAGAAAAAAACGCCCGCACAAGGCGGGCGTTAGTTATTGAGGCAGGTTTCATACAGGCAAGAAACCTATCGAGCAGTGATCTCTTTATAAGCAATTTCCGGCTTTCGTCCAAGCTAAAAGTTTGAAAAGACGAAAAAGCGCACGTAGCGTGCAGAGGCAAGAAAATAAGGGCAGAGCGGGATTGTTGTGAAACTGCGAAAAGAAAATTTCCTGAATCTTCGCACGGCACTGGCTGGAATCACCTTGGCATTTGCCGCGAATTCCGCGCAGGCAGAATCGGCGCATGGCATAGCTATGTACGGGGACCCCGCCCTGCCACCGGATTTTGTGTCTTTGCCCTACGCCAACCCCGATGCCCCCAAAGGCGGCAAGGTGGTCTTTGGCAACACCGGCGGCTTTGACTCTCTGAACCCGTTCACCCTCAAAGGGACCTCTCCCTGGCAGCTGAGGTTCTGGGGATACGAAAGCCTGATGGGCCGCTCGTGGGGCGAACCTTTCACCCTGTACGGCCTCCTGGCCGAATCGATTGAGGTGCCGGAGGACCGCTCCTGGGTGGAATTCACCCTGCGGGAAGAGGCACGATTCTCCGACGGCAGCCCGGTCACCATCGAGGATGTGATTTGGTCCTATGAAACGCTCGGCACCCAAGGGCATCCCCGTTACCGCGGATTCTGGGCCAAGGTAGAGCGGATCGAACAGACCGGCCCGCGCAGCCTGCGCTTGACCTTCAACACTGAGGACCGCGAGCTGGCCCTGATCGCCGGAATGCGCCCGATCCTGAAAAAGGCGCAGTGGGAGGGCAAGGATTTTGCCAGCGCCACCGTCGAGGGCGCGCCCATCGGCACCGGGGCCTATGTGGTCAGCGCCTATGAGCCGGGCCGCTTTGTGACCCTGCGCCGCAATCCGGATTACTGGGGCAAGGACCTGCCCCTGCAGCGCGGCACCCAGAATTTCGACGAGATGCGCATCGACTTCTTCGGCGACGAGACCGTGCTGTTCGAAGCCTTCAAGGCGGGCGAGTTGAGCGCGGTGCGCGAGTTCAATGCCGACAAATGGGACAGTGTCTACAGCTTCCCGGCCGTCACCCGCGGCGATGTGGTCAAAAGCGAGATCCCGCACCAGCGCCCTTCCGGTATGACCGGACTGGTGATGAATACGCGCCGTGCGCCGCTGGATGATTGGCGCGTGCGCGAGGCGCTGCTGCTGGCATTCAACTTCGAATACATCAACGGCACCGTGACCGGCGGCGTGCAGCCGCGCATCACCTCCTATTTCTCCGGCTCGGCACTGGGACTGCAGCCGGGGGCGGCCAGCGGCAAGGTGCGCGCGCTGCTGGAGCCGTTTGCGGACAGCCTGCTGCCCGGCACGCTGGACGGCTATACCCTGCCCCAGGGCGACGGCAGCAAGCGCAACCGCGGCAACCTGCGCAAGGCCATGAAATTGCTGGAAGACGCAGGCTGGACCGTCACCGGTGGGGTGCTGCGCAATAGTGAAGGACAAGCGCTGGACCTCACCGTGCTGATCCGCCAGGGCGACGGCGAGATGAAGACGGTGACGGAAATCTACGCCCGGGCGCTGGAGCGTCTGGGCATAACCCTCACCGCCGAAACTGTCGACAACGCGCAATATGTGGAGCGCGAAAACGCCTATGACTTCGACCTGACCCGCTACCGCCGGGAACTGTCGCTGAGCCCCGGCAACGAGCAGCGCTACTATTGGGGCAGCGACGGGGTTTCCCAGCCCGGCAGCCGAAACCTGATGGGGATGGACAGCCCCGCCGCC
>NZ_CEYXRG010000045.1:0-2043 GCF_982940295.1 Leisingera sp.
AGCCGGAGTTCACCGCCTCGACGTTCTCGGCACCCAGATCCGCCTTGGCAACGCCGCCGTTCATCTTCATCGCGCGCACGGTGGCGACCAGCACAACCGCGGACGGCGCGATGCCTGCCTTGCGGCACTTGATGTTCATGAACTTCTCGGCGCCCAGGTCCGCGCCAAAGCCCGCCTCGGTGACGACATAGTCAGCCACTTTCAGCGCGGTCTTGGTGGCAATGACCGAGTTGCAGCCGTGCGCGATGTTGGCAAACGGGCCGCCGTGCACGAAGGCCGGGTTGTTTTCCAGGGTCTGCACCAGGTTCGGCTGCATCGCGTCCTTCAGCAGAACGGTCATCGCGCCTTCGGCCTTGATGTCGCGGCAGTAGACCGGGGTCTTGTCGCGGCGGTAGGCCACGATGATGTCGCCCAGGCGCTTTTCCAGGTCCTTGAGGTCGGTCGCAAGGCACAGGATCGCCATCACTTCCGAAGCCACGGTGATGTCAAAGCCGGTTTCGCGCGGGAAGCCGTTGGACACGCCGCCCAGGGACGCGGTGATCTGGCGCAGAGCGCGGTCGTTCATGTCGACCACCCGGCGCCAGGCGACGCGGCGCACGTCGATCTCGCACTCGTTGCCCCAGTAGATGTGGTTGTCGATCATCGCGCTGAGCAGCGAGTGGGCCGAGGTGATGGCGTGGAAGTCGCCGGTGAAGTGGAGGTTCATTTCCTCCATCGGCACCACTTGCGCGTAACCGCCGCCTGCAGCGCCGCCCTTCATGCCGAAGTTCGGGCCGAGCGAGGCTTCACGGATACAGATCATCGCGTTCTTGCCGATCCGGTTCAACCCGTCGCCCAGGCCCACGGTGGTGGTGGTCTTGCCTTCGCCCGCCGGGGTCGGGTTGATCGCGGTCACCAGGATCAGCTTGCCGTCTTCCTTGGACTGCACCGAGTCGATGAACGCCTGGCTCACCTTCGCCTTGTCGTGGCCGTAGGGGAGCAGATCATCGCTGGAAATCCCGATCTTAGCACCAATCTCCTGGATCGGCTTCTTCTGCGCCTCACGCGCGATCTCAATGTCACTCTTGTAGCTCATGGCAAGGTTCCTGCTGAGTTTGCATACGATCGCCGGCACAAGGATGCCGGTTTCGCGATAGACTTAGCCAATATGCGGCAAAACGCGCGCGTGATTTCCGACATTATCCTGCCTTGAAGCGGCGTGGGCTCTTTCCCCGCGCCGCTCCGGGTTCCTTAAAGGAAACGCATTCCCCTAAAAGAAGGAACTCACGGGGCCCAGGCGCGCTGGTCCGGCACAAAGAGGGTGAGACTGGCGCCCAGGGACAGGGTTCCGGGGCGCTCCACCCAGGCAGTGATTCCCCGGCGATTCTGTGCTGCGGGTTTGAAGCGGGCGCCAAAGCCCGCATGGTCCTTTTCGATCTCCCGGCCCGGCAGCACGCAGGGGCGGTTTTCCATGTCCACGGTCACGGTTGCCCCGTCCGGCCCCTGCAGACGCGAGGACGGCGGCACAAAAGTGAAATCCGGGATCCCGCGCAGCACCACGGTCGCGCCCAGATGTGCAGGGTCGATCCGGTCCATTTCCATATCCGCTGCGATCAGCGCCAGTTCTTCCTCCGACAGAATGGTCAGCTGGCGCACGTTGCGGATTTCGGTGCCCTCCGGGTAAAGATTGCGGACCCGCACGCAGGAGGCGCGGTTTTCGCCCTCGTGGCGCTCGCCAGCAATTCCGCCGAACCCCAGCACCAGTGTGTCCGAAGGAACCGCCTGCAGCCCCGCACCTGCCGGGACGCTGCCCAGCCAAGTGATTTCGCCGCTGAACCCGCTGTCGCGCAATACCGGCATTCCGGTTCTCCTCAAATGAATTTTGCCTGTGCAGCGGACCTTACAAGCTTTTCCCGCAGCCGCCACCCGGTAACGGCACAGCGGGCGACTCTCCCGGGCCCGGATGGGAAGCAGCACTTTGGGTTCAATGCAGGCGCAGAGCGACTGTGGATCGGATCGCATTGGCGATCCGATCCGGGCGGGGGCCGCGGCGGGCAGCACAGC